>JBBQGJ010000664.1:0-3256 GCA_038322925.1 Mycobacteriales bacterium
TTGACCGACTCCCGCAGCCACGGCAACTCGATGGGCTGGAAATCGACGACTCCCTGGGTCGCCGGGCAGTGACGCGATCCGTTGGCGTGCAGGCCCAGCAGCGCCACCTGCCAGAGGTCACCGGCGAACGGGTCCGCACCGGTGTGCTGGACCCAGGCCCGGTCCAGATGCCGACGCAGATCGGTCAACAACCCTCCGGGCGTGCAGGTAAATCGTCGTGGATGCCAGCGAGGCGTGACCGAGAAGTGCTCGCAAAACGTCGATGTCGACCCCCGGCGCGGATCCAGTTGGTGGCCGCGGTGTGACGCAGCATGTGCGGTCGGACCGGGAAGCCGCACTCACCGGCCACCCGGTCGAAAAACCGTTTCGCCGCCCGGTAATTCATCGGCGCGCCGAGCGGCTCGTGATACAGGTTGATCAGCACCATGTCGTTGCCGATCTCACCCACGGTCTCGGCGCGCTCGTACTGGTAATCGGCGCAAGCGGCCAGCACCGCGTCGCTGGCCGGCACCGTGCGCGGGAACCGGGACTTCGCCAACGCGCCGTTCGGGTTCGCCCGGTGCCGGACATGGACGTGGGCGCCCACCGTGGCGCAACCCAGACCGCGGGAATCCGGCAGCACATGCATGTCACACCGTCGCAACCCGAGGCCTTCACCAATGCGAAACCCTTGTGTGCAGCAAAAGGATCACCAGGAACCGCTCCCGTGGCCGGCGGCAGCAGGACAGCACCGCCGCTGTTCTCTCCGCGGAAAGCGCTTCAGGGAAGGGTGTTTCGGCCCGCGACTTGAGCTTGACTTCAACCTATTGGCTGAAGTCCCTTGGTGTTCGTCTTGGTGACGGTGTCCGTTTTGGTGTGTTTTCCGACGGTGTGGTGTGACCCGGCGCTCCGGGACGAGCGAGTACGTCGTCGCATGCCGGCTGGCGTGCAACCGGTACCTGCGAGACGCGGTGCAGCAGTGGGCGTTCTGGTCCCTGACCCGTTCCGGGTGGGCCCGGCAGTTCTACGACCGGCACATCGCCGACCACCACAGCCACCACGCCGCGCTCCGCGCGTTGGGCAACCGCTGGCTCGAAGTGCTCTGGCACTGCCTGACCCGCGGCGTGCGCTACGACGAGGCCATCCATACCGCGAACCGCAACGCCGCGATGGCCCACCCACGGGCGGCCTGACCACATCCCTGCCTTCCTCGATAGCTGCCATCCCTGCCGCAGCGAGGAGGGGTCAATGTGGAGCGCCCGCAAGCGCCCGGCCCGCGTCAGCGGTCCGGCGCCGAGGACGAACGACATTGACACCGACGAACGAAGGCAGACAATCCCGCGGCGAGGAAGGCCAACCACCAATCGCCCACAAGGGGGGTAGACAAACGGTGTCTCATCGGCGACCAGGAACGCCAGCCGGTGCAGGAAGGCTTCGATGTCGCGACGTCCCAGCGCGTTCGGCGCGTCACCGCGATCCGGACGGGCCGCGCGCAAGCCCTCGGACGGGCGGCCAAGCTGACCAGGTAGTGCTGCACCGGTCCCGCGGTGGCCTTTCCGCGGCGCCGGGGCAGATCGTCGGCGGCCCACCGCTTGGCAGCCTCCCGCAGCCAAGGCTGGCTGATCTTGATGAAGTCGAGCCGCCCGCTCAACCCGAAGGCGACCAGGTCCCACACGTCCTTGACTCGTTCGGTCTCCTGCCACAGGAACGCTCGACGGACATGGCGGGCGAAGCAGCCGACCAACTTGTGGTGCTCGCGGCGGGCTTGCACCGCAACGTGTTCGACGGATTCCGGCTGCATGAGGCGCAGTTCCCAGCCGACTTGGCGGAGCGTGGAAACGCCGGTCTTCGACCCTTCTCGGGTCCTTTGTTGCAACCCGTACAGAACCTGCACGACCACCGGCCCAGGGATGCCATGCAGGCTGACCTGCCCCGAATTTTCGATCGCCGGTTCAAGCCGCCGCCACCGCCGTTCGTCGAACCCGGGGTCGCGGCGGCGTTGATCCACCAACCGTTCGTAGTGGGCGCAGCAGTAGCGCCGGTTTCGGCGATCACGCGGACAGGCCTCAACCTGGCACCGCTAGCTAGGCCGGCTCTGCCACGCCGGTGTCATCGGCGAGCGGATCGTCCTGCCCTGCACGGCACGCGCCGCACGTCCGATGACACCCATAGACCTGATTGGTGCACCGCGCCGTCTGGCACACAGACCAACCGAGCAGGGGATGCCCGGGGGGCACCGACAGCACCCGACTGGCCGTGTCCCAGCCGGCCCCGGCCAGGAACCCCGGATCGATCAGCGCCGCCAACACCCAGGACATGCCTCGCCCTCCACGGCGACGCCCATGGTCGCGTCCGGGACCATAGATCCGGGCAGCGCGGGCAGCGCCGCCGACCCGATCACCGACGGCGCGGTCACCTCGGCATCGCCGCGGCCGCGCGAGGGCTGGGGACACGTCGATCGCGGCCCGCAGCCAGCCGGGATCGGGATGCAGATATACCTGCGACGACAGCAACGATGCATGCCCCAGCAGGTCGGCGATCTCGTCCAAACCGCCGCCCGCATCGGCGAGGTTGCTGGCAAACGCATGTCGCAACTGGTGCGGCCGCACCGTCGGCGCAATCCCCGCCCGGCGTCCGGCCGCGGTGATCAGGGTGTTGATCGCATCCGGCGGCATCGCAGCCCCGATCGGCTCGCGGAACAAGTTGACGAGCACGAAATCGTTGTCCGCGGCCCGCGGAACAGCGAGACGTTCGAACTCGTAGGCATCAAAAGCCCGCACCGGCAGGAAATCCAACGGAACCAACTAAACAGGTGTGTGCCGGTCCGGCCGGCACGCGTGTTGCCCACTCTCGATGGCACGGCCGATGTCGTGAAGGGTGACTGGCTGCGTCCGTGGGCGGCACGGCGCCGGCGGGTCAGGCGGCGGAGCCGTTGCCGCGGGCTCGGTCCGGGTCGGGTAGGGGTTTGGTGCTGATGCGGTGCGCTTGGCGGCGCGGTAGGCCGAACATGCGCAGTAGGTTCTCGGTGATCCGGTCGGTGGTCTGCTCGACGTCGCGGTCTGGTTGGTCGTCCAGCAGTTGGCCGAGGGCGATGAGCGCGCCGGCGGTGATGGTGACCGCGACGTCGAGGTCCTCGACGTCGAATCGGCCGGCGTCGACGGCGGCTGCGATGTCACGTCGAGCGCGGGGCGCCAGGCCGTCGTCGGCGCTGAGCAGGCGGGGAAGGTTGTTGAACAGGACGCGGCTGAATTCGGGTTCACGCCGGTGCAGGCGCCCC
>JBBQGJ010000665.1:0-3255 GCA_038322925.1 Mycobacteriales bacterium
CTCGGCGACCATACAAACCTCGGCGACGAATTGCCACCCCTTGCGAAACCGACATAACGGATGCATAACAACCGGGAAAGTCGCCCGGACCGATCCGTTTCCGCAGATCGCCGCGGGTGCCGGACAGCCCCGGGCACCGGCGGGCCGGTCAACAGAAATCCGCCGGCCATTTCACCCGTTCGGTGCAGCCATTACCCGCTGTTTCCACCGCCAGCCCCGCGCCGCTCACACCGACCCACCACCGGCAGGTGTTGTCGACCATGCACGGTGGCGCGGAATCCGGCTGGGTGGTCAGTGCAGGCAGCGGTGCGCCGGAGAGCGGGACAAACCGTGCCAGGGGTCTGTTCACCGGGGCCGTCCGTCGGCAGCGCGAGGATGGGCGCCAAGCCGACACCATGCCGCCCCGCACCCCTGCGGACACGTAGCAGTTCTGCCGGTGGTGGTGCGCGGCGGAGATCTCCGGTGCTCCACGTCCCTTGGATGACCGGGATTGAGCCGATCACCCAGGCGCGTCGACGGCTGACGCCTGCTCGGCAGGTGACTGTCGGGGTCACCTGCTACCGCTCACCTCACCACCGGAGGGAGACCAGGATGCGCGACGAGGACGACAGCCGGGTACACGTACGACTTCGGCGACGACTGGGACCACGACATCCTGGTGGAGAAGGTACTCGACCACGACGAGACGGCGGGGTACCCGCGGTGCACGGGTGGGCGGCGTGCCGCCCCTCCCGACGACTGCGGCGGCATCTGGGGCTACGCCGAGCTCGTGGAGGTTCTGAACGACCCCCGCCGACCAGGAGCACAACGACAGGCTGGAGTGGCTGGGACTCGACGACGCCGCCGAGTTCGACCCCGACAGATTCGACGCAGAAGCGGTGACCCGGGCACTGTCCTTTGCGCGCTGACACCCTGCGAAACCCGCCCGGCCACCACCCGGGTCCGCACGGGCTTAATGCTGACGGTCGGTGACCTGCTGCTGCGGGTCGGTGTGGCGGCTGCCAGATACCGGGCCGGGATCACCCACCATCTGACCGACGCCCGGCATCGAATCGGGCGCTGACCCGCAATGACGTGGAATCGCGGGCGCTCATCGACCAAATGTGCCGGGTCCCAGAAAAGGGCCGCACATCGCGGTGACCACTGTGCGGCCCGCGAGTAACCGCCGGGGCTACCGGTGCCGCTTCCGCGGCGTCGGTCAGGGCTACGAGGAACCGCAAGTCGACTTCGCTGTCCGGGACGGGGGTGCAGTAGCAGCAGAACCCGTTCCGCGGGTTGGCCGGTCAACTGTCGATATGTGATGCCGCTACGCCGATCTCGGTGTACGCAGCGGACAGGAACGGGAGCGTGATCCTGCACGGGGGTGGGAACCTTTTGGGCGATGGTGCCGGCCAGGGCCACCTCGGAGTCGCTTCGGGTGAAGCGCAACTGCTCGAACGACAGCGGGGATCCCACCCGGAACCGGCCCAGGGCGGCGGCCCGGCCCAGCACCCGACGGGTGGGGCCGTCACGCCAGCGGACCCGCCACGCGGGTCGTTCCACTCGACGGTCACCGCGACCCGGGCGAGCTCGGACAGCACCTCGGCCCACGCCCTCGCGCCGTCGGCCCGCCGCACCCGCGCCTCTGGCCCGGGATCGCCCTGGCGTCTGTGCTGGTGGTGGCCGGTGATACGGCGACCTTCCTGATCGCAGCTCGCAGAGCCCAGCACCAGCGCCTCGGTCGGCCAGCTACTTCCGCTCGCATTGCCTATCCTGCTGGCCATGGACATGGGGATCCCGACGAATATTGGCGGCTGGGGCCCACGCGAGGGCGCCGCGGCATCGGCGGCCGGACTCGGTGCCGACCAGGGCGTCGCGACGGCCGTCGTGTACGGCGTAATGGGGGGCGACCGGAATACGTTCGAAAGGGGCCACCAGGGCCTGTAGCCCGACACTGGACAACCGGCTGGGGCCACCGTGGTATCAACCGGGGCAATCGGAAAAGCCTCAAGAACGACTCAACAATCGCGGCGGCCGCCTCACCACCCGCGCTCACTGCGAAGCCGTGCTCAAATTCGTGCGCATCCTTCAGCGGCATCTTCCGCCAGATCGCCGACAATGCCGGCCCGGACGACCAAACCACCGCCCACATCCTTCGACACACCTTCGCCACCACCCTCATCCGCGGCGGCACCGATCTCGTCATCGTCGCTGAGTTGGTCGGCCACTCCAGACTCGACACCGTCCGCGTCTACACCCCGACCCACAGCCCAAGACCAAGACCAAGCACTCGAACTGCTACCCACCGACCGCTGACCGAACACGTGACCGCGCCAGCGCATCTACGGGACCAGAGACGCCTGATGGCCCCTTTCGAACGTATTCCGGTCGCCCCCCCGTACATCAGTCGATACCTGGATCCGGCGCTGCCGGTGGTCGACGTCGGCTCCGGCAACGGCCGCTACACCCGGTGGCTGGCCAGCCGGTTCCCCGCCGCTGTCGGGGTCGACGTCGCGTCGGCCGCGGTGACCCGGGCACGAGACGAATCGGACGGAACCGCCAATGCACACGGGGCAAGGCGAACGGATCCCCGGTTACCTAGCGGTGCTCGCCGCGAAGGATCCCCGCTGACCCGGCACCCAACGCAAGCGACACGACATCCGACCTGCGGGAACTGCCTCCCGGGTGGAACCGGTCGTGCCGGACGTGGCCCCCTGCAGCTGTGCTGGTTGCCCGTGATCGGCCACCTTCGAGCGGCATCCGGCGCAAGTCATGCCGGGCTCTCGGCCACGCCCGCGCCCGACTGCTGAGACTCACCCCTCCGCGCTCGACGCGGCACCCGCCGAGCGCACTTCGCTGTTCAGCATCACCGAGGCACTCGATGACCTTGGCCGGGCCTACCGGGACCATCCCCTCCTGCGAGCCAGCTATCGGGCGCAATGGGCACATAGCAGCCCTCGGATCGAGATCACCGCCCTGAGGGGCACAACGGCGGGGCGAACGGGGTGTGCGCGGTGACGGTGGACGGGCGGGAGTTGCTGGCCTCCGCCGGGTACTCAATGCCGATCAGCCGTTTCCGGCGTTGAGCCTGGTCAAGCTGATGATCGCCGCCGACGCACTGAACGGGGCGGACCCCACCGCGGCAACGAACCTTGACGACGCCCCGACCGATCGTCCGGTCCGACGATGTGACCGCGGACAACCTCTACGAGCAGGCCGGCGGCGACGCGATGGTTGACCGGATCACACGCGGCGCTATGCCTTGACCGGTACGAC
>JBBQGJ010000666.1:0-3247 GCA_038322925.1 Mycobacteriales bacterium
CAGGTCTGTCGGCCTGTAGGTGCGTCGCTCCTCGCCGGACCCGGACTCCAGAAACATCAGGCCTACGGTCATCCAGCCGTACTCGTCGCGGGAGGCGTTGGCAGCAAACCGTTCTCGTGCATCGGCCAGCAAGCCACGGCCAAGCAGGGACCCCGCGGTGGCGATCCCGCCGACAACCAGCTCCAGCGGCGACAGTGCGAGCCGCTGCAGTTCCTCCGGCGCGAGGGCATCCACCTGCTCGAGGCTGAGGGACGAGGCGTCCCGCAACAGGACCAGGTAGCCCTCGTCGGGCCGGTACGGAAACGGCACCCGCGGCAGCGGCGCTGGCCGGAAGTAGTCGACTCCGTCGGTGGGTGCATCGGGGATGTGATCGAGCGGGGTCACCACCGGCCGCACCGCCTCCCTGATCACCGGACATCGAACCCCGGTCGGGGGCCGCAGTCAGTGTGACCAGAAGGTCCGTCAGACGCCAATACCGAGCGGCTCACGGTGTCGAACCGGGGAGCCCGCCCGGGCGCCCACCTGGCCCTGGTAGTGCGAACCGAACTTCGCGTGGCCGTAGCCGGCCGAGGCGGAACTGCTCATCCGCAGCAGGCAGATCTGGGCGATTCTCATTCCGACACGCAACCGGATCGGGACGGGGGACAGGTTGACCAGTTCCACGACCACCTGGCCCCTGAAGCCCGGATCGACGAAGCCGGCGGTGATGTGGACGGCGAGCCCCAGCCGGCCCAGTGACGACTTGCCCTCGATCCGGCCGCACAGGTCGATCGGCAAGGTAATCGTCTCGGCGGTGTGCCCGAGCAGGAAGCTGTTCGACCCGCCCATGAACTGCGGGGACAGCAGCACCGAGCCGTCCTCGGTAGGGATCGGCTGCATCTGCGGCCGGTCGGGGTCGGTCGGGTCGACCTGAATGATCCGCTCGGCCTGCGGGTAGCCCAGGAACTGCTGGCCCAGGTGCAGGTCGATGCTGCCCGGCAGGATCGCTCCCGGGCGACGCGGAGAGATGACCAGGTCGCCGACCTCGAGCCGGGCGGTGATGTCGGTGTCGGAAAGAATCATGGCGTGCTCTGAGTCCGTTTCGGTGATCTGGTGCGGCCGCTGGTTGGGCGGCGCTCCACTGCCTATCCGGCCAGCACGTGTTCGGTGGTCGAACGCAGCAATATCTACGAGGCTCGGGCCGGGTGGCCGACATCCCCGTCCTGCTCGGCGAACTCGGTGCGCCACCTGGCGTGCATGGCGGTGCGCATCGTGAAGAACGCCCGCGCCGCCATCTCCGCATCCGGCGTTGACCGGTGAGCATCGGCGTACGGGATGCCCAACCGCTCGCAGATCGCGGACAGGGTGTGCTTCTTCATGCCGCGGTGCAGCAGCCGGCTCAGCGGCATCGGGTCAATGGACGGCGCGTCGGCGTCGAAGCCGGGCAGATGCTTGGTGAGCCAGTTCTTCTCGTACTGCTGGTTCTGCGCGAGCAGGGTGCTGCCGGCCAGCCGGGTACCGACCCGGTCGCTGACCTCGGCCCAACCGGGCTGGTCGCTCACCATCTCCGGGCTGATGTGATGCACGGTCTGGTTGCCGGTGCCGTGCTCCTCCAGGAACGCCTGCGGCGGGCGGACCAGCTGGTTGAACCGGGAATGCTCGGTGCCGTCCGGGCGGTAGGTGACCATGCCGATCTCGATGATGTACCCGGCCGCCGGGTCGTACCAGTTCTCCTCGGGCCCGGCGGTCTCCAGGTCGACCGAGGTGATCAACCGATCAGAGGCAGGAAACGCGTCCGGGTCGTGCAGCGCCCGGAAATGCGCCCACACAGTGGCCGGGTCCTGCGGGGCGGTGCGGGTGTCGGGGTTGCGGCCGCGAAAACCTCCGGCGAAGTCCTCCGGGGTGATGGGTCGCTGTTCCTCCGGTATGTCCAGGTACTCGTTCCGGAACCGGTCGATCGTCGCGTCCACCACGGCGGTATCGCACCCGGCTACCCCCGCGATCAGGCCCGCAGTTCGCTGCAGCGCCAGGTCCTGTTCCGTAGTCCGTACTTCGATGATCGGCGGATCACCGGCAGGGACTGCCCGTTCGGGATCCAGAGCGTCCGGGCCCGGGTCGAGGTGATGACCGGCGGCAAACCTGCCGACGGCATCGCGGGTGATCACCCAGTCGATATGCGCGGGAAGCGACGAACGGAACGCTGCGAGACTGCCTCAACTCAGAAAAGGGGTCCTACGCGATCTGCATCAGGAGGTTCTGGAGGTTTGAGGATGTCCCAGAAGGGGTTCCCCATGGGGCGGTGCGTCAGGCGGTTTTGGGCGCGGCGGTTCAATATCGGACACCGGTTCGCCGGGCGACTTGAAATCTGCCGACATGTCCTGTGTCGCGGCCGCTTCGTCGTCGTCATCGGTCTCGGGCTTGTTCGCTTTAGGTCGTCCTCCCGCTTTGCGTCGCGCTGACTCGGCGTTCAGAACCTCGAAGATCGTTTCGTACTGCTCGCGCTGAGACGGAGTGAGCCGGTTCGGGTCTGTCGAGGAGAGCTGGAGCTTGGTGTGGAGCTGGAGTCGTCGTCGCTCGAGCAAGTCGTCAGGGAACGTCGCCACCTGTTCGCGCAGACGATCCTTGAAAGTAGTGCCGTCGCTGCTCGCGGGGTCCGTCAAGGGCACCTCCCGCAGGCGATTCTATCTCGACCGCAGCACATCTGACCGAGCTGTCCGGAGGCTTGCGCAACGATTCAGTGTCTGCCGAAGCGCCAGGACACGGCCGGCTCGGTCCCGGCGGGGAAGTAGCGCCGGCGGCGGCGTTCCAGCCTCCAGATGGTCAGTGCCGTGGGGCGGTGGTTGCTCTTGGAGCCGTTGTGCGGCTGGCACAGCGACTGGTAGTTCTCCATCACCGTCGCGCCGCCGGCGCTCCACGGGTAGATGTGGTCGCCCTGGGTGCCGGGTGCTGTGCAGCGGCGCAGGATGAGCGGCTTGTACTCGTAACGGTTCCCGGCGCGGTCGTTGCCGACCTTGCGTTGCGCGGCGGTGAACACCCGCTGCGGGTCGGTCTGTACCGAGAAGCCGCCGCGGATGCTGCGGACAACGGAGCTGAACACGAGAGCGACGATCACCGCGGCGATCGGGAAGGCCCACCACGGCAGCGCGGTCAGGAGATCAAACACCGCGCAACCCGTTTCGTGCTCCGGCCGAACCCGCCTGGCCGGAGCCCGGCTTGGATCCGGTGCGGCCGTCGGTGCGGTCCACCACCGTTTGACCGGCGATGCCGA
>JBBQGJ010000667.1:0-3241 GCA_038322925.1 Mycobacteriales bacterium
TCGGTGTCCTTGCTTTGTCCGACAAGAAGGCTGAGCAGGCAGGGAATCTGGAGTCCGGTGGTCGTCTGGCTTTCCGGATCGGTCCAGCCGATAAGTGTCATCGGGGCGCAGGTCTGGGTCTCGTAGACCCCCTCCATGGCAGCCAATTTTGCGGGTTGCCAGACGGAAACCTCGGTGGCCTGGGCCGCGCCGAACAGCAGGACCTGCAGCGGCGCGAGCACGGCGAAGATCGGCAGCGCCACCCGCATCATCGTCTTCGACAACTCGACGTGCCGCTTCTTGAGCAGGTAATAGGCGGCGACGCTCATCACCAGCGCGGTACCCACCATCCAGGACGCAGCCATCAAGTGAAAGAACCGCGGCCCGAACGACGGAGTAAACACGACCTCCTGAAAACTGGTCATAAATGCCTGGTCGCCGAAGCCCTCGTCACGGATCTCATACCCGGCAGGTGTCTGCATCCACGAGTTTGCCATCACGATCCAGGTGGCGCTGAAGGTCGAGCCGACGACGACCATGACGGTGGCGAACAGCCACAAGCGGTTGCCCAGCCTGCCGGCGCCGAAGATCATCAAGCCGAGAAACCCACCCTCGAGCATGAAGGCGAAAATACCCTCGGCAGCCAGCAGTGAGCCGAAGATGTTCCCCACAAAGCGCGAATAGGTCGACCAGTTGGTGCCGAACTGGAATTCCTGGACAATGCCGGTCGCGATGCCCATTGCAAAGATCAGACCGTAGATCTTCGTCCAGAACAGCGACAGCTGACGCCATTTCGGGTCACCCGAACGCACGGATTTGACGCCAAAGACAACCAGGACCAGGCCGAGGCCCAGCGACATCGGTGGAAATATGAAATGAAAGCTGATGGTCATACCGAATTGGATGCGACTGAGTATTTCTGCTGTCATCGGGTGCTCGTTTCCACGATGTAACGACCCAGCGGGATGGATTGGAAGCTATCACATGCTACGAACAGGACCTGCGAGCCAGCACAACATCACCCTCTATGGGTCATGACCTTCCGGGACCTGCGGACCAGGCTTGGCGCATGCGCTCGCACATCAAGGCCGGTCATCTGGATGTCCGGCCCGCGCTGGTGTACTTCTCGGGGCGCCCGCCGGCGGATCGTCATGTCAACCCTGCTTGTTGTCCCGGGGCAGCCGGGATCAGGGGTTGATTGCCGGAGTTCGGCGGTCACGACGTTCGGGTTCGGGACCGCGACCCATTCATTACTGCGGTCGCCGGCAGATCGGTTGCCAGCCAATGGATCGTCGGCGGGCCGCGTCCGCGCGGGCCTGGTTGTCGATGGCGTGGTTGCGCTGGCCGGGTTGGTGGCCAATCGGGCGCTTGCTCCGCGACCCGGTGAGGCGTCGGCACGGTCCCTGGGTCGGCTGGCGGCCTCCACGTCCGCGGCGACCGCGGTCGCCAGAGTAGGCGCCCACCTTGTCAAGTCCGGCGTGCACCGACGCGGTGGGCGGCTGATCACCGCGGCCGTCACGGTCGTCACCTCGGCCGCGTCGTACGCCTAGACCGACCCTTCCGAGGCACGAGCCGGATCATTCTCAACCGATGGCTCTGCTCGGGAGGACGTCACTCGCGTGTTGTCAGTGCCGAAGGCGGTCGCCCTCGGTCCAGTGGTGAGCGTGAGCCTGCTGGGCGTCGCGCTCGCGGAATCGGCGGTCAGTTCGGCGTTCTCGCATGTCGCAGCGAAAGTATTGGGCGGAAACCCAAACGACCGCAGGACGGCTGGGCGAGCGATCGCGCTGGGAGCGTTCGGCGCTGTGGGCTGGGCCGGCCTGGATTGGGTGGCCGGGAGACTCACAACGGCAGGTGAGAACGTCGAGTTGGCGCACGCCACGGAGCCACAGGTATCCGAGGTCACAGGCGGCCCCGGATCGGGGATCAGCTGGACCGCTCAGTACCGGGAGAGTCGGCGTTGGCTCTCCATGGTTCTGCGCCCGCAGGACATCGCACGTGTCATGGATGAACCGGCCCGGCAGCCGATCCGGGTGTACGCCTTCCTGGAGTCCGCTACGTCCGGACAAGAGCGGGCGGAGCGCCTGCTGGCCGAGATCGACCGCACGGGCGCTCTGGACCGGCCCTTCTTTACGCTGTTCTCTCCAACCGGATCCGGATACGTCAATGACGTCGCCACCGAAACCCTCGAATACCGCGCCCGCAGAAACCACGCGTCGGCCGCCATTCAGTATTCGGTTCTGCCGTCCGCGCCGTCACTGGGCAAGGTGCGAGAGGCAACCGCGCAGACCCGCATCGTCATCAACGGCATCGTGCAACCTCTGCTGAGCAGGCCAGTGGAGCGTCGGCCACGCTTCCTGCCGTTCGGCGAGAGCCTCGGATTCCAGGTGAGCCAGGAGATGTTCGAGGGACAGGGAATCTCTGGTCCCTCCGGTATCGGGCTGGATGCGGCGGTCTGGATCGGCACACCGGCCACCACCGTGTGGCGCAAAGAGATGGACCTGGCGATCACCACGCCGCCCGACGCCCGTCCGCACGGCGCGCCGCGCGGCACCCGTTGGCTCCCCGTGACCACGTTCTTCACCACCTTCGTGGACCTGCAGAACGCTCTGGCGCCAACGCCGGGGACGTTCAGCGCAGGAGGGCACGACTACCGGTTGCCAATCCCGGAAACCCTGCGGACGGTGTTCGATCTCGGCGCGAGCGAACCGCAGATGGCCCGTGTGCAACTCGCCCTGCGGGCACGAGAACTCGGCTGCGAGGCCAATCGGCGTTGGGCGGCAACCGAGGCGATGCCGGTGGTCGAGCAGACCGCGACACCTGCCGCGATTGACCAGAAGGTGTCGGAACGGACAGGGCACACTGTCAGCGACGCCGAAGTCGAGGCCATCATCGCGGCGGACACCGGCGACCGGACAATCGATTCACTCCCCACCGTCCCCATCAAGCTGACGGGGCAACCATGCACACCACGATCACCGGCGTCGCTTTTCGAACATCTCGTTGCCGGAGGCATACTTCACCCGGTTGGGGTGATTCGTCGGGTCTGCATGTGTGTTCGAGTTGTCTCATTCCAGTGCCGGAATGAAAGGTTGGTGCGCGATGGTCTGCTTTCGGGTTTCGGTCGACATGGTGTGTACGCCGCTGGGTCGCCGGCCATCGGGAATCGATTTGGACCTGATACCGGCCACACTGCGTGCGGTCGGGCCGGTTGTCTCCGGTGGGCTGGTCAGCCTCGGCGGGTAATTCGCATCCTCGATCCACA
>JBBQGJ010000668.1:0-3236 GCA_038322925.1 Mycobacteriales bacterium
GGCGTGAGTCGTTCCGCCTTGTTCGGACTATGGAGGAGGCCGAGCAGGTTGCGGTGCTCAGGCCCAAAAACGCCACGGAGATCGCCGGTCGGGGTGCCGGTTCCCTGATCAACGACCGTCGACGCGATGACGGCTGCTGCGTTGTCGAGGACAAGTTCTCCGACATGGACGATGATGTAACCTTTATCTGCCGCGAGCTCGGCCACATTCAAGAAACGCTCTGCTGGATCCGTCGTCCGATCGGCAATCGCAGTTGAAGCCAGAAGCGAGGAGGTCGAGGTGACCTTACCTCCGGTTGTCCGAGCAACTCGGGAGTCGGCAATGATCTCTAGTGCAGATGCCGCGTCCTCGACGCCGCCGGCGGATCCCGCTGTGATTCGGTCCGCCACGAATTCACGGAGAACGGCTGGGGCGGAGGTCAGTGGATGACGCTGCTCAATCTGGATCGACTCCGGCAGTCTTGCTGTTATTGCCAGTCTGGCGAGGACCTCGGCTGACGCTGACCGGTCATCGAAGGTTCCGGCGTGGAGTTCAGCAAGGGTTCGCAGCGTCTGGCCGATGAGGCCCACAAGGTCAGGCATCGCGGACAACTCGTCGGCGACACCCGCAGCTGATACGTATTCGCCCGAATCGATCAATGCGGAGAACTGTTGAATGATGCGGTCGGCATCGGGCACCAGATCCTCGCCCGCCCGTTCATTGTTGTGCTTGGGCGACTCATCGGGGAGATCAAGGCTCGCGCGCAGTTGTTCCTTAGAGGCGCCGGACAGCTCGGCGTCGTCGATAAGTGCCTCGGCCAAGGCCGGCACGATGGCCATGATTCCTGGAACCAGCCCGGGTGTCCTCAGCGCCGCGATCATCACATCCTTTCGAGCCTCGGCCGACCAGGGCTGCGATAAAGAACGCTCGACGAGAGCGCCTATTGCTTCACTATCGGAGCGGAGATCAGCGAGATATGCGACCAGTCGAACAATTCTATCTATTCGTTCCGCGTTAGTGGATGGGTTGGACAACATAGCGAGAGACGGCCCCAGACCCAACAAGAGCGTTTGCAGGCCGGCGGCGTTGCGGTCCGCAGCCCCCGCCCCAAGGCTAATGAACAGGTTCAAGGCCCTGTCCTCTGAAGTACTGTCGGAGGCTGTATCTGCTGGTAGGGTCACATCATGAAGCAACAGCTCTGCGCGCGTCGCGACTAAGGACAAAACCAATTCGGTTTCGTCCCCGCGTGTCGCATCTTCCAACGCGCGGATGTGCTCTAGCGCCAACGCGACGCTGTCCTCAGATGGGTCCATCCTGAGTCGCTGGAGAAGCAGGCCCGTCGCTGCGAGCACCCCGTAGGACTCGGGTATCACCACCATGGTCGCCTCACTCTCCGCGTTTCAGGTATGCATCACTTTCTTGCCGGTGTGCGCTCATGGTGCCTTTGAGCCCGACCCATTCATGGACTCTAGCGTTCGAAACCTGGGCGGATCACCATGCCCCTCGACTTTGTGACGGCTCCGAAACCCCTCGGCATTGGCCTCCTGCTATGCCGTGACGCTGGCCAGGATGGGGCATTTCCAAGTTGACAACCGATCCCACTGCGGCGACCACCAGACTTCCGAGAAGTTCGGCGAATACCCACCACCCGGTGGAAGGGCGGGTCATGAATCTGTGGCCCGGGTTTGCAACACCCGACGGCGGTGACGCGTATCTTCCTGAACATGCAGCCGGGTTTGTGGGGTGTCACCCTCGACGTCGCCCCCGGTGGTGACGTCGATGTCAACCAGGGCTGGGACGGCGGCGACTACGGTGACGAATTCAACGGCACCACCCCCAGCGGCGGTCCAGGTGGCCTGAAGCACTCCGGTGGCGGGAAGCACCAATACTGATGGCACTGAGACGTACGATTCTGACTCAGATGACTTGACAGAGCCTGCTTTGGGCGATGAGGAAATCATTCTGTGCGACATACTCGTTTACGAATCGGTAGCTGGCTTGGGACTGGGGTCCGCCGCCTTGACCCACCTTTGCCGCTGCGCCGACGATATCGGAGCAAGAATACGCGGTGCCCTTTTCCCGAAGTCAGCATATCTCGACGACAAAGAAACACGAATTCCACGCTTGGCGGGATGGTACGCACGACACGGCTTCACCTTCGAAGAGGACAATGACCTCCCACCAGCTCAATGGGAGATCCGCAAACAGATCATCCGCGCACCCTGGCGGTCCGATAGATCATGACCTGTTGTCTCCCGCATGCTGGCCCCAAGGACGGAAAACCGGCCAGACCGCGCACCGTCGGAGCTGGTGGCTGGCCGGCAGGGTCAATTGTGCAATGCGCCCTTGCACAACTGGTCTGGCCGATGCCTGCGATGTTGGAGCACTCAGGTGGAGCTAGCGGCGTTCCAGGTCGCCGTTCGAGTCAGCCGGGGCAGCTCGGAGCCGCGTCCGTAGCCCGCCGATCCAGTGCCACCAGCAGCGGGAGGGTGTGCAGCCAGGTCGGCGGCTCGTTGCTCGAGCTCCTGGTTGAAGGCGTCCTGCGCCATCTCACCGCTCGGCATCAGGCTGGTCCAGTCCCGCCGCGATGCCAGGACCGGTGTGCCGTCCAGGTCCACTCTGATCGCGGTCGGGATCGGCCTGGTCAGCGCCGTGAGTTCGGCCATCGTGTACGTCAACTGGATGCTGGGAGCGGTCCGCTCCAGCATCCGGATCACATTGCGGCAGTACCCGGCGTCCATCGCGGCCAGCGCGACCGGCCGGCCGTCACGCCGGTGCCACACCAGGTCCTGGTGTAATTCGGACAGCATCATGTGGGTCTCCTGACTTGTGGCGGGCGCGCGGGAAAGTGTCAGGCCCGAAATGCTCCGTCGTCACCGCTGTCTCGGTCCAGCTGGGGACCAGCGTGGCGTATCCGGTGGCGGTGAGTACCGCGGTCAGCAGGTAGCCGATAAGCGGAAAGCTGCCCCACTCGAGGCCATCGCTGATCCAGATCGCGGCCAGTGCGGCGTAGGCGATGGCGCTGCAGGCCAGGACCGTGGACCTGGCGACGGTCAGCCGGCCGGCCGGGTTGGCGATGGCGGTGATCAGCAGCGCGGTGAACGGCGCAATCATGGCCAGGATTGCGATGATCAGCAGAGCAGCGCCCAGCGCGACCAGCAGCACCTTGAACGCGATGATGCCGGCGATCAGGAAGACCGCGATCACTGCGCAGACGATGAATCCGATGATGATCATGGCGGTACCTCCCGTGGATG
>JBBQGJ010000669.1:0-3228 GCA_038322925.1 Mycobacteriales bacterium
ACGACAACGCGAACGGCGCGCGGGTGAAGATGATGCGTCCCCGCCGGGTCTACGTCGGCAGCGACCTCGAGCGGCTGTTCGCCGACTACCTCACCCATCTGGCCTGCAGCGCCGGCAAGTGGGGAATCGCGGTGACTGCGGACTCTGCATTGCTGGTCAACCTGCAGCGACCTCCGTTGCTTGCCCCGCTGCGGGAGGGAACCGTCCGCGAGAAGACGGCGGCGTTGCAGAAGAAGGGGATCGGCCCACCTGGGT
Organism: Mycobacteriales bacterium; assembly: GCA_038322925.1. GTDB lineage: Bacteria > Actinomycetota > Actinomycetes > Mycobacteriales > Nakamurellaceae > Nakamurella. The sequence continues at coordinate 256 of JBBQGJ010000669.1, forward strand.
GGACCCCGCACTGGTTTCGGCACAGCCATGCGACCGCCCTACTTTTGGCCGGGACGGCGGAGTGGGTGGTGTCTCGACGGTTGGGACACGCGCACGTGCAGACGACGCTGGACATCTACGGCTGGGTCCGTGAGGACGAGGTACTGCGCGCGGCGGCGAACTGGAAGTCCTACGCATCGGGCTGGCAGGTCCACGTTGAGAAATGAGCGGCCCGGGCACCTGCGTTCCGCCGAGGCGATCGACCCGGTTCAGCGGCTCTGGCAGGAGTTGCCGATCGAGTGGCGCGGCCCGGTCATCGGCGAGGGCATCGAGAACTGGACGGTGGTCACCGAGAACGGCGAGCGGCGCCTGGACCTGAGCGGGCTGCCCGACCCGCTCCCGGCCGAGCTGGCCTGGATGGCGCACTGGCAGGCCGGCGACGGGACCCGCTCCTCGGTGGTGGCGCTCAACCAACTGGCCAACATCCTGCGCCGGGCGCTCCGGGCAAACCATCCCTTCCCGGCCTCGATCCGGGCGATGGACTGGCCGACGGCGGCGGCGCTCCAGGGCTGGTTCTACGCCGCCCGGTGGGGGCGGCTGCCACCGCCCAGCAGCCGGGCTCGGTTGCGGGTGGTCTTCCGGTTCGCCCGGCTGGCACTGCTCGCGCGCTGCCACGACGGGCCGTGGTGGGCGCTGGACGACTGGCACCCGCGCTGCGATCCGCGGATCCCGCTGTCGGCGCGCGAGCCGCTGGGCAACTACGGCTGCTCGCCCGGGCAGATCACCCAGCCCTGGCTGCGGGAAGCGGTCAAGTGGCACCTGGGCACCATGCTGGAGGCCGGCACGCTGCGCTGGACGACCGTCAGCCAGGAGCGGCTCAACTGCCTGTGCCGCTTCGACAACTGGCTGGCCGGTTTCGACGACCCCGGCGACATCCTCGGCGATCCCGCATCGGCCGCCGAGCAGGCCGCCGCGTTCCGGCGCTGGACCGCAGACCCGGCCAACCGGATGACCCGGGAGGCCGACCGCCGCCACGTCGGCAAGCCGGTGCACCCGCGCCTGGTCAACGACGACCTGCGGGCGGTGGCCGAACTGTTCGCGTTCGTTGCGGCCAATCCGGTCGAGGTCCGCGGCCTCCTCGGGTCCTCGCCCTGGGAGCACGTCACCGAGGCCCACCCGGCCAGCTGGTTCCGGCAGGTCTCCCGCATCCCGCACCAGTCCACGCTCAACGATCGGCACTACGTCGACGACCACGCCCTGGCGCAGATCCCGGCCGCGCTGCCGCTGCTCGGCCTGGCCCACGAGGAACAGCTGGCCATCACCCGCGGCGACGGGCGGCAGGTGCTCGCCAACGGCTTCGACGATCCGCAGGCGATGCGGATGATCCTGCTGCAGATCCTCACCGGCCGCCGCGCCAGCGAGATCCGCACCTGCGAGTTCGACTGTCTCTCCCCGGCGCCGGACCGGGGCGTCGCGGCCGCCGCGGGCGCGGACGTGGTCCGGTTCCGGTATGCCCAGAGCAAGATCGATATTGCGCCCGACAGCATCCTGGTCGACCGCGAGGTCGCCGCGGTCATCGAGGAACAACAGCGCTGGCTGCGCGCGTGCTATCCCGAACAGCAGCCGCGGTTCCTGTTCGTGCGCCGCCGCGGCAACCGGGGTGGCGACAAGCCCTACCCGTCGGGCACCTACAACTGGATGCTGCGTGAGTTCAGCAACCTCGTCCGGATCACCGACAGCGCCGGCCGGCTGCTGCAGCTCAGCCACACCCACCGGTTCCGGCACACCAAGTTGACCAGGCTCGCCGAGCTCGGACTGCCCATCCATGTCTTGCAGCGCTACGCCGGCCACGCCACCCCGACGATGTCCATGCACTACGTCGCCCAGCGCGAGGAACACGCCGAACAGGCCTTCCTGGCCACGGTGAAGCTCAAGGCCGACGGCACCCGGGTGCTGTTCACCCACGACGACCTCGACGGCCTGCACCTGCTCGACCGGGCCGACCGGTTCCTGCCCAACGGCTGGTGCCTGCTGCCCCCGCTGCAGACCTGCGACAAAGGCAACGCCTGCCTGACCTGCTCGGTCTTGGTCACCGACGAGTCCCACCACAGCGTGCTGGCTCGGCAGCTGACCGAGACCGAGGAGCTGATCGCCCGCACGAGGGCCGCCTTCCACCACCGACACGGCCGTGCCATGCCCGAGGACAACGTGTGGCTGGCTCAGCGCCGAGCCGAACACGCCGCCCTTACCCGGCTGCTGGCCACCATGGCCGACCACCCCGGCCGAGCGGTGCAAGGCGGCGGTTGCGGTGCCGCCGCCGGACCGGTCCCGCTCGCGCTCGATTTCACCCGGCACCGAAGGAACCCGTCGTGACCGACCCCCAGGCAAAGCGCATCGCCGTGCTGACCGCTGCCGCCAAGGCCAAGTCGGAGGCCAAGACCAGGGCCGCCGAACTCGGCATCCGGGCACTGGTCAAGCGCGGTGCGCCGGTCACCTTCCAAGCCGTCCAACGGGAAGCCGACGTCTCCCACGCCTTCCTCTACAGCCACCCGCACCTGCGCGGCCGGATCGAACATCTGCGCGCCCATGCCCGGCCGAGCTCGGCGCCGTCCGTCCCGCCGGACTCCGAGAGCACGCTCGTGCTCGCCCTGACCGGTCAGATCGACCAGATGCAAAAGCGGCACCGACAGGAAGTCCAAGCCCTGCGGGCCGCTCTCGAACAAGCCCACGGCGAGAGCCTGGACCTACGACGAGAACTCGCCCGACGCCGACCACCCAGTGACCACGTCGCATCGATCGCAGGAACGCAAGAACCGTTGGAGCATCACAAGTTCCCGGACTGACTCAAGCCAAACCGGGGATAACGCCCGGACCAAGGAAGAGCAAGTTCGCCGCGGTGTCGAGGAACCGCAACGTCGCGAGCTCCCGGATCAGGGACTCGTCCACGCCGGGCTGGGCGCTGAAGTCGAAGTCGGCGATCCGCCAGGGTGCCGG
>JBBQGJ010000670.1:0-3221 GCA_038322925.1 Mycobacteriales bacterium
GGCAAGGTCCTGGCAGTGATCTTCGCCGTGTGTTGCATCGGCGGATCGCTGGGCGGCGGCAACATGTTCCAGTCGAACCAGGCGACGGCGCTGATCGTGGAGGTCACCGGTGGCGCTCTGGACAACTTCCGGTGGGCCATCGGTCTGGTCTTCGCCGCGTTCGTCGGCCTGGTCATCATCGGCGGTATCAAATCGATCGCGAGGGTCACCGACAAAGTGGTCCCCTTCATGGCCGCCATCTATGTCACCGCATGCATCATTGTGATCGTTGCCAACATCTCGTTCGTGCCGGCCGCCTTCGGAGAGATCATCTCCGGCGCATTCAGCCCGGAGGGCATCACCGGTGGCTTCGTCGGCGTGCTGATCGTGGGCTTCCAGCGGGCCGCATTCTCGAACGAGGCCGGCGTGGGCTCCGCCTCGATCGCGCACTCCGCCGTCCGTACCAAGGAGCCGGCGACCGAGGGCTTCGTCGCGATGCTGGAGCCGTTCATCGACACGATCGTCATCTGCACGATGACCGCCCTGGTGATCGTGATAACCGGGGTGTGGCAGGACCAGGCGGCCGCCGCACTGGGCGGCGTCGCCTTGACCACCGCCGCGTTCCAGACCGTGCTGCCCTGGTTCCAGTACGTGCTGGTGGTGGCGGTCGTGCTGTTCGCGTTCTCCACCATGATCGCCTGGTCCTACTACGGCATGAAGGCCACCGGCTACCTCTTCGGCGACAGCACGAAGGCCGAGAACATCTTTAAGGCGGTCTTCTGCGTCTTCACGCTGATCGGCGCCATGCTGTCGCTCGGTCCGGTGATCGGCTTCTCCGACTCGATGATCTTCCTGATGTCGGTTCCGAACCTGATCGGGTTGTATCTGCTGGCCAGGGTCGTCAAGCGCGAGGTCAATGGCTATTGGGCCAGGGTGAAATCCGGCGAGATCGAGATGGTGGAGTAGACCTGAAGCGGGTCAGAACAACACCGCCGGTCTGCGGTCGACGGGCGTCTGAAGTTCCAGCAGGAAGGCCTTGCGCCGGACCCCGCCGACGTAACCCGTCAGTTTCCCGTCGGAGCCAACGACCCGGTGGCAGGGAACGATGATCGACAACGGGTTCTGCCCGTTCGCCGCCCCCACGGCGCGGGCCAGGCCCCGGTCGCCGAGGGCATCGGCGAGCTGTCCGTAACTCCTTGTCTCGCCGAAGGGGACCGCCGCCAGCTGCGCCCAGACCCGTTGCTGGAACGGGTTGCCGCCGGGCGCGAGTTCGAGGTCGAACACGCGCCTCATGCCGTCGAATACTCCGCCAACTAGCGGCGAGCCCCGGCGAAGGCGGTGTCGTCGCGGTCGCCGAACAACGCAGCGCCCGGACGGCGAAGATGCCCCGCGGAGTACACCCCGGACAGGCCGTCGGCCCGACCGACGAGGGTGAGTTCGCCGACCGGTGACCCGATGACGGCGTGCCGGATGGCTTTCTCCCCGGGGGAGCTCATCGTTGCCTCCTCTGGTCGCGGGCGAGCTGCCGGTCCCATGATGGCCTGCTGGTCCGACACCGGCTGACAGGATCTGTGGCCATGGGCCGACTTCATTTGCGCTGGCCGCGGGAAAGGCCGGTGCGCACCATCATCGGCTTCACCGGTATCGCGCTCGGCGCACGGGTGGTTCACCGCGTCAGGTACGTGCGCGGGGATCAGATCCCGCTGACCGGACCGGCGATCATCGTCGCAAATCACTTGTCCACCACGGAAACCCTGGCGCTGGCGCGGCTGGTCACCGGTCACCACCGGTTCCCGCACTTCCTCACGAAGGCGGAGGTGTTCAGCTGGCCCGTGGTCGGAAGGGTGTTCCGGGCGGCACGGCAGATCCCGGTTGTCCGCGGCTCGACGCGGGCCGGGGCGTCACTGGAGGTGGCCGGCAGGGAACTCGCGCGTGGGCATGTTGTGTGTCTGTATCCGGAGGGACGCCTGACGTCCGCACCGGATCTGCGGCCCGGGCCGGGTAGAACGGGGGCAGCGCGGTTGGCGCTGGCGTACCCGGACGTTCCGCTGATCCCTGTCGGAATGTGGGGCCCCCGCCCCGGCCGGCGGCACATCTGGCACCGCCACACGGTGCGACTTGTCGTCGGCGGGCCGGTAGACCTTACGCGGTGGGCGGGCGATTCCGATTCCGGCTCCGCTCTGGGCGTCACCGAACTGATCATGGCGAAGATCATCCTGCTGACCGAGACGGCGCGAGGGGCACGATTCGACGGATGACGCAACCGGCGCCCGCTGCTGTGGAACGGGCAGCCTGCCACCTGGGGGCGGATACATCCCTATGCCAACGGGTACAAGTGACGCATGGTGCAACCAGGACCTGACCCCGACAACTACCCGCCGATCAACCCGGCGGAGCCGGTGCCCGACGACCCCGGGGAGTTATCGCCCGATACCCCCGAGACGCTGCCGCCTGCTCCGGTGGAACCCATGCCGGGACCCGACGACCCTGGCGATGTTCCCGCCGTCCCTGTCTGAGCGCTCTTGGCGGGTCTCTCGTGCTCGGCGGCAGTGGTGCCCGAGCGGTAGTGCCCGAGCGGTAGCGCCCGAGCCTTCCCGGACAGAGCGGTAGCGCCCGAGCCTTCCCGGACAGGGCGGTCCGTCTCAGGCCCACCCGCGGGAGCCGTCGCGAACGGAACCGCAGGTCCTACCGCTGGGAACTACTGAGCTGGACCGGCCAGGCAATGGGTACTGACGGACAATGTCAACACCATTCGGGAACTGCTCCGCCCCGACCTGGGCGCGCCTGCGCCACCTTGACCCGCTTCACCTCGCCCCCGTCCCGGCGTCCTTGGTGGTCACAGGTCCGGGGATCGGCTGATGGACACCCCCGCGCTGATCTACGCGATCATGGGGATCTTGACGCTGTTGGCGGCGGCGCTGCCGCGGTTGCTGGGGCGTGCGCCGATCTCGCTGCCGATGGTGTTCCTGGCGGCGGGGGCGTTGACGTTCGCCCTTGTCGGGCCGCTCCCGGATCCCGACCCGCGTGAGCACGAGAGCTTCACGCTGCACCTCACCGAGTTGTGCGTGATCATCTCGCTGATGGGTGCGGGACTCGCGCTGAACCGGCCGATCGGCTGGCGGCGTTGGTCGTCGACCTGGCGGATGCTCGCCGTCGCGATGCCGTTGACGATGCTCGCCGCAGCCCTCCTCGGGTGGGCACTGCTCGGATTCGGGGTGGCGGCGGCGGTGCTGCTGGCAGCG
>JBBQGJ010000671.1:0-3208 GCA_038322925.1 Mycobacteriales bacterium
CGCTCACAACACCAGTCACACGCGTCCCACCCATCTCGAGTCACCCCCACACACCCGAACTGGGCCACCAACATCCGCGAGCATGATCATCTCGACCTCGGCATCGACCCGGCGGCCGACTCGCTTATTTGAGGCCTAGCGGCCCAGCTGGCGGGGCAGCTAATTTCGCAACGGGGCGATTCCGCCCTCGAACCCACGTACCGCCGCGACGACCGGTGTCGTGGCCAGAAAGGAGAATGTGCCGTGACCATCACCCAGTCCTACAACGGCGTCGCCCATCAGGCACGCACAGCCACTGACAGGTCCGTCGACGTCTGGAAGCGAGGCGCGAAAACGATCATCGGGCCGGTCGACCTGGTGTCCAATCTGCCGTCCGTGGACCTGACCTGGCCGGTGAAACGCTACTTCGAGTATGTGCAGCAGGCGGTTGAGCTGAACCGCGACCTGGCCACGGCGGGGGCGGAAACGGTGATGTCGCTGTTCGGTGTGGTGCGTGAGCACGCCGAGAAGGTCAGCCGCATCGTGAAGGACGAGACCGAAACGGTCGCCGACCTGGCCCGCGAGCAGGCCGAACAGGTTGAACAGGCCGCCCGGGAGCGGGCCGAGAAGGCCGAGCAGGCCGAGAGGGACCAGGCCCGCCGGGCCCGGCAGGCCGAGCGTGAGCAGGCCAGGCAGACCCGCGAGCGCGCCCGCCAGCGCTACGAGGGCCTGACCAAGGCCGAGCTCAGCGACCAGCTCGCCGAGCGGGGGTTGCCCAAGACGGGCACCGTGGAGGAGCTCATCGAGCGGCTGGTCAGCGCGGACAGCCATTAAACCTGCGGAGTCAACGACGACGCCGGCGGGCGGAAGGAGGCCGCCCGCCGGCGTCGTTTCCCTTGTCACCGCCGGGCTTCCGCCCGCATCGTCGCACACCGTGCCTACCAGGCGGGTGGACGACGTCTGGCCGGCGGCCACGCTCGAACCAGGAGGACCCGCCGTGAGCGTCACGCTGACCACCACCCCAACGCCGGTGACGCAGGCACGGCCTGCGGAACGCACCTCGTCGATCAATCACCCGCAGCACCCACCGTCGACCGCCCGGCCGCCGTCCGCGTACCGGGCCGGCGCGGGCGATCCGCTGGTGTTGCTGCATGGCTTCGGCGAATCCCACATCGGCTGGCGACCGGTGATCGACGCGTTGGCCGCCCAGTACGACGTCATCGCCATCGACCTGCCCGGCTTCGGCCGGTCGCCGGCGCTGCCCCGCAGCTGTCGCCCACCGCCGGCAAGGGCGGCCCCGCTTGCTCACCGGGAACGGCGACGCGTCCGTCGAGGACGGGATCGAATGGCCGCTTGCAGGCCGTTGGTCTGCTGGGCGTGCCCTGGCCCGCCGCGTTGGGAGTCCCCCAGGACCGCGACAACGAGATCCAAGGCCCGCACGGCCAGCGGCTGCCCCCAGGTGCGCCTGGGAATCGTGTTGTTATCGTTGAGTTCTCACCCCGAGTGCCGGTCACCTCTGGAGCGGAGCCCCGTCGTGCCACGCAAACGCAGGACCCGGCTGCCCTCGGCTGTGTTCAAGGCCTTTCTCCCCAAGCCCCTGCGCAAGCGACGGGCGAGCCGGGCCGCGCCTACCTCGGTCGGCCCGCTCAAGTCGGCCCGCGCTTCGGCGAGGAGCGCGTCGAAGATTGCCAGGACAGCGTCCAGCGCGAGTCGCACGGTGAAGCCGAGCACCCGCAAGGCGACCGCGGGGTCAGCCTCGTCGCGGACCACCAAGACGCGGACATCCGCGGTCCGCAAGCCGGCGCGCTCTTCCGCTCGCGGCAAGGCTGCGTCGACGCCGGGGAAAGGCACCTGGCGTCAGGCCCGGTTCACCGGCGTTGCGGGTTCCAGGTCGTATCGGGTGTACGTCCCGCGGGGGCTGCGCAGGACGACCAAGGTGCCGTTGCTGCTCGCGCTGCACGGGTGCACCCAGAACGGACTGGATTTCGCGGCCGGTACCCGTTTCAACGATCTGGCGGACAAACACAAGTTCGTCGTGGTGTACCCGGAACAATCGCGGCGCCACAACGGTCTGCGCTGCTGGAATTGGTTCCGGTCGGCTCACCAGTTCCGGGCGCAGGGCGAACCGGCCATCCTCGCCGGAATTGTTCGGCGGGTCAGTCAGGAGGCCGCGCTCTGGCGGATCGACGCCGAGCGGGTGTACGTCGCGGGCATCTCGGCCGGCGGCGGGATGGCGCTCGTACTGGCGGCGACCTACCCGGAACTGTTCGCGGCGGTCGGTGTCCATTCCGCGCCGCCCTACCGTTCTGCGTCCGGTCCGGCGAACGCGTTGGCCGCGATGCAGGGCGTGGCCCTGAAGGGAGCGGCGGCGCAGGTCCCGGCGGACGTGATCGAGATGGAGCGGATGCCGCCGCTGATCGTCTTCCAAGGCACGGCGGACAGCACCGTGCGACGGGTCAATGCGCAACGGGTTGCCGACCAATGGCTCTCCTACCACCGGCACGGTGGGACCGGGCGGGCCGCCGCGATCGGGACTCCCCGCACCGCCACGACACCTCCCACCCGCCCGGCATCAGCCCGGGCACGTCGTGGGTACCAGGTGAATCGCTGGTACGTGGGAGGACGCAAGGTCCTCGAGGTGTGGGTCGTCGACGGCCTGGGTCATGCCTGGTCGGGTGGTTCCTTGAGCGGGTCGTTCAGCGATGCCCGCGGTCCGCGTGCATCCACGGCGATGTGGAAATTCTTCGACGCCCATCGATCGGTCACTGCCGCAGCGGTTCTCGTCAGCTGAGCGGAATGACTGCCGATGACCACCCCCCGACCCGCCCGCCCCCCGCCGTTCGCAGGGACGCTGTTTGTTGCCGACAGCACCGGATCCGCCGCGGATCCTGCACGAGGCAGGCAATCCCGCCCACCGGCAACGGCGGGACCACGCTCGCCATCGACCGCGGGACCCGGCGGTGGGCGGTGGCGCAGGGCCAGACACCCAACGCGCGACCGCCGCGGGCGTACCTTCGATCTGCACGAGGAGCGCTGTGGCCGGCCGGCGGTATTCTAGAACGCCGTCGAGCAGTTCGCGCCGGTGATCATCCTGACCGGTACTCCGACCGGGACCCGATCCTGCGAGCACTCGACGCCGGCGCCATGACCTACCTGGCCAAACCGCTCTCCACGGCAACCCCTGAGGGCCAACTGTGCGAGGCGCGCGGTGCGGTAGGCCTGCAGGTAC
>JBBQGJ010000672.1:0-3202 GCA_038322925.1 Mycobacteriales bacterium
TGGGCAGCTGCAGCGCTGTTGCTGCGGCACACCGGACAGCACCTGCTCGACGTGTTGACCGCATCCGGTGTAGCTGGCCTTGCCGCAGGTGCGGCAGGTGGCGGGACTGCACATGAGGTTTCGCCCTTTCGAGGGAGTCGATGGTCGGAATCCGACGACCCCGAATGAACCCGCACGGCCGTGAACCCGGATCGATGCGGAGCTCTGAGGGCGTCGAAACCCACTGTAGCAAATACCCCCGGGGGTATCAAGGACGCCGAGTTGGCGGCCTTGGTTGGGAGGTCCTGGGCATTCGCTCCTTTCCCACCGAGCACCGCACCCGAGGGCGGATCGGATGCGTCACCCAACCGGAGCGGGCGGCCCTTTCATCGGATCTTCATGAACGCAATGGCCCGCGCTTCATGCCCTGACCGCATGCTCGGAACTAGGCACCGGAGGGTGCCCGAACGCGAGAGGAAGTCGAGAAAGATGAAGCTGAATCGGAAGGGCGTCACGTGGGCGATCGCGGGGCTCGCACTGACGGGAGCGCTGGTGGGCGGCGCGGGCATCGCGGTGGCGGCAACGGGCACGCCCCAGTCGTCACCGTCGCCGTCGAGCACCTCGTCCGTCGACCCGCCCTACGGTCACATGGGCGGCATGGCCGGAACGGGAGACATGGGGGATATGGCGGGGATGGGGTTCGGTGAGAACTCGGCCATGGCCGCGGCCGCGGACTACCTGGGCCTGAGCCTGACCGACCTTCGTGCCGACCTGCATAGCGGTCAATCGCTCGCCGATATCGCTGCGGCACAGGCCAAGTCGGTGAAGGGGCTCGAGGACGCAATGGTTGCGGCGATGACGACCCATCTCGACGCCAACACCACGTTGACCGCAGAAGAAAAGGCGGCGGCCCTCGCGGCAATGAAGGGCCACCTCGACGTGATGGTGACCGCGACCCATTCCCCTGGTTCCGGAATCGGACCGCTGGGCGCCGGAATGGGCAGCATGATGGGGCGGTAGCCCACAGTTGGTGCCGCCGAGTCCGGCGGGACGGCGGTCCGAGGGAAAGGGCCGGGCCTCAGGCTCGAGCCGGGGGATCGGGGCTGGTGTGAGGAGCGAGCGATGCGAAGGGTCTTGGTGGTCGATGACGAGCCGCACATCCGCACCGTGTTGCGCGGGTACCTGCAGGCGGACGGCTTCGAGGTGGCGGAGGCCGCCGACGGTGCCGCGGCGCTGGCCGCGATGCGCGACCAGCCACCGGACCTGGTGTTGCTGGACGTGATGATGCCGGGGATCGACGGGCTCGAGGTGCTCCGGCAGTTGCGCACCTTCAGCGACGTCTACGTCATCCTGGTCACCGCGCGTGCTGAGGAGGTCGACAAACTCGTCGGTCTTGGCGTCGGCGCTGACGACTACATCACCAAACCGTTCAGCCCACGTGAGGTCACCGCGCGGGTGAAGGCGGTGCTACGCCGTGACCGGGGCGGGCGTACCGCCGAAGGAGCCACCCTCCGTTTTGATGGCTTGACCATCGACACTGCGGGCCGCGAGGTAGTCGTGAACGGAGCGCCGGTGATGCTGTCCAGTTTGGAGTTCGACCTGCTCTCGGCGCTCGCCGCAGCGCCGGGGCGGGTGTTCTCCAGGGCGCAGCTACTCGAACGGGTCTGGGGTTACGACTTCTACGGCGACGAGCGGGTCGTCGATGTCCACATCCGGAGCCTGCGGTCGCGGCTGGGTGACCCGGCGGGTGACCCGCGTTTGATCGCCACGGTGCGCGGCGCGGGCTACAAGTTCGTGGGTGGCCCGGGATGAGGATGCGTCTGCCGTTGCGGCTGTTCCTTTCCTACGCGGCCGTGGCCGTCATCGGTGCCGTGGTGGCCTACCTGACCGTGCGCCTGCTGGCCCCGCGCCTGTTCGATCAGCAGGTCGGGATGATGAACGGCGCAGGCAACGGCATGGGCCAGGGAATGGGAATGGGAATGGGCGCCGCGACCCAGGCCGGGGTGCACGACGCATTCCAGTCGGCGTTGAACACCGCCCTCATCATCGGTGTGCTGGCCAGCGTCGCCGCGGCCGTCGTCGTCGCCTGGCTGGTCACCGGCCGGTTGCTGCGCCCGCTGGACGCGGTGCGGACCGCGACCACCCAGATCGCCGCCGGCAGGTACGAGGTCAGCGTTCCTCTCCCGTCGGAGCCCGAACTGGCCGCCCTGGCCACCGACGTCAACACCCTGGCCCACACCCTGGCCGACACCGAGACCCGCCGCACCCGGCTGCTCGGTGAGGTCGCCCACGAACTGCGCACCCCGCTGACCGCTCTCGACGGGTACGTCGAGGGAATGATCGACGGCGTCTTCGCGCCCAGCCGGGAGATCTTCGCCTCGCTCAGCGAGGAACTCCGCCGGCTGCACCGGCTCGCCGACGACCTGTCCAGCCTGTCGCGGACCCAGGAACAGGGACTGGACCTGCATCCCGTCGACGCGGACCTGGCCGATCTCGCGAGCCGTGCAGCAGCCCGGCTCGCACCGCAATTCCAGGACGCGCACGTCACGTTGACCGTCAACGCCGATGCTGCCCTGCCAGTTTGGGTCGATCCCGATCGGATCACCCAGGTGCTGACCAACCTGCTCGGCAACGCGCTGCTCGCCACCCCCGCGGGCGGCGCCGTCACGATCACCGCCCGTCAGGCAGCCGCTGATGACGGAGAGGTCGTGGTGACCGACACCGGGGTGGGCCTTTCCGCGCAGGATGTCGGACGGGTCTTCGAACGGTTCTACCGTGCGCCCCGCCAGCCGCGCCGGTCCGCCGGATCGGGTATCGGCCTGACCATCGCCCGAGGAATCGCCCGCGGCCACGGCGGGGACGTCACGGCCTCATCCGCCGGTCCCGGGCAGGGTGCCAGTTTCACCTTGGTTTTGCCATTGCGCTCACCCCGTCGATCAAATCGCGTCGGGCACATCGGCAGCTGACCGCGACGCGCTGTTGGCCGAGCCCCTTTCTCATGCTGGGTATGGCTTCTCGGTCCGGCGCACCCTGACTACCTCGGGCGTCGGCCGGCCTGAAAAGGGTCGCCGGGCCGTTCAGGCGCGCTGTGCGCCGGCGTCGCGACAGCCGACTGACGGGACGTTTGACTCTGTGGCGCGCTTCCGAAAAGACCAACAATTCAATGGTGACTGCTGCAATGACGACTGAAATGACAAACCGCAAGGACCTGCAGGCGGCGGAG
>JBBQGJ010000673.1:0-3198 GCA_038322925.1 Mycobacteriales bacterium
CGGTGGGCGGCCGACGCCGCATTGGTGCGATTGGCCGGCCACGCCCGTCCGGGTATCACCGTGGCCCACCTGCTGGAGGTGTGGCTGACGGCGGATCACGAGTGGCGCCCTTCAACACTGGCAGGGTACCGGTCCGCGGCCGGGTTCCTGGCCCGGGACCGGATCGGGTGCCGGCGGGCCATCGACGTCAGCCCAACCGTATTGCGCGCCGCGTGCGCGGCCTGGCGCGCTGCTGGATGGTCGGACCCGACGGTGTGGGCCCGGGTGCGGGTGCTGCGCTCCGCGTTGGGTTGGGCCTACGCCGAGCGGATTCTGGACCGTCACCCACTGGACGGCATGCGAGGCCCACCGCAGGCCGGGGTTCGCCTGCACGCCCCGGTCGCACATGTCCGAGACATCCTCCACCACGCCCAACGGCAGGTCACCGCGGCAACAACCGCGGGACCTGGTCAATCGTGCGCGTCGCGGCTACACCGCGCCGAACAGGTTCTCCTGCTGACTCGATTGGCCGCGGACTCCGGAGCCCGGCGGGGCGAGCTCGCGGCCCTGCAGTTGGGTGACCTGGACGGCGACATTCTGACCATCGCTCGGGCCACGTCGAACGAGCTGGTCGGTCCGACCAAGTCTGGCCGGATCCGCCGGCTCACCCTCGGCCCGACCACCGTCGCCCTGTGGCGGCGCACCGTCGAAAAGTGGCGGCAACGAATCGGCGAGGGTCGGCGATTCGGGCCGTGGCTGTTTTCCAGCCGCGCCGATCACACGACCCGCCTGACGACGTCCTGCCTCGCGCACTGGTTTGCCGAGTCCTGTGCCGACGCCGGCCATCCGGACGTGACCCTTCACCGGCTCCGCCATACCGTGGCCACGATATTGGTGTCCCAAGGAGACATCCTGCAGGCCCAGCACAGGCTCGGGCATGGCGACGCCGCCACCACGCTGCGGATTTACAGCCACGTCCTGCCGCTCACCGACCACGACGCTGCGGCTACCCTCGATGAGATATACCGGCCGTGACCTGTTGGCTTGTCGCAAATCCGGGTGTGTCGGCGCGCGCTGAGGCGACGGTTGAAGGCAGCGCTCGGCGATGAGCACGTCATTCGCAGTCCCCACGACGGGGCGCGCCAGAATTCGGCCGCCCGACCCGAGGACGGCCCGTCATCGTTCCAGGCACGGCGTCGGGGACATCACGTCCAAGAAACCGATCACGACGGACCGTCCTCCGGATCGGGTCCGTCACCAATACCTCCCGGCGATCCAGACGCCGTAGGAGCGGATGCTCACCGACCCCCCTGCGCTGTGCTCTCGACCATGTCGCGCGTGGCTGGCCCGTTTAGCTGCTTCGTCCCGGCGACAAGCTGCCCGCCATCCGCGATTGGGAGCCCCGAGCAACCACCGACCCCGACCGCATCCGCATCCGCCGATGCCTGGACGGCGGCGCCGGACAACGTCGGGTTGGCGTGTGGGCGTGCCGGCCTCGTCGTTGTCGACCTCTTCTGCGGGCAGGGCTATCCGCGCGTCGCGCGGTCACTTCCGCAGTTTGCGGACCAGGCCGGTGGCCTGCTGGGTGGTGAGGTGGGGGAGGTAGCTGCGGGTGACGGCGGTGGCGATGGCGGGCAGTGCGACGGGGTCGGGGTAGGCCATCCAGCGGGGCTGGTAGTCGGGTTGGAATTTGGCTTTGAAGTCGAGCAGGGAGCGGAATCCGTACACGGGTTCCAGGGTGCGGCTGAGCACGTCCAGGAATCGTTGCAGGGGTTCGGCGGTGGTGTCGCGGTCGATCCGGGCGAGCGGCGCCCCGGACAGGCTCAGGTAGTCCGTGCCCTGGGCCTTGAAGTCCTGCGCGGCGGAGGCGATGAGGAATTCGATGACGCCGGGCAGACTGCCCGGGCGGCGGCGCATGAAGTCCAGGGTCCAGGCCACCGGTTGGCCGTCGCGGTAGACGGGTAGCCAGCTGGTGACGGCGTGCACCGTCCTGGAGGTGTCGATGGCGATGAGGCAGCGCACCCGATCGTCGGCCAGCTCGTCCAGTCCGCCGAGGGTGAATCCCATTTCGGGCAGGCCCTTGTCCGCGACCCATTCCTCGGAGATCGCGGCGATCTGTTCGGTGATGGCCAATGGTGCGTGCCGGTAGCTGATCCATTGAGCGGTGATGTCGTTCTTGGCGGCACGGTTGACCGCGCTGCGGATGTCCTGCCATTTCTTCCCGGTGAAGCTCAGGTCGGCGAGCGGGACGATGGTTTCCTCGGCGACCTGCACGCTGCGCCATTGCAGGTCCCGTTCCGCGACGTCCCGGGTGGCGGTGGTGACCGCGTACAGGCATGCGGTCAGGCCCCGGTCGGCGCAGAAACCGGCGAACCCGGTGACGGTGTCGCGGAGGTCTTCCGGCGCGCCGATGGGGTCGGCGGTGGTAACCGCGACGCTGCCGACCACCCGGTAGGCGACGTAGCTGCGGCCGTCGGGGGTGAACCAGTAGCTGTTGCCGCGCCAGAGGGTCATGTACGAGAACGACGACCCGCCACCGTCGGTTAGCAGGTTCCTAGCGTGCGCTTGGTCCCCGGTGAAGGTGTCGGCCCGGTTCCGCCGGAACGACAGGGCGAGTCCCACCGCGAGCACGAGTAGGACGAGGACGCCGGGCCATTCGTAGAGCAAGGTGGCCACCGGCCGGGTGGGCAGGAACGGCGGGTCGATCTCGGTCAGGTAGGCCGGTGGGACGAACCGGGTCGGCAACGTCAGCAGCAGGTCGCCGACCGTGGGTGACCGGTCGAAATCGGTTCGCAGGACAGCGGCGCCGACTACGAACACGGCCGAGACCGCCGCGATGGTGGCCAGCACGATCGCGGTGAGCCGGCGGTAGGTGCCTCCAGGCGCCCGGACGTCGAACGATGAGCGGGTGACCAGCAACACCCCGGCGACCAACGCCGGGACGGCCAGCGGCAGCAGGATCGCCGCCACGCTGAGAGTGCGGCTCAGACCACCGAAGGCCACCAGCTGGTCCTCGGGGACACCGAACGCCTGGGCGGCCAACAGGACCGCCAGCCCGGTCAGCGCCACGTTGACCAGCAACGCCACCCACCAGGCCGCGCGTCGGCCGCGGCGCAGTCCTTCCGCGCTGATCAGCAACAGCAGCACCGGCAGCAGCGTCATGATCGACGGACCCAACCCGGACAGGGTCAGCTGCGCCCGCAGTGCCCGGCAGTCGTC
>JBBQGJ010000674.1:0-3179 GCA_038322925.1 Mycobacteriales bacterium
CTGCAGCAAGGCGTTGGAGGGCTGCTCCGCCCGATCCAGCGCCTCGACAGCCCCCGCAGCGATCGCCGCATCCTTGAGTCTGGTGAGGTTGTCCGGATCGGCGCGGCCGGCGTCGGTGAGCAGCACGAGCGACTGGTTGTCCGGCCCGCCGGACCATTTTCGGGCGTCGGATTCGGAGACGAACATGACTCCGAACGATCTAGGCGGAACGATCACCTGCTGCCTGTCGGGGGCAAGCCACAGGTACTCAGCACTGGACACGACCCCCGCCACCGTGACGTCCACCCCTCCAACTGCGGTGGTGAGGGTGACGGTGTCCCCCTGTGACAAGCCGAAGGTGCCCGCCATGTGCTCCTCGAGCAGGACCGTGCCGGGGGCCGGATTCGGTGCGCCGGACAACGTCGTGAGGCTCGCGACCTCTGGCGTGCCCTGGGTGGGGTAGCCCACGATCCGCCCGAGGAACCGGTCGGTTCCCTGGTCGCTGGTGACCTGCATGGGCAGATCCGCCTGCATGCGGGTCCGGGTGCCCGCGACCGATGGTTCATTTGCGGCCGTAGCAGTGAAACCCTTCACGTCTCCCCCCGAGACGAAGAGGTCCGGGAAGCCTTGAACCGTGAAGGCGTTGTCGTAGGAGCCCTGCAGGTTCCGGTAGGAGTTGTCCGCCGCCACATACAGCGCGATGCCAAGCATGACCATGACCACCAACGCAGTGAACAGCGGCCATGTGCGCCGGATATCCCGCCGGAGTTTGCGTCGAAGGGTTGGGTGGCGTCCCATCACCAAGACACGTCCTGCGCCGAACCGGCAGCCTGCCGGACTTCGCTCGCGATTGATCCCTCGTGGACCCTCAGGACCCGGTCGGCCATCGCCGCTATGCCCTCGTTGTGGGTGACGATCACCACGCAGCGCCGATCGGCCTTCGCGCTCTGCTGGAGTAGCGCAAGCACGGTGCGCCCAGTGGCGAGGTCCAGCGCCCCAGTGGGTTCGTCACACAGCAGTAGCCTGGGACCGGTCACCAGGGCCCGCGCAATCGCCACTCGTTGCTGCTGCCCACCGGACATCTGACCCGGGAAGTGGCCGGCGCGGTCAGTCAGGTCCACGTCCGCCAGCACAGTTGCCACGCTCTGAGCCAGCTGCGCACGGTCGACGCGCTCGGTCAGCTCCGCGATCACCTGCACGTTCTCTGCAGCAGTCAGGGTCTGGATCAGGTTGAAGAACTGGAAGATGAAGGAGACGTTGTCGCGACGGATCGTCGCAAGTTCCTCGGGACCTTTGCCTGCCAGCGAAGTCCCGCCGATGCTCACCTCGCCGGCGGTGGCCGTCTCGATTCCACCGATGATGTTCAGCAGCGTGGTCTTGCCAGAGCCCGAGGGGCCCAGGACAACAACCACCTCACCCGGGTTGAGGGTCAGATCGATACCCCGCAGCGCGTGGACTGCGGCCTCGCCTTCGCCGTAGGTTTTGATCACCCCGCTCAGTTCGGCGATCGACTCGTTCTGGTCGGACACATCCACAGTGGCCCCTCTCGCCCAGTCTGCGCCGAGGTTCACAATACAGATTGGCCCGCGGTCGTCCAGTACCCCTTCTCACCGAACCAGCCAAGCACCGAACACCTGAAGGTCACGATGCGCCATGCCGATCCCCGGGGATCGGCAACCACGGTCGCGATCGGCGTAGGGTCACCCGAGTACCTGCACCTGGCATCGACCTGGAGAACCCATGGGCCACGCACGACTGATCACATTCACCGTCCCCACCCTTGTGGCAGGAGTTGGTCTGTCGGTGGCCACGCCACTGGCCGCACACGCGGACACCATCACCGTGCAGACGGTGACTGTGACGGACAGAAGCGCCGCGCCCGTCGGGATCGTCCCGTTCACCGACGCGATCTACCCCAACTGTCAGGACAACCCACCCGAAGGATGTATGGAAGTCGGCGGAGTCGACTACAAGTACCGGATCGGACGGCTCGAAACGACAGTCGCCCAGTACGTCAAATTTCTCAACACCGTCGATCCGCGAGGCCGCAACAAACACCGTCTGTACAGCAAGACCGAAAGCTCCTCGGCGTGGCCCAAGTACGGGCAGATCAACCAGAAGAAGAAGACCAAGCGCGGCCGGCACTACCGCGTCGCCTACCCGCAATGGTCGAAGAAGCCCTACGGTTTCTCCGATTTCCTGCGCGCCGCCCGATTCGTCAATTCGTTGAACAACGGCAAGGTGATGCGCAAGAAGTACACCCGCAAGGGCGGCTTCGACGTGACCAAATATCGGGTGCGGCTTTCGAAGAAGACCGAGAAGGGCATGTACAACATGTCCCGCAAGCGCACCCAACGCACCGGCAGCACCGGCTTCGTGGTGCCGTCCCAGGACGAGTGGATCAAGTCGGCCTACTACGACCCGAACGGCGGCGGAACGTATTCATTCTGGAAGTATCCGACCAATCCTGGAGTCTTCGGCGACGGGACCGCGACCCAGCCCAACTCCACCATCCTGAATCAGAACGGGAACGTGACGAATCGCGCGGACCAGCCGTTGGCCACAGATCTCGCAGGCACTGAACCGGTACCGACATGGTGCCCGGTGCAGTACTCTCCCGCAGACCAGTGCGAGACGAAGAACCCCTTCGGGATCCCGGCCGAGGAGTATCAGAAGCTTTACACCGCCAGCCTGAGCACCATCGGCCAGGCACGCACATTGTCGCCGTGGGGGACGTTGGACCAGGGCGGCAACGCCGTCGAATGGACCGACACCATCACGCCGACGCCATTCGGGACCACGAAGGGCCGGGTGTGGCGCCGACTTCACGGGGGCGTGCCGAACTCGACGGCCTACCAACTGTGGTTGTCCGCGGTTGGGCTCCAGCCGGAGAACAACCAGTTCTTCGAGCAGACCTACCCATGGCTCGGGTTCCGGATCGGGAAGCTCTAGCGGGGCGCGGACCCAACTGGTTGGGGTTGCCTCCTCTCCAACCAGTTCGGTACGCGAAAACCGTGCTTCGGATTCTGGCGGGGAGTCCTGCCTACACCGGACCTGGCCATTGTCCTTTCAGGCGGGCAATGCTGCGCGAGCGACGAGCAAGATCGTGAGGTTAGAGGTTGTCCACGAGGTTGGAGCTCCGGCTGTGTTCTCTAACCTCGTGGGCACCCTCTAACCTCGTGCTCTGTGATCAAAGACGT
>JBBQGJ010000675.1:0-3167 GCA_038322925.1 Mycobacteriales bacterium
CGAGGAGATCGGAGCCAACGATCAGGCGGAGAACGAGGTGGAATCAGAACTCGTTGCCGCGCTGACCACGTCTGGTGACCTGACCGGGGTGACGTGGGAACTGGTGTCGACCACCGGCGAGGCCGGTGCCGAACTGGTGCGGATTGCCGAGGAACGCGACGCTGCGTGCGTGGTGGTGGGCAAGCGGCACACCGGCTTCTCCGACCTGTTGCACCGCATCGCGTCCGGCTCGGTGTCCAGAGCGGTGATGGCGCGGCAGAAGTTCCCGGTGTTGGTCGTGCCCTGACCGGACGGCCCTGACAGACTGTCCGCCATGCGCGTCTACATCGGCTCCGACCATGCAGGCTTCGAATTGAAGTCCGCGCTCATCCGGCACCTCGCCAGCAGCGGGTTCGACGTGGTCGACATCGGCCCGGCGTCGTATCAGGCCTCTGACGACTACCCCGCCTACTGCCTGGAGACCGGGCGCCGGGTGGTGGCCGACCACGGTTCGCTGGGCATCGTCATCGGCGGCTCGGGCAACGGTGAACAGATCGCCGCCAACAAGGTCACCGGGATCCGCGCGGCGCTTGCCTGGAATCTGCAGACCGCGCAGCTCGCCCGCGAACACAATGACGCGAACGTCATCTCGATCGGTGCCCGGATGCACGACGAGGCCACCGCGATCTCCTTTGTCGACACCTTCCTGGCCACCCCGTTCTCGCACGACCCGAGGCACCAGCGGCGGATCGACCAGGTGGCGGCCTACGAGGCGGATCCGGTCCCGCAGACCCTGCCCGAAAGCTGAACAGGAGCAAGCGGTTTCGCGACCACTGAGCGGTCGCCACAGTGAACGCGGCGAGCCGGGGCGGCCGTCAGCCGCTGGGTGGACCCGCCGTCCGATCCGTCAAGGGCTTCCTTGCTGCTGGCCGCTCGGTTGATTGTCGCCGGTTGACTGGGTGTTGCCGGTCTGGCTGCCGCCCGGCTGACCGCCCCCGCTCGGGCGGCGCTCGGAGCGGTCGCGCCGCCGCCCGGCAGCCAGGGCCGTCGGCGGGACGTAGTGTCGGCGCACCACCACCAGGTCCGCCTCCGCGTCCAGAAGATCCGCCGCCGTGGGTACGGCAACCTCCCGCGCCCGCATGGCCGCAGTGGGGGACACCTGCGTGGACCGGGTGGTGACCAGCGCCCGTAACGACCGCTCCGACTGGTCCTCGCGCGGCGTCCGGTAACTCCGCCGCTGCCCTTCGCCGGACGGCCGCCCGCGCTCTGCGGGATGGCCCGGCGCGGTCGTTGCCGCCGTTCCCGGCGAACCGGAGAATGTGTGCGGCATTCCTGGTGCATCGGTAGCGTCCGGCGAGTCGTCGAGCTCGGCGGGCACCTCGAAGGTGGCATTCGCCACCACCGTGACCGCGAGCGGCTGGTTCTGCGTGCTCGTCACCTCGCCCGGCGGCGCGGAGATCCCGTCGTCATCCGAATCCTCCGGCCCCGGTTGGCCAATGCCCACTCCGCCCGTCACCCCAGGCCCTTTCGGGACGCTCGCGGTCGCCGCGTCGGAGGTCGGGGCGGCAGCCGTCGGGTCCTGAGTGGACGGGGTGTCGGTCGCCTCGCCGGCGCTGGGCCCAGCTGGCGGACCGGCGCCCCGTCGTGACGAGCGCCTCCGGCGACGAAGAGGTCGTGGCTGCTCCATGGCCTCAGCATGCCCGAGGGCGGGCTGCGCGCGCCTCGCCGGCCCCCTGCCGCTGGCCCGGCGGGCCACCGGCGCTGCGTCAGAAGCCCTCCGGACACCAGGGAGCCAGCGCAGTCGTCAGCGCCTCGGCCAGCGCCCGCACGGCGGCTTGATCGCCGGTGACCCGGCCGGCAGCGGCGAGCCGTGCCAGTGGGGTGCCACCGAGAAAGGCCGCCCCGAGGTCGACGATGTCCAGGCGGAGCTGCGGGGTGGCCGTGCTGCGGGCCGCTCTGCCGCCCGATGCGGTCAGGTCCAGCGCCCAGGTTCCGGCGTTCCACGGGCACAGCACATCGGTGAGCTCCACCACCGCGCGGAACGGCACGCTGTACGAGCGCAGCCCGATCGCCCTGTCCACATCCACGATCCGCAGCCAGACGTGATCGGAGACGGTGAGCTGCATCCGTCGGGAATCCAGCAGCAGGTCACGCAGCGGATCGTCCACCCAACCGGCCCGGTAACTGACCTTGCGGACCAGGTCCATCGACATCAGGTACTGCCAGAGCGATGCCAGGGCCAGCGGAGTGGCCGCGCAGATCTCGTCCAGCACCAGCTGGCTGTCCGGGCCGTGATGGGCCCAGCCGGATTTGATCCGATAACAGACGTAACCGTCGGGGTGCAGCGCCCACCGCCGCCGGGACGCGCCGTCTCGCAGCTCGGCGTGATCGGAGGTCCGCAGGTTCCACACGGCATCGGTGCGGGACAGGTGTCCAGCCACCGTCGGGGCCACCCGTTCGTAGAGCGCCCGCGCGAATGGACGCGCCCGTTCCGCGCGGGTCTCGACGACGGCCTCGGTGGGAGTGCCCGGGCGCAGCGACGCACCGTGCAACAGCTCCAGCCGGGCTTGCCCGATGGCCTGCCCGTACCCGTAGCGGCCGTACAGCGCCGCCTCACTGGCCGTCAGGATGGCGACCGGCTCGCCGCCGGTCGCGTGCAGGTCGTGCAGTTGCTCGGTGATCATCGACCGCAGCAGGCCGCGCCGGCGCCAGCCAGGGCGGACCGCCACCCAGGTGACGCCGGCCACCGGGTGCACGGCGCCACCGGGAAAGGTCATCTTCTTGGACAGGATGGCGGCCGACGCGACCAGTTCCTGGTGCGCCAGCGGATCCCGTACCCCGATGTAGCGATCGAGTTCCAGGTACGGAACCACCAGGTCGTCCAGGAAGTCGCGAGGCGGGTCCTGGCCGAAGGCAGAGGAATCCAGGTCAAGGATGTCGTCGAGGTCGGCCTGGGAGAGCGGATGAACCTGGAGATTGGAAGCTGTCACCCGAACACCCTGCCGCACGCGGGGCGGGATGCCCAGCGGTTTCGGTCGGGAGGAACGCCTAGGTGGCTGGTGTCGAACGGCTGTTGGTGGGTGACCGGTGCCGGCTGGTGTGTCCAGGGCGGCCGTCAGTCGGCCGGGAGGATCGAGTTCGTATTCGGCCGCGCGGGCGCGGTCTGGGGATTCCGGCGCGTCGGTGGC
>JBBQGJ010000676.1:0-3133 GCA_038322925.1 Mycobacteriales bacterium
CCTCCGCAAGGCCGAACTACCCACCGACACCCGCATACCCTGGCTCGGCAACAAGACCATCCGCTACGAACTCCGCTGAACGTTGCGGTGAACCCCCTGCGTGGAAATCCGCGCTAATGGGGTCTGCGAAGTATCAGAGTGACGGCGACCCGCAGACCAGCGGGCCGGGGTTCGGCTTGACGATGCACCCCGACGTCCTGAGCGCCCCACTGCGGTGGCGGAAGCCGCGACGGGTGTTCGTGAACTCCATGTCGGACCTTTTCCACAAGGCCGTTTCCGACGACTTCATCGCGCAGGTATTCGGCGTGATGGCAGCGAACCACCAGCACGACGGGCACACCCACACGTTCATGATCCTCACCAAGCGACATGCTCGAATGCGAAGCCTGTTGAGCTCCTCTGAGTTTCGACTGGCGGTCGCATCGGCAGCCGCGCGACTGACCGACGAACAGCATGCAGACCGCGTGCATGACAATGTCCTGGCCCGCCACTGGCCACTGCCCAACGTCTGGTTGGGTGTCAGCGCGGAGAATCAGCATTGGGCGAACATCCGCATCCCAGCGTTACTCGAAACCCCGGCGGCGATTCGTTTCATCAGTGCGGAGCCGCTTCTCGGACCGATCGACCTGAACGCCGTTCGGGTGCCGGGCCGACCCGGAGCGCACCGCATGGTGGATTGGGTGATTACCGGCGGCGAGTCCGGCCCCAATCACCGGCCGGTGGACGTGGAATGGGTGCGTGGTCTGCGAGATCAGTGCCAGGACGCCGGTGTCGCGTTCTTCCACAAGCAGTGGGGTGGATTGCTGCCGAAGTCGAACGGGAATTTACTGGACGGAAGGACGTGGGCGCAGATGCCGGCCGGCTCACAGCCTTCCCAGTTGGCTGCGGCACCTCGCTCAGCTTGCAACAGTGGTGGGCGGCCGGTGGAACACTGAACCTCGATCGGATACCGCCGGGCGAGAGAAGGGGCTGGCACCTGTGGCCACCAACGATGCACGCAACGTGGCCACCCGGCCGGGCGGCCAGTCGATGACCCCGACGCAACTGCGGGCCCACCTCGACCTGCGCAACGGATCCCGATCCTCCCGCCACGTCCGGGCGGACCGGAAGGGCACCCGTGCCGCCCGCACGGCAGCTGCAGCCCGCGACTAACCCACCCTTTCGACGCCTTCGAGGCCCTCGGGTGGCGTGACCAACCGACACCCACCGTCCCGGCATCAGCCCGGCGGGGTTTCGCGCCGGTGGTTGCCGCAGTGATGCCACCCGTTCGTTGACCGCGTCGGCGGCGTACCGCAGGCAGGCGTGGATGTCTTTGACCGGCACCTGAGGGTAGTGGTCGGTCAGCAGCTCGGTGGTTGACATGCAACCGCCGAGCAAAGCACCCTGACTCCGCAGCCCGAAGCGACCGAGCCCACCTCTAGTCAACCGGCAACCCGCCTTGTGCGCCTCCCGCACGTATGTTCGGATGGCGACCATGGTGTCGCCTGCCTGCTGCTGCCTGCTGCCGCCGCCGCCGCCGGGAGACTTCGGGTTGTCGGCACGAGATGGTGGAGTTGACCCCGTCCTGCTGCCCGAACGGCCACCGTTTCGAAAATTCCAGTTACCTGACTGGGAACTCGCCGTGCGTCACGTGCACCGGATCGAGCCATCGCACCTGGCTCTGCCAGTCAGTTCGCTGTTCCGCCGGCTGGATTTGGCCGGCATGCAAGGACCGACCCGATCTGCCGGAATGGGACGGCGTCACCCCGCCGCCACGATGACCGACCTTCCAGCACGACGCATGACGGCTGCAGCGGGTTTGCTGGTCGATAAGCTGCCCTTCCTGTGCCAGGCGTGATCGGGGGTCATGATGGTTGACACGGTTAGTGGTGTGCCGGGGTTGGCGGACCGCCTGAACCGCTTGTTCGCCAGTGTGTCTCGGCCGGGCGGTCGCGGCTTGTGGACGAATGAAAAGGCGTCCGTGGCCTTGCACGGAATGGGTGCGGGGATGTCCGGCGCGTACCTATCGCAGCTGCGGAACGGGAAGAAGACCAACCCGTCGGCTCGTCACCTGGCTGCGGTTGCGGAGCTGTTCGGGGTCCCGATGGCCTACTTCTTCGATATGGGCGCTGCCGAACAGGTCGACGCGGACCTGCCCCTATTGACGGCTGTCCGCGACCCCGCGGTGCGGCGGCTGGCGCTGCGCGCACATGGGCTGTCACCCGAAAGCATCACCAGCCTGATCGGCATCATGGACCAGGCCCGGAAGTTCGAGGGCCTCCCGGTGATACGGGCCGACGGCGACCTGCCCAGCCGCTCCTGAGCGGTGTCACGGAGCTTCGATCAGGTACGCGCCGCGATTCGCCGGTGCAGCAGTGAGCACCGCTTCCTCGTCGGGCCGCTTCTTCCCATCCTCGGCAATATGGTGCTGTCGCCGCCCAGGTCACCGCTCATGGTCACCCGCCCGACCTGACAGCACCAGGTTCCGAGGGCTGGCCTAAGCACGGTGGGAGGCCCGCCGTGACGCCGGTGCTGCGGGCGGACCGCTGCTTCTGTCCAGCAACGCCTGTTGCCAGCTGGCTGGACTCGACCAAGAGAGCCCCTAACTACGGGCAGCGTCAACCTCCACGCGGCCTGAGTATTGGCTCGGAATTCCGTCCTAAAGGGCGAGGAGGATGTCAAATGGCTTGCAAGCAAGGCGATCTGCCTCGGCCACGGCTGTCGGTCCGTCCACCTACAGTGGGCGCACCTCCCTCTGCGGGGCGCACCGGGAAGATCCGAACGATGCGCGCCCAGGAGGGAGGTGGTTGGGATGGAAGACGATCCGCCACCGAAGCGGAACGCCCCGATCGACTGGGCAGCATGGCTGACAGCAGCCTGCTCAGTCGTCGGGGCAATCGCAACGGTGATCCGGTCCCTAAGAGGGGGCTAGGTCCCAATCAGGGGAGGTCATCGGGTGATAGCCGGTGGCCTCCCCGCAATCATAACCCTGGCGGCCCAACCCGTCACGAGGACGGCGAGACTCACGAAAACTGCCCGCGAAACGCTCTCCGTGCCTCACGTAGGAATGCCCGCGTAGCGGTGAGCGTGGTAGGGCATGAAGAGTGGGTTGTCGATGACGTCTCGTGCCGAGGTCACCACGAGGTACGCCCGG
>JBBQGJ010000677.1:0-3127 GCA_038322925.1 Mycobacteriales bacterium
ACGGCCTCGGAAGAACCGGGAGCGGCGGTGTCATCGTGGCCGTCAAACGGCGACCGCGCCAGGCCGTCTCCCGGCTCCCGCCGAGTCCCTACAACGAACACCCAACCAGTGCCCGCAACAGGGAGTGTGGACCAGTGACCCGATGACCGGCCGCTCCGCCGCACCCACCATCGGGAGCCGCACCGACCGGCGGGACCGCGCCATCCGACTGGCCGACGAACTGTGCGACCTCGTCCAAGTCCGGTCCGGCCAGCACGGCACCACCATTCGGATCCACACCCGGCGCGCATCCCAGCACCGGGATACCTGGTCACGACGCCGATAACCACCGAGAACCGCCGACAGCGGCCGCCCATGGCGAGCAGGGACGGGCCCGACGCAACGACAGCAACGCGTAGACGTCTCCAAGACCTTGGACGCCTGACCGGCACCATGATCGAGTCCACCGGGAGGTTCGGTCCCCCAGTGCACCCAGGGCGGCCGGTACTGGGGACGCCCTGTCGTCACGTGATGCAGCCGCCTCCGCGTTTGGGCCGACAACGGTCGAACCGGCGTTGAAAGAGCGGCGTGTGCCGGTGTCGACTCCGTATCCGGCGCCGATCGATCAGCCAGTGGTCACGGCTGTCGACGCTTCCGATATTCCCGGACGCAAGTACTCATCCGCCCTGTCCGATCGGCCGGACTGTCAGGCTCCTGGCGTCACGACCCCGGCCGCGGTGGCGGGGGGTGAGCCCGGCCGTCGGCTGGTGATCGGTTGTCGTGGTGGTGGTCGGGGAACACCAGCTCGGCGGCGCTGTCGCAGTGGTCGAGTTCGGCGTCGGTGGGAACCATCGCCAGCGTCCGGTCGAGGAATGCGCCAGCTCCGGGGTGTTGGGTGAGCAACGCCACCCGGTGAGGGCCGCAGCGCAGTTCGATGATCACCCCGTCGTAGGTCGGGTAGACTCGGACGTCGCCGAGGCCGCTGGGCATCGCCGTCCCGGTGATCAGCAGGTCCCGGCCGAAGCACAAGCAGTGCTGTGGATCAGCCGCCCGACGACTCGCGCCGCCGACGACCCGCCACCGCCGCGTCAGCCGGGGATATCCGGTGCCGTGCGCGGTGCGCCGCCGTCCGGCAGGCGCCGCTGCAGTACCTGGCCGGCCGGCCACCCCGAGAGCCATCGGTGTGCAACGGCTTGCCGCACCGCTGACAGGTACGCGGGCGGACGGTTTCCGCGCCAGGCTCAACGCATTGACCGGACGGCCCGAGCAGCTCGTCAGGCGGGCCGCCGGCCGGCCAGCGGTAGGTGACCACCCGGCCGGTCAGTTCCGGACCGGCCGCCAGCATGACCGCCGCCGCGACCGGTGGCGCAGCCTGGGCTAGCTAGCAGCACCCCCATCTCCGCGATGTCGCCATGACCCACCCGGCCAGCAACTCGGCGGCCGCCAGCACGCCCGCGTCGAAACGGGTCTGCGGGTAACCCGTGCCCGCACAGGACGCCTCGACCTCGGCGATCGCCGCCCGCGCCGTGGCCGGGGACTCCGGACTCCCCCGGGGCCAGCCACACCAACGCGACCGCCACCCCGATATGGCTGCGGGCGAAACGCAGGTCCTCGAACGGCAGCGGCGCACCCACCCGGTACCTGCCCACGGCGGCCGCCCGGCCCATCAGAGCCTCACGGGTCGGGCCGTCCAGCCAGGACACCCGCCACGTCGGCCGCTCCCAGACCACGCACACCTTGACCTGCGCGAGCTCGGACAGCACCGTCGACCACGCCTTCGCGCCGTCCGATCGTTTCATCCTCACCCCCGCCGTACGTAACGAAAGTTACTGCGACTGTAACGGAACTACCGGCAACGCCGGGTCGCGAGATCGCTCGCCCCCGTCCGTCCGACCACCCCGGCACAGCGGGACTCCACCAAGCGCGTCAGCGGCTTCATTCGGACAGTGACGAAACCGGAGGTGAAACGAAACAAGGTTGAACGTCCGAGCCGAGACGGCGACCCACACCGCCGATCAGCTACCGACGCCAGAACACTGTTCGCGGCCCAGCTTGAGGAAAAGGCCATGACCTGCGCAGACACGCTGGTTATGCGAGTTGGAAATGCGGCCCGGAACGGCCTCGCTGAGCGCCGCCCACCCGGATCGCGTTCCTGCCGCCGTCTGGGGCCCCGCCTCAGCCCTGTTCGTCACTTAACGAGAACCGCTACGTTGCGACTGGAAGGGAACCCGCGAACCTCGTTACGGTCGCGTCGGAACCGGGGTTCGTGTTTGCCACGCGCTTTTGCTTCGCTGGCCGCCTCTGCCCTGACTTGCGGGCACTGCCGCTGGGTGGACCAACCAGCTCGAACCAGCCGTTCGTCTGGGGCGGATGACCGACGGTCACCCCGCCGACTTCCGAGTGGCGCAGCGGGTGCCAGTAGACCCCGACCTGGACCTTCGCGGGTGTGGCGGGCTCCTGCGGGCCGCCACGAAACCGGTGCACCGGCCTCGGGAGTCGGATCACAGAAGCGTCGGGGTTTGGGTCAGTGAGGTCCCCCATAGGGCAGGCATGCGATGTGGTCGATCTGCCAGATCTCCCCGCCGAGGGTCACGACGTAGGCGGTGTTTCCCTTGATTTCCAGCGAGGTGGGCTGGTTGAGTCGGTCCTTCACGACGGTGAAGGCGCCATCGCGGGTGGCTCGTACCAGACTGCCGGTGTTCGGCTCCGCGGGGGATCCCTCGGGGTGGCCGGCGACGAACACGCCTTGCGACAGGGCGAAGAGGCTGCGACCGCGGCCGAATTCCACGTCGACGAGCAGTCGGGCTCCTGATGCCACCTCGATAGCGGTGGGGGATTTCGTGCCGAACGACACGATCTTGCCGTTCTCGGGCAGGTGCGGAACCGGGCCGGCCTCGGCCATGTAGACCGTCGTACCGCGGATGGCCAGCCCGGTCGGGACGATATTGCCGAAGGTGATCACTTCGGTGACGTCACCATCGAGCGTGACTCGCAGCACGCGGTTGTGATGACCGTCGGTGACCAGGAACCCGTGTCGATAGGTGTCCATCGCGTATTGGACTCCGGTCGACAAGAAGAACGGGGTGCTCGGCGGGTGAGCCAGGGAGAACGCGCCGATGTCCGCGATGACGGTGAAGTCGTCCGGCCC
>JBBQGJ010000678.1:0-3121 GCA_038322925.1 Mycobacteriales bacterium
ATACCCGGATCACCTCCGGTCCCGCGTCTTCGATCTCTCGGGCCATGTCGGCATCAACCTCGCTGTCGGTGATGATCGTGTCGACCTCGGATAGGTCGGCAACGTGGGCAAACTCGTCCCGCCCGAACTTGCTGTGATCGGCGAGCACCACGATCCGCCGGGCGGAACGCATCAGCGCGCGCTTGACCGCGGCCTCCGCGACGTCGGGAGTGGTGATGCCGCGTGCGCTGATTCCGTTGGTGCCCGCGAACACGATGTCAGCGAAGATCCCCGCGAGGTCGCGCTCGGCCCAGGTGCCGACCGCGGCCAGCGTTCCCGACCGAACTTGCCCGCCGACCATGTGCAGCGTGATGTTCGAGCGCACGGCCAGCAGGGCGGCAATCGGCAGCGCGTTGGTGACCACGGTGTAGCTGCGGTCGGTGGGAAGCATCTCGGCGAACCGCACGGTTGTCGTGCCGGCGTCGATGATGATCGAACCGCCTTCGGGCAACTGGTCGAGAGCTGCCTTGGCGATGCGCTCCTTCTGCACCGCGTTGACCCCGTAGCGTTCCTCGACGGCCGGTTCGATGCCGAGCCGCTCGACCGGGATCGCCCCACCGTGCACCCGGCGCAGCACGCCGCGCCGTTCGAGCCCGGTGAGGTCGCGGCGGATCGTCTCCGGCGTGACGTCGAAGACGTCGGCCAGCGAGTTGACATCGACGCGGCCGGCGGAGCGCGCGCGGCCCAGAATGGCCTGCTGACGCTCCGGTGCGTACATGTCGGACTCCGTTGTCTGGACTGCCTGTGGCTGTTGTGGTCTGGACCGTCGGTGGCCGCCTGCCGGTGTTGGACAGCGATGCTGCGGCCGATGAATTTTGTGACTGCTGGTGACTCGCGATCGCGCTCGCCAGGCGAATTCAGCTAGATCGTGTTCTCCTACGGCGTCGAGGGCCACTCGGGATGTTGTGGTGGTGGACACATGTATATGCCCGTTGCGGGCTCATGTCAACACTTACGGAAGAAGCCGGACGTAAACGGGCCTGAGCGCGTGTTTGAGTCTGCCTGTTTGCCGGACTTCAGCGGCAACTCCTCCTTTCCCGGGCCCGCCAGCCGGCGCTCGCGGCAGAGCCCGCGCTCGAGCCAAGTAGTATGCGGCTTCTGCTACACCCTGCCCGCCTCCGGCGGTGTTCGCCAGCGGTGCGACTCGTGCACGCTAGTGGCCCACGGTGATCACCGCTGCTGTGACACGTGCGGCAGGTGTGACTGGTGGGAATCGTTACCCGACCGTTGCGGGTTTGTCGCCGTGGGACACTGGGCGGGCCATGACTCGCTCCCGCCCGTTGATCTTCACCGCTCCCCGCCGAGGCACTCCGCCGACGCATCTGGCCGACCTGACATCGGCCGAACGCGTCGACGCGGTCAAGCGCATCGGACAGCCGGCGTTCCGTGCCAACCAGGTGGCCCGGCACTACTTCGCCGGGCTCACCCGGGACGCTGCCGAGATGACCGATCTGCCGGCCGCGGCGCGGGCCGAGTTCGTCGACGAGTTGCTCCCCGAGCTGCTCACCGAGGTGCGGTCGATCGCCTGCGACGACGGCGACACCCGCAAGACGCTCTGGCGGGCGCATGACGGCACCCTCATCGAGTCGGTGCTGATGCGCTACCCCGATCGGATCACCCTCTGCGTCTCCAGCCAGGCCGGCTGTGGGATGGCGTGCCCGTTCTGCGCGACGGGTCAGGGTGGATTGCAGCGGAACCTGTCCGCGGCCGAGATCATCGAGCAGGTGCGGCTGGCCGCGCGGGCGGCCAGGGACGGCGTACTGGGCACCCCCGGGCGGCTGTCGAACGTGGTGTTCATGGGGATGGGCGAGCCGCTGGCGAACTACAAGCGGGTGCTGACCGCTGTCCGGGGGATCATCAGCCCGCCACCTGCCGGCCTCGGCATCTCGGCGCGTGCGGTGACGGTGTCAACGGTGGGTCTGGTGCCGGCGATCCAGAAACTCACCGCGGAGAACCTGCAGGTGAGGCTGGCGGTCTCGCTGCACGCGCCCGACGACGAACTGCGCGACACCCTCGTTCCGGTCAACGAACGCTGGAAGATCGACGAGGTGCTGACGGCCGCGCGCGGATACGCGGACGCCACCGGCAGGCGGGTGTCCATCGAGTATGCGCTGATCCGGGATGTGAACGACCAGGCCTGGCGCGGCGAGATGCTCGGAGCATTGCTGCACGACCGGCTTGGTCAATTCGTGCACGTCAATGTCATCCCGCTGAACCCCACCCCGGGATCACAATGGGACGCCTCGCCGAAACCCGCGCAGAACGAGTTCGTCCGCCAGGTGCGCGCGCAGGGGGTGGCCTGCACGGTGCGCGACACCCGCGGGCAGGAGATCGCCGCGGCGTGTGGGCAACTGGCCGCTGAGGTCGGCGCCGGGTCGTAGCTGTCTGCTACGGGCTCTTTGCACTCGGCGCCGCTATTGAGAACTGAGCGCCAACATGTGTCGGCGCCGACACCCCGAAACCGGCGCCGTGTCAAGCAAACTGGCGCCCTGGTGGTGTTGTGGTTGCTCGGCCGTTTGACCGTGACGACCGAGGTGGCGAAACAATTGGTCTACGGTGACGGACACCGGAACTGGCCAGCGGTCGGCGCCCGTGGTGGCCCGAATCCGTGGTGGCGGATGGCCATTGTGCCCGCGGTCCTCGCCATCCTCCACGTGAGTGTGGTGACGCTTGCCGATCTGGCCGAACGCCGCACCTTCGAGTCCGGCGCGAATCGCGGGTTGGAGCGATAGGCGTTCGGCGCCTGTCGCTCTCGCGGGTTATTGCTGGTCAAGCCAGCGGATGACGGCTTGGACGCGGCGATTGCCGGCGGGATCTTCCCACAGGTCCAGTTTGGTCATGATCGACCGGACGTGGGATTCGATGGTTCTGGGGGACAGGGACATTCGTGACCGGCCGCTTCCCATCGCTGTGTTTGTGTCATGCGTGATCGCCGCCCGGCCATTCTGAGACGAAACTAAATGGTGAGGTGGCATGCGGAATCGACCCGTGGATCGCGGGTGAGTTCGGGCATGTTGTTAGGGGCCGAAGAATGCGGTCTTCGTCGGCGATCAGGCCGCCGGTGTGATGGTCACCTCGTATC
>JBBQGJ010000679.1:0-3115 GCA_038322925.1 Mycobacteriales bacterium
CGAGCGGTTCGCCGCGGCGCGGCGGGCGGCGGGTTTGGTGACGTGGGTCGCTCCGCGTAGCGCGATGCTGCCGGTGGGGTATCTGCGTGGCCTGGGGGTGGCGCCGCCGCCGGTGCCGGTCGTCGCGCAGGGGCCGCTGCAGGAGTTGCTCGCGGATTATCGCCGCTATCTGTCGATCGAGCGTGGATTGTCCGATCACACGGTGTTCGATGCGTACGAGCCGGCAGCGCGGCTGTTCCTGACGACCGGGGCGGACCCGCACGGACTTGGCCTGGACCTTCTCTGCGCGGCGCAGGTGAGCTTGTTCCTCGCCAGTGAATGCCCGAAGCGCAGCGTGTCCGGGGCACGGGACCTGGTGTGCGCGTTGCGGTCGTTGCTCCGGTACTTGCATGTGGCTGGGCTGATCGAGGCGCCGTTGGTGTGGGCGGTTCCTTCGGTCGCCGATCTGCGTGATCGCAGTCTGCCGCGCGGTCTTGAGCCCGCCGCGGTCAGGAGGTTGCTGGCCAGCTGTGATCGGCGCCGGTTGGTCGGCCGGCGCGATTACGCGATCCTGTTGCTGTTGTCGCGGTTGGGGTTGCGTGCCGGGGAGGTCGCCGGGATGCGCCTGGACGATGTCGACTGGCGCCGGGGCGAGCTGCTGGTGCGCGGCAAGGGCAGCCGCCTGGACATGTTGCCGTTGCCGGTCGATGTGGGCGAGGCGATGGTGTCCTATCTGCGCCGCCGCCCGCGGTGCGAGTGCCGGGCATTGTTCCTGCGGGTGACCGCCCCGCGCGCCGCGATGGACCGCTGCACGGTGGCCTGGGTGGTGCGCGCGGCGTGCGACCGGGCGGGGCTGCCCAGGGTGGGCGCGCATCGTCTGCGGCACACGGCCGCCACCGAGATGCTCCGGGCGGGCGCGTCTTTGGCCGAGATCGGCCAGGTGCTGCGGCACCGGGAGCGGAAGACGACCGCGATTTACGCGAACCCTCGGGAATTGCATCAGATGGGCGAGCCGAATGCGTTTTTCCGGCAGTTGGCGGTCTTATTCATTGGGCGGATCACTGGGCCGGGGCGGGGTTCGAGCGTGTCGCGTGGATCGTTCGGTCCCGTCTGATGCAGGATACGCCCATCACTTGATGATGGGGGGTCGTGTTGCGGGAGATCGGTTTGGCGGGTGCGGCGAGCGTCGAGCTGGTGGACGGGGTGGTGCAGCTCCGGCCGCAGGAGGCGATGGTGGAGGCGATGCTGCGGGGTTGGCGGGCGCAGCAGAGTGCGCGGGGGCTGCGCGCGGCGACGATCGATCCGCGGGAGCGGCTGGTGCGCCGGTTCGTGTCGTTCACCAACGAGTTCCCGTGGCAGTGGGGTCCGGGGCAGGTGGACGAGTGGACGCTGTCGTTGACCGTCGAGCGGCATCTGGCGCCGGCGACGATCCGCGGCTATCAAACGGATCTGCGGCTGTTCAGCGAGTATTTGACCGATGCCCGTTATGGCTGGGCGAAAGCGTGTCAGGAGGCGTTCGGCACGTTCCCGGTGCCGATCTGCCATGAGTGGAACACCATCGCGCACCTGAACGACTACGAGGGCAGCCCGGAGGCCCGTCCGCTTTCGCGTGAGGAGATCCAACGCTTCCTGGACTACGCCGATGACCAGGTCGACCGGGCGGCCCGCGCGAAACGTAAGGGCGTGCTGGCCGCCTACCGTGATGCCACGTTGTTCAAGGTGAT
This sequence comes from Mycobacteriales bacterium, assembly GCA_038322925.1. Taxonomy (GTDB): domain Bacteria; phylum Actinomycetota; class Actinomycetes; order Mycobacteriales; family Nakamurellaceae; genus Nakamurella. Next base: position 1,704 of record JBBQGJ010000679.1, read on the forward strand.
CTACGGCTGGGGGTTGCGGCGCACCGAGACCGCGAAGCTGGACCTGACCGACTGGGGTCGCAACCCGGCGGCCGCGGAGTTCGGTCGGTTCGGGATGCTGCACGTGCGCTACGGCAAGGCGGTGCGCGGCCAGCCTGCCCGACGGCGCAACGTCGCGTCGGTGATGGGCTGGGCTGTCGAGGCGGTGACCGACTACGTCGACAACGTCCGGCCGCGGTTCGGTGTGGTGGATCATCCGGCGCTGTGGGTGACCGAGCGGGGTGGGCGGATCAAACCGGCGGAGATCAACGCCCGTTTCGTCGCCTACCGCGACGCGTTGGGCATGCCCAGAGCTCTTACGCCACATAGTCTTCGGCATTCGTATGTGACCCACCTGACCGAGGACGGAGCCGATCGACGGTTCCTGCAGGAACAGGTCGGGCACCGCTGCGACACCTCGACCGCGATCTACACCCACGTCAGCGGCGATTTCATGAACACCGCGCTGCGCAAGGCGATCGGCCCGGCGCTGCACCCGCCGGCCGCACCAGGGCCGACCGGACGGTAAGAAGCTCCCATGGCCCGAAAACTGGACTACCGCTGGCATCTGCGGCAGGTGATGGCCGACCGCGGCATGTTCGCCACCACCGACCTGATCGACCCGCTGGCGGCGCGCGGGATCCGGTTGTCCTCCAGCCAGGTCTACCGGCTGGTCGTCGAACGCCCCGAACGGCTCAGTCTGAAGATCCTGATGGCGCTGCTGGACATCCTGGACTGCTCGATGGGCGAGCTGATCGAACCGGTCGCCGCCGGCGGGAGTGCCCGAAAGACCAAGACGACCGCCGGCGGCGACGCCGGGATCGGCGCTTTGCGCCCCAAACGCGCGCGGATCACCGGTGTCGAGCGCTGACGCGTGGAATCGGAAGTGGCCATGACCGTCACCGACCCGGACGGCGTGATCGGTGCGTTGATCATCCAGGTGGAGCCGGGCCTGGACGCGGACGTCGTGGCCGGGGTCCTGGCCGCCGTTGCTCCCGGCCGGAACGTGCGGCGCCGCCTCGCCCAGGCGTTGGCCGAGCGTCCGGGGATCCTCACCGACGGCCGTTCCCCGGCACCCCGGGTCGCCGGGAGCGTGCTGATCGCGCTGCGTCGGGCGGGCGCGGTGAGAATCTCGGCACCCGTCTGCACCGGCTGCGGCAAGCCGCTGAACACCTTTCAACGGCGCGGTCAGGACTGGTACTGCGGAGTCTGCGGTCCCACTCCCGCCCGGTGTGTCGGATGCGGGAACATCCGCAAGATCACTTCCCGGGATCGGCAGGGACGCCCCCGCTGCCACGGCTGCCCGCCCGATGACGACGGTGACCCGATACAGATCCTGCTCGAGGTGATCACGGCCGTCGATCCGGGCCTGGCCGCCGCTGCCGCGACCGACG
>JBBQGJ010000680.1:0-3114 GCA_038322925.1 Mycobacteriales bacterium
GACTCTGCTCATGCGATATCTTCTTCACCACAAAGGCCTTTCCCACTGGGCTGCGTTGGAGTCGCAAACCCAGGCAGGGTAAGGCCTTTGCCCTTCAAACCCGTCGAAACGACACGCCGACACGCTTGGTCAAGGCCTAGGGAAATCCCTGAAGCTCTCGACGACGGCGGATGAAACTGAGCGCCAAAGGCACGTGCGAGGTCCCGCCCATCGATCCCACCGCCGGCGCCCTCGGCCCCAGGGTGTAGAAGCCCATGACTGTTCGCGCCCGACGCCTGCCGCAGCGTTTGATCGCGCTTTCCGCAACGGTCGGGCTGGTGGGCGGGCTCGCGATTGCCTTACCGCAGAGCGCGTCGGCCGCTGCCAACGCCACGATCGCCGTGACCAGCGCCGCCGATGGCGGACCGGGCTCGCTCCGACAGGCGATTATCGACGCCAATGCCGCTCCGGGTGCGGACGTCATCGCCTTCGATCTCGGCGAACAGCCGGGTGCTGTTTCCGTCATCACCTGGACAAGCCTTGCCGCACGGGGCAGGCGCTGCCCGCGATCACCGATTCTGTGACGATCGACGGCTCAACGGCGACCGGTTGGTCGCCACGAAGCCCCCGCTGGTGGAGGTGATCAGCGGCGGAGAAGTCAACGGCGCCAGTGCATTCACTGTCGATGGCCCCGGCGCCGCAGTCATCCAGGACCTGGCGGTAGCGGGCGTAACCGCCAATGGGTTCGGCGTCGGGGTCGACGTGCTTGCCTCGCCGAGTGTGACGGTGCAGCGAAACCAGTTCGGCGTCCTTGCCGACGCCAACGCAGTCGCAGGCCCGCTCATGAGGGCGGGTGTCCGGATCACCGGCGGGGAGAAAGACCGCCGGGTTTCCCAGAACCTCATCTCACGCGGCGGATGTCCGAGGCGAGCAATGGGTTGCCGCGCGCTGCCAACGACACCTGAGATCGCCTGGGTCGCTGCCGCCCACTATCGATCACCGACCGGCGGCTCGGGAACGTGCCGGTAGATCCTGATAGGCGGGAATGCCGAGGAGTTCGTCGACGGTGACGAACCGGTAGCCCCGGCGGCTGAGGTCGGCGACCACCATCTGGACGGCCGCCACGGTGCTCGCTCGATTGCCGCCCCTGGCGTCGAAGCCGTCGTGGAAGATCAGGATCGCGCCAGGACGAGCCTTGGCCAGCGCGCGCCTGGCGATCCACCGGGGTGGCGGCTGGAAGACCTCCAGCGCATGGCAGAACTCGCCGGAGACGGCGGCCAGGCCGTTGTGCCGCAGCACCCCCGGCAGGGTGGGTGTACGGATGAGCCACGGCGGTCGGTAGAGCGTCGGCGACCGGCCGATCACCCGGGCGATGGCGTCTTGCGCGGCTGCTGTCTCCGATCGCTGCGTGCCGATGCCCAGGCAGCGGGTGACCTGATGAGACTGGCTGTGATTCCCGATGACGTGACCGTCGCGGACCAATCTCGCCGTGACCTCCGGGAACCGCTCGACGCACTCTCCGACTTGGAAAAAGGTTGCCCGTGTCCCGGTCCGCGTCAGAACGTCGGCGATCTGTGTGGTGAAGGGCTCGTTGGGCCCGTCGTCGAACGTCAGAGCGATCACCTTGCCGGCGACCCTGCCGCGGTACGGGAAGGGACCGAGCAGCTGCGAATACGACGACATCATGGTCCAGTAACCGGCAGTCGCAGTGGCAGCCGCACCAACGGCCGCCCATCGAGCCGCGCGTGCGAACCGCATGCATCTTCTCCAGCCTTGATCCGTGATCGGCCCGGTCGCCGACGGCGTGCCCGCCTTCGGTCGCGATGCCGAGCATGAAATGCCCGCAGCGCCCGGATCGGTTGCCGTTCTCAACGCCGGTTGGCCATCAGCAATGCTGCACGGGTGAGACGCCACGACCGCCCCTGTTGCCTCGGCGATGGCGGGGCGCTGGCCCCGCGGGCGCTGCGGAAGGGCGGGGCCATGCCGAGCACCGGGCGGCGAAATGCCCTGTTGACCACGTAGCCCAGCAGGTAGTAGTAGGCGAACGTCACCGCCACGTTGTACAGCAGCCCCTGATCCAATCGTCGGGACGAGGTGCGCGTCGGATTGGTGGGGTCGAAGATGACCTCCCCCGCCGCCTGCAGCCGGCGCAGCAGGTCGAGTTCGTCGCCGCCCTGGGTCAGCCGGGTGTCATAACCACTGAACGCACTCTTGCGAAAGGCGATATTCGTGGCGGAGATATAGATCACCCGCCCGGTGATTCTCTTCACGATGTCCACCGGGCCGAAGAGCAGCTTCGGGTAAAGGACCGCCCACCAGGGTGCGGCATCGAACTGGCACGGTCCCGCGACCGCGACCGCGGCGGGGTTGCGGGCGAACGCGCGATCGATCGCCGACAACCAGCCCGGCGAAAAGGTGGTATCCGCGTCGGTGGAAATGACGATGTTCCCGTGGGCAACGGCCGTACCGCATTGCCTGGCCTGGCAGACGCCCCGCTCGGGTTCGAAAACCACCGTCGCCCCCATCGCGGCGGCGATCGCAGCCGTCCGGTCCGTACTGTTGTTGTCCACCACAATGATCTCGAACGGGGCCGGATAGTCTTGCGCAGCAAGCGATTCCAGGCACGAGCCGATAAGCACCTCCTCGTTGAAGGCCGGGATGACAACGCTGTATCGGCGATGTGCCAGCGTGTCGTCGATGGCAACCAGCGCTCGGCGGCCATACCCGTTACCACCACTGTGTTTCACTCGACCAAACCCCATCGTGTCCCCCCGTCAGTAGCGCGCTCTACACACCCGACAGAATCCGTCACTCGATCGACGAAATCCTTAGCCAGTCGTCGGCCTCACGTCCAAGTCTGCGACGTGCTCGCCGACGGCGCTCGGAACGTCAGTCTCAGGGTCGGCAGCTACGTGTCTCGCTGGTGCGTCCTTTCCGGGTGACCACCCGAAGATGGGCTTGCGTCTTTCGACGAACGATGCGATGCCTTCGGCGAGTTCACCACTGGACAATGACAACGAATGCCAGCGGTTCCGTTCCGAGTCGAGTTCGCCGGGTCGATCGGCACACGCTTCGACCAGGCGTTTGGTGGCGACCTGGCTCAGCGCCGAGCCGCGCGAGATCGCTCGGGTGATG
>JBBQGJ010000681.1:0-3111 GCA_038322925.1 Mycobacteriales bacterium
TGGCCACCCTCAACGACGACACCGCAAACCACCAGCCCACCGACGACGACAAGCGCACCGACGACGACGGCGGGAACCGAGAGTCTGATCAGCGGCATTCCGTGCGGCGACCCGATACCCATCGGCACCATGCCCGACGGCGAACCCACGACAGAACCTCTCGTCAAGGGGAGTGAGGTCAGATGGAGCAGCGGGGACCCGAACGGGCCCGGCGACAACATCGTCACACAGCGCGTTGAGGTCGCGACCGAAGCAGACATCGCCGAAGCCCGCCAAGCCGACATCACCTTCACCAATGGTCTGAATCGCCCCGGGTTTGATGACTGCTCGGGTTATTGGGTGACGGCCTCGAGGGCTGTCGGTTTCTGACTGTAGTGGGCGGCTTCGAACTCGGCCGGCGTGGTGTAGGTGGCGTTGTCGGTGATCTCGCCGTGAAGGCGGCGGTGGTTGAACCAGTCGACGTAGGTCATCGTCTCGAACTCGACATCGTCGATGCCGCGCCACGGACCCTGCGGGTAGATGAGTTCCCACTTGTAGAGCCCGTTGAAGGACTCGGCCATGGCGTTGTCGTAGCTGTCGCCCTTCGAGCCGACCGAGGCGACGATGTCGTTCGCGGCGAGGCGTTCGGAGTAACGGATCGACAAATACTGCACGCCCCTGTCCGAATGATGGACCAGCTGGTCGAGGTCATGGCCAGCGTGTTGACGGTTGAACACCGCCATCTCCAACGCGTCGATCGCCAGGTCCGACCGCAGCGATCGGGAGGCTTGCCAGCCGACGATCATCCGCGAGTAGACGTCGATGATGAACGCCACATACACCCAGCCCGAGTGGGTCTTGACGTAGGTCAGATCCGAGACCCACAACCGGTTCGGTGCCGGCGCCAGGAACTTGCGCTCGACCAGATCCGCCGGTCGCTGCTGACGGTCGTCGTGATGGGTGGTGATCGTGAACGCCTTGCCCCGTCTGGCTCCCGAGAGCCCTTGGGCTCGCATCAGCCGCTCGACGGTGCAACGCGCCACACGGATGTTCTCCCGGTTCAGCTGGGCCCACACCTTGTCCGCGCCATAGACGAACAGGTTGTCCTCGAACACGCGCACCACCTCCGGCGCCAGCTCGGCATCACGAACAGCACGCGCTGACGGCGGTCGTTTCTTGGCCACCCAATAGGTGTTCGGGGCGATCTTGCAGCCGTGCTCGGTGAGCACTCTGCAGATCGGCTCGACCCCGAACCGTTGACGGTGTTCGTCGATGAACGCGACTATCGCGGCGGTTGCGGGTCGAGCTCCCGCGCGAAGAAAGTTGCCGCTGCCTTGAGAATCTCATTGGCCCGACGAAGCTCTTTGACCTCACGCTCGAGGTCCTTCATCTTCGCCCGCTCATCGGTGGTGAGACCCGGCCGCTGACCGCCATCGACCTCGGCCTTGCGGACCCACAGCCGCAACGTCTCATGATTGACGTTCAGCTTCTTCGCGATCGACTCGATCGCCTTCCACTGCGACGGGTACTCGTGCTGATGCTCCAAGACCATCCGCACCGCCCGCTCACGCATCTCATCGGGATACCTCCCGACACGCTTCGCTCCTGACATGACTCCATCCTCTCAAGGGAAGGAGCAGTCACCGATCCCGGGGCGGTTCAGTCCGCTGACCGTGAATGTCCTGCCCAGCACGTCGGTGTCGGACGCGGCGGACATCTACGTGTTCGACGATGGCACCGACTGTGTCCGACTTATCAATACCAGCCCGTTTGTACCCGACGACGTGCTCGAGCAGTATGCGCAAACCTTGCTCGCGGACTGGACCGCCGCCTGACGAATCGGTGTCGGCAGGTGGGTAGAGGCATCCAATGTTGCTCGAGCAGATCCTGTGCGTAGGCGTGAACCAGGCGGTCGACTTCCGCTGCAGGCCATGGGTCTTCGTCACACGCGGCGAGCGCCCGATCATAGCACAAAACCAACATCCTGGTCACCCAACCGTCGTTCACCAGACGCTGAACGCTATTGTCTTGAGTTATGACTACTTCGTCGGATGCGGACACGGCTGTACGCAACTACCTGCTGTTTCTGGAGGACCCGGCGCAACTCGTCGACACCGCCGAAATCGAACGGCTCCAAGCCGAGATCGACGCGGCCACCGATCCGCTCGACAGACTCCGCGCGCTCAGCAAGCTGCAACGTGCCCGCCAGTCAGACGAAGGCGAGCTGCGGGCCGCGTTCTGCGCGTCCGCCAAGCGCTGGGCCGAAGTCAACGAGGTGACCGTCGCGAGCCTCCAATCCGTCGGTGTCACCGACGATGTGCTGCAACAGGCCGGCTTCGCCGTACCTGCACCGGCGACGCGGCGTCCAGGCAAGAACCGGGCCAACGCACGGCCCAACAGCAGCAGCCCCCCCGTCACAACCGCGACGATCAAGTCGGAAGTCGCCGTACGGACCACACGATTCACGTTGGCCGATATCGGAGCGGAGATCGGTGGGAGTCCGATGACGGTCCGTAAAGCCGTCACCGAAATGATCTCCGAAGGCCTCGTGCAACGCCTCGGCCCAACCCCGAACTGGTCACACCAGGGACGGGCCCCCATCGTCTACCAGGCCATCACCCAACACGACACCTCCCGCAGCTAGCACCCGGTCCGACAGGAGTCGCCGCAGTGGGAACGACCTTGGTCGTGGCGGTTGACCGGAGCCGATCCACCGATGTGCAGCGCCGCCGACGTGGGGGGCTAGCGGCCGTCGGATGGGGGTTGGTGGCGGTGATCGCCGGGGCGGTTGCGGCGTCCCACGTCGCCGACGCAGCCCCGGAATCTGCTGGGGTCGTATCGGCGATGACTTCGCCGAATCAGCCGGGCCTGTCGCCAGATGGGGTGCCGGTCGTGGACGGGGCGGCGTATGTGCCGGTGACGCCGTGCCGGCTGGTGGACACGCGTCGCGGGTTCGGATTCGCTGTGCTTTCGGCGGACACGATCCGGGTGCAGGTCACCGGACGGTGCGCCGTGCCGCCCGGGGCGACGAGTGCGGCGTTGACGTTGACGGTGTCGGACACGCGGGGCCCTGGCTATCTCACCGCCTATCCGGCCGGGACGGGGTTGCCGACGGCGTCGAACCTGAACTTC
>JBBQGJ010000682.1:0-3089 GCA_038322925.1 Mycobacteriales bacterium
TGTCGTCCTGGACAACTTCTCGACGCATTCGACCGCGGCGGTCAAAGAATGGCTCACCGACCACCCGGACTTCCATTTCCACTTCACCCCGGTCTCCGGCTCGTTCATGAATCAGGTGGAGACCTGGTTCGGCGTCATCACAAAGCAGGCCATCCGCCGCGGGACGTTCAACTCGGTCGCCGACCTCATTGGAAGGATCAACGACTACGTCGCCAACTGGAACGGGTGTGGCTCTTCTGGAGTGACCGGTGCCGAGGGAGGCATGATCGGGTAGAGGCGTGTGCATGCGAGGCTGCGCCGGGTTTGGGTGTGATCGGCGCGTTGGTGCCGTGATGTGAAGGGGCTCCTGGTAGATCGACAGGTTACGAAGCCGAACGATCTGAACCAGGAGCCCTTGATGTCATCTTCTCCTGCTTGCGCCTGCTGTGTCTGCCCGGTCCACGGCTCGGCCCGTCCTGAGGCCCACCCCAGTGACCGGGCGGGGTGGGCCGACCCGGCCCGGGAGTATCTGGACTCGGTGGTGAACTGGCTGGACGGGCCGAAGGCGATGGGCGCCGGGCATGGTGATCTGGAAGCCCGGCTGCAGGTGTATTCGCGGGAGCAGTACCGGCTGCTGTTGCAGGGTCATCTGGATGAGCGTGCCCGGTTGGAGAAGCGCCGCGGTGGCGTGACCGGCAGCGACGGGGTGCCGCGTCCGCGGGTGGAGAACGGCCACCGGCGCGAGTTGACGACTGTGCTCGGGCCGGTGACGGTGACCCGCAAGGCCTACCGAGCCAGTGCGGGTACCGGTGCTGTCGGCACCGGCACGACCTCACCGACCGCCTCGGACACCCAGCCCGGCCCTGCCTCGGACGGTACCGGCATGACGACGGGACCGACGTCAGGAGTGTTGGCGTCGACACCGTCGGCGGGGAATCTGCATCCGGCGGACGCGGTGTTGAACCTGCCGGTGGGCAGGCCGTCGGCGGGACTGGCGCGGTTGGCGGCGGTGGAGGCGGCGCGGGGGTCGTTCGACGACGCCCAGGAGGCGATCGAGCGGGCGACCGGCGTTCAGCTGGGCAAGCGGCAGGTGGAAGGGCTGGCCCGCCACGCCGCGGTGGACGTGGACGCGTTCTACACCGCCCGCCGTCCCCAGCCGTGCCCGGACCGGGTGCTGGGGCTGCAGTGCGACGGCAAGGGGATCGTGATGCGCCCCGGTCACCTGCGCCCCGGCACGGCCAAATTGGCGGCGAAGGCTTCGGCGAAGCTGTCCACCCGGCTGTCGCCCGGGGAGAAGCACGGACGCAAGCGGATGGCCGAGCTCGCGGCGGTGTACGACCTGGACCCCGAACCACGCACCGTCGACGACATCATCCCCGCCAGCAGCACGCCACGGGTGGGCAAGCAGGCGCGCCGGCCGGGCCCGGTGGTGACCGGCAAGTGGCTGGCCGCCAGCGTCACCGACGACATCCCGGCCGTCATCACCCGCATGTTCGACGAAGCCGAGCGGCGCGACCCCAACCATGAGCGGACCTGGGTCGCCCTGGTCGACGGCAACCGCCAGCAGATCGACACCATCCGTGACCAGGCCGCCACCCGGGGCATCACCGTGACCACCATCATCGACTTCGTCCACGTGATCGAGTACGTGTGGAAGGCCGCCTGGACCTTCTTCTACCCCGGCGATCCCGACGCCGAGACCTGGGTCGCCGGCCACGCCCGGACCATCCTGACCGGCCGGGCAGTCGACGCGGCGGCCACGATCCGCCGCCAGGCCGACGCCGCCAGGTTCCGCGGCAGCGAACGCACCGGTGCCGACGAAGCCATCGCCTACCTGACCGCCAAGGCCCCGTACCTGGACTACGCCACCGCCCTGGCCAACGGCTGGCAGATCGCCACCGGGATCATCGAAGGCGCAGCACGATTCCTCATCAAGGACAGGATGGACATCACCGGCGCGAGGTGGACCACCCCTGGCGCCGAAGCCGTCCTGCACCTGCGCGCCGTCATCGCCAACGGCGACTTCGACGAGTACTGGCAATGGCACCAACAGCAAGAACTCCGCCGCAACCACCTCGACCACTACCAACAACTCGATCTTGCAGCCTGACCCTCAACTCACTGCAGAAGAGCCACACCCGTTACTGATGCGACTTGCATGCCAGGAGATGATCCCGTCCCAGTGTTCTTCGACGGACTTGACAAACTCCTTCAACGGCTCGAGTCGAGACCCTCTCTGCCAACCTGTGGTGAGGCACCCGCCCCCCAACAATCACTGACATGAGGGCGGGGATGGAGACTCCCCGACGTGACCGTGACCATGCTCGACGCAACGCCAGCCCAGGCTGATCCTGGGCGGGTGACCGAGGCCAATCCAACCCGTCCCGACCCGGAGGTGCCCGAGCGGGCTCACCGGCGAACGTTCACTGCGAGGTACAAGCTCGACGTCCTGGCGGCCTACGATGCGGCGGATCCAGGCGAGAAGGGCGCGATCTTGCGCCGGGAAGGCCTGTACTCCAGCCACGTCGTGGACTGGCGGCGAGCCCGGGACGCCGGCGCGCTGGCCGCGCTGGCCCAGCCGCGGGGACGACGCCGGCCAGATCCGCGGGACGCCAAGATCGACCGGCTCTACCAGGAGAAGGCCCGACTGGAGCAGGAGCTGGCCAAGGCCCGCTTCGTGGTGACTGTGCAGGCAAAACTGCAGGAGCTCTTGGAGCTGCTCTCCGAGAGCGCGGACAGCGACAACAGGTCGACGCCGTGACCGACGACGCGATCGCCACCCTGGCCCCCGTGCTGGGCACCCGGGCCGCGTGCGCGGCAGTGGGCCGGCCGCCGGCCAGCCACTACCGACGGCACCGGAGCAGCCCGGCGCTGCAGCGGCCGGCGCCGGTGGCGCAGCCCGACCGGGCCCAGCCGCGGGCGCTGAGCCCGGTCGAGTGCCAGGCGATCCTCGACGCGCTGCACAGCGACCGGTTCGTCGACCTGGCCCCCACCGAGGTCTGGGCGATTCTGCTCGACGAGGGCGTCTACCTCGGGTCGGTCTCGACGTTCTACCGGCTGCTGCGCCGGGCCGGGGAGAGCCGGGAACGCCGGGTCCAGGCCACCCACCC
>JBBQGJ010000683.1:0-3081 GCA_038322925.1 Mycobacteriales bacterium
TTCGCCGGAGACTCCCGACACAGCAACCCCTGGGCCGCGGACCTCTACGCCAGAGCGCGCGCCCGAAACTGCGACCACCCGCACGCCGTCCGCATCCTCGCCCGCGCCTGGGTCAGCATCATCTGGCGATGCTGGCAAACCGGCATCGCCTACAACCCCGCCCAACATGGCGGCCTCCAACGCATCCTCAACCAAGATCAACAACTGGTGGCAGCTTGACACAGGGCAACTCATGCGCTGACCTCCAAGCTGATGTGGCGGACGGTCGACGCGTGCCACGCGGCGCCACCCTAGTTGAGTCCTGCAAAGTGGTGTACGGCCCAGCGCCCAGCTTGATCGCGGGCGTGTCGTAGCCGAGATGAGGACGGTCACCGCGTGATTCTTCGAAGGACCTCTCACAGTCTGCCGAAGGAGCACCACGCGATGACCTCTGCTCACCCTATCGACCCCGAAACGTTCCTGGCCGATCAGCTCGCCGCGGCGAGCCCGGACCTGCTGCGCTCGATGTTGTCCACGTTCGTGCAGGCGCTGATGGGCGCCGAGGCCGACACCATCTGCGGCGCCGGGTACGGCGAACGCAGCGATGAGCGGGTGAACTCCCGCAACGGGTACCGGCACCGCGACTTCGGCACCCGCGCCGGCACCGTGGACGTCGCGATCCCAAAACTGCGGTCCGGGTCCTACTTCCCGGACTGGCTGCTCGAGCGGCGCAAACGGGCCGAGCGGGCGCTCACAACGGTCGTCGCGACGTGTTACCTGCTGGGTGTCTCGACCCGCCGGATGGAGAAACTGGTGCAGTCGTTGGGGGTGACATCGCTGTCGAAGTCGCAGGTCTCGGTGATGGCCAGGGACCTGGACGAGCAGGTCGAGGCGTTCCGGTCCCGCCCGTTGGACCAGGGCCCGTACACGTTCGTCGCCGCCGACGCGCTGGTCCTCAAGGTCCGGGAGGGCGGCCGGGTGGTCCGGGTGCACGCCCTGCTCGCGACCGGGGTGAACGCCGATGGGCACCGGGAAATCCTCGGCCTGGACGTCACCTCCGCCGAGGACGGCGCCGGCTGGTTGGCGTTCTTCCGGGGTCTGGTAGCCCGTGGCCTGTCCGGGGTCAAACTAGTCACCAGCGACGCGCACAGCGGCCTGGTAGTCCGCGATCGGTGCCACCTTGCCCGGAGCGTCGTGGCAGCGTTGCAGGACGCATTACGCGGTGAATCTGATGGCGATCACCCCGAAGGCCAGCTGGCCGCGGGTGAAGACCATGCTGCACTCGGTGTACGACCAGATCGACGCCAAAGCCGTTGCCGCACAGTTCGACCGGGTGATCACCGCGCTTGGTGAGAAAGTCCCCGCGGTCGCCGATCACCTCGATGAGGCCCGGGATGAGCTGTTGGCGTTCACTGCGTTCCCGAAGGAATCTTGGCGGCAGATCTGGTCGAACAACCCGCAGGAACGGCTGAACAAGGAGATCCGCCGGCGCACCTATGTTGTCGGCATCTTCCCCGACCGGACCGCACTGGTCCGCCTCGTCGGCGCCGTACTGGCCGAGCAACACGACGAATGGACCGAAGGCCGCCGCTACCTCGGCCTGGACGTCCTGGCCCGATCCCGCATCACCCTCGCCGCCGACACCACCAGCGACCCGTCCAGCCCGGCGAAGGAGGTCACCACCGGACGAACCCCCGAAACCCTCACCGCTTGACCCGACGACGTATCACCGGTGACCGAAACTCGAAACACCACGGGAATGGGCTTGACCGCCACCCTGCGCGGTCGGTACAGCCTCGGCGTTCAGTGTCCGCGATGGCCGCGAACGACTCCCGGGCGGCGCGTGCTGCCCGGATGCGATCGGCGACGGCGGGGTGCACGGTCCTTGGGCCGGCCCATCACCACACCCTCGGCTCGACGCTGCGCCATGCCCTCGCGGGTACGGGCACCGATCAGTTCCCGCTCGTATTACGCGCCGGCCGACGCGAGGACGTTGGCGGTGAACCGGCCAGCCGGGTCGGACAGGTCCAGCGCGGGGGGACAGCAGGACCAGGCCGAACCCGCGGCGCTGCGCCCGGTCGAGTAGGCCGGCGAAGTCCGCGACGGATCGGCTCACCCGGTCCAGGCGCGGTGATGTTGGGAACCGTCGGTGATCGGCGGCGGCGACCACGGGTGATGGGGGGGCGGTCTACTGGGATTCCCAGCGGTGCCACCACCGGCGTCTCGGGCGGTCCACAGCGGGGACGACCGGCGTCTCGGGCGGCGTGGTGTCCGGCGCTGGCGTGGTGACCGGCTCATGGTCGGCCGCGGCGGGCATCAGCATCAGCAGGGCACGCTCCGCGGTCAGTGCGCGTTTCTCCCGCTCCGCGGCGATCTGCTCGGCGGCCTCCCGGTACGCGCGCTCAACCCTGACTGCGGCGTTGGCCTCGGTCAGCGCCCGTTCAAGCTCGGCGATGCGGGTGACCTGGTCCAGGTCATGACCCTGGTTCACCACGGCTTGACCCTCGGTCGTGACCCCGGTCGGCCTGTTCAGGTGCAGACCGGCCGCGAGTAGGTCACCCACCGGGATCAGCCACGTCCCGGCGTCATCCTGGTGCGCGTTCGGGAACGCGCCGGCCATCCGGCGCCGCTTGATCGTCGACAGACTGACCCCGGTCATCTTGGCGGCCTGGGTCAGCGAATAGCTGGGTCGCTGACCCGGGTCACCGGACGATTGACCGGGTCCACTGGCCTGGGTCGAAGTCATGCTCGGACTCTGACACCCGACCCGCCGCTGACCAGGGCGCAACACGCGTGTACGCGCGCAATGAGCGAACCGGTCCACGGGGGTCCACTGCCTGCGGTGCACTTCCGAATGCTGGTTGCGGCACAGCAGGCACCAACGGTCAGTTGTCGGGCAGCGGTGCGGGGTCGGGCATGCGGCGATGAAGATGAAGGCGTCCCAGTAGGCGCCGGCCATCCGCCGCACGGGTCAGCGATGGACTGTCAAGGTCCTACGAAACGGGACCGAACGGGCGGTCCCCCACCCCGTACCTTCTCGGCGAGTTGTTCACCACGACGCGGCGGGCGAGGTCGGGCCGGCGGCGTGCCGAGGTGACCGGT
>JBBQGJ010000684.1:0-3080 GCA_038322925.1 Mycobacteriales bacterium
ATCGAGAACGGGCTCCACTGGGTGCGAGACGTCGTGTTCGACGAAGACCGTCATCAACTCCGCACCGGCAATGGACCACAGGTCATGGCCACCCTGCGCAACACCGCGATCAGCGTGCTCCGCCTCGGCGGGCACACCAAATAGCCACCTCGTTACGACACAACGGCCGCAGCACCAGCCGCCCCATCGACCTTCTGCTCACCGCATGAACTACTTTGCCGATCCCCTGCCTCCGGAGGCGACGGCGGACTTGAGGAATGTCGTCCGCAGCCATGGCTCGGCCCCGTTCGTCACTCTGACGTGGGAGAACAGGACCGAAAGACCCTGTATATACCCCCATGGGTATGCTAGACAGGAGTTCTCACTGTGAAGGGAACCCTCTGTGGCCGACGTCGTAATCCTGGGTGCTGGGATATCCGGACACACCGCCGCACTTCATCTGTCCCGGCTCCTTGGGAACCGCGGTCTGGGCAACAAGCACACCGTGACGGTCGTCTCGCCCAACTCGCGGTGGAATTGGATTCCCTCCAACATCTGGGTCGGGGTCGGAAAGCTGGACAAGGAAGACGTCGTCTTCCCGCTGCAGCCTGTTTACGACCGCAAGGGCATCATTTTCCGGCAGGCCAAGGCCGTCGCGATCCGACCCGACGGCGACATCGATGATCCTCGAGGGGCCGTCGACATCGAATACACCGGCCAGGGCAAGGCGGGCACGCACGGAAAGCTGCGCTACGACTACCTCATCAACGCCACCGGCCCGCGCCTGCGGTTCGAGGCCACGCCGGGCCTCGGCCCGGACGGCCACACCGTCTCTGTCTGCACCGCTGACCACGCCCTCGAGGCCGCCGCCCGGCTCCGAGAGGTCATCAAGCGACTCGCCTCGGGCGAGGAGCAGACCTTGGTCGTCGGAATGGGCCACGGAACCTGTACCTGCGAGGGCGCCGCGTTCGAGTACGTCTTCAATGTCGACCATGAGCTGCGCGAGGCCGGGGTCCGGGACCGGGCTCGGTTGGTCTACCTGACCAACGAGGCCCATCTCGGCGACTTCGGCGTCGACGGGATGACCTTCGAGCAACAGGGCTTTCAGACCTCCAGCGAACTGTGGACCGGGTCGCTCTTCCGCGAACGCGGCGTTGAAGCAATCCTCGGCGCACACGTCGAACAGGTCGAGGACGGTTTGATCCGCTACGAGACGCTCGACGGCCAGAAGCACACCCTGGCCTTCGACTTCGCGATGCTCCTGCCGCCGTTCGGGGGTGTGCCGCTGGTGGCGTACGACCGCGAAGGAATCGACATCACCGCTCGGTTGTTCGCGCCGAGCGGATTCATGAAAGTCGACGCCGAGTACACCCCCAAGCCCTACCAACAGTGGCGCGCGGCCGACTGGCCGAGTACCTACCTCGCTCCCGGGTACAACAACGTCTTCGCCGTCGGCATCGCCTTCGCACCCCCACACCAGATCTCCCGGCCACAGAAGAGCACCAACGGCACCGTGATCGCCCCCTCTCCGCCCCGAACCGGGATGCCGTCCGGCGTGATGGGCAAAACCGCTGCCCTGACCATCATTGACCGCATCAAGCACGGTGCCGACGCCCCGGCCCACCAGGCGTCAATGGCCTCGATGGGGGCCGCCTGTGTGGCCTCCGCCGGACACGGCCTGCGTCGTGGCTCGGCCGCCGCGATGACGATGATGCCGGTGGTTCCCGACTACGTCCGCTACCCGAGCGGTCGGGACCTGAAAGACACCCGCGGCGAGATCGGGCTCAGCGGCCACTGGGTCAAGCTGATGCTCCATTACCTGTTCATCTACAAGGCCAAGGGCCATCCCGGCTGGCAGCTGATCCCGGAGTGAGTGACATGACGACACCAGACCCCTGCATCCCGGTCCCCGGCACCACGGTCAGCGACCAGCCCACGGCCGACCTGAGCGGAGCTCCGCTGCCCACAGCAGCTACCCTTCGCCGTCGGCGGAGCGTGCCCTTCCAACTGACCCGATTCGCGGTCTTCAACTCGCGCATCATGCGGATGGTGACCAAGGGCGCGCACTGACCGGACCCGTGGGCCAACGGCCACATGCGCCTGGTGGACGGCGTCCATGGAAGCGGACTCCTCGCTCATCGAGAGTCCGCGCCCCCACATCAACGAAACAAGTCCCGCATTGACGACTAGGCCCAGAAATAGTAATCGAGTTTCTCTGATTCTCTGATCTATGCGGCTAGAAAGCCTGGTTGGCAACTCGTATGTCCGTTAAATGATCAAGGTCGTTCCCCTTGAAAAGGGTTGAATACAGTTCGACCGGACGGCTTAGAATCATACTGATTCTGCGATTAGCGGGATTGGGTGTAAGCGGTTTGGGTCATGTAGGCGAGCCGCTCGATGGGATGGGGACCCGGCCGGCGCGCACCACGGCGCCTTGCGATCGGGTGCGAACACGACGCGGCTCCCCAACAATCGGCAGCTGGACTAATACCACCCAGCGAGGTGGGGTGGCGTGGTCGGAAAGCGCATCACGCCGGGTAAGAAATCCGAAAGATCCCTGTTCGGAAAACCGGCTCCTCAGTGCCCGGCAACCCGGTCAACGAAAAGCTGCGGGCCTGGCTGTTAGGGCACCAGGTATCCCGCCGCCCGATACAGCTCATACCACTCTGCTCGGGTGAGGGGGATGTCGGAACCCGCGGCCGCGGCGGTAACCCGCTGCGGGTTGGTGGTGCCGAGCACGACCTGCATGCTGGCCGGGTGCCGGGTGATCCAGGCGGTGGCGATGGCGATCGGCTGCACGTCATAGCTTTTCGCCAGCCGGTCGATCACCTCGTTGAGTTCTGGGAAGTCGGGTGAGTCCAGGAACACACCAGGGGATCGGCAAAGTAGTTCATGCGGTGAGCAGAAGGTCGATGGGGCGGCTGGTGCTGCGGCCGTTGTGTCGTAACGAGGTGGCTATTTTGGGCTCTTCGCTAGATCGGGTGGGCTACGTAGGGTGACGGGTTGGGGAGTTTTCCCGCGATGAGGTAAATGATGGTGATCATCTTGGTTTTGCTGCGGTAGCCGCGGGCTCTGGCCTTCGCGGCCTGGATGAGGGAATT
>JBBQGJ010000685.1:0-3066 GCA_038322925.1 Mycobacteriales bacterium
ACTGAAATCAACCGCCCCGAAAGGACTTCCCATGCGCGTCACCGTAGATCTTGCTCGTTGTCAGGACCACGGCCAGTGCGCCATCGCCGCGCCCGCCGTGTTCGCCATCAACGACGATGGAAAGCTCGAATACGATGCCAATCCGGACGATTCGGAGCGCCACAACGTCGAAGAGGCGGCGGATGTCTGCCCGGCCCAGGCCATCGTCGTCGAGGTGACTAGATGACCACGACACCGCTTGATGCGCATCGTCAAACGAACGCCACCAGCCCCGACCTCGCCGAGGCGCTGTCGACGATCACTGATCGCGGTGTGGAATGCGTGTACTTCCAGGCGGTCACCATCACCGGCCGCGTCGTCGGCAAGGTGGTGCCGGCCCGGCACTTCGAGCGACTGGCTACCAAGGGGGTGCAACAGCACCAGACCGCGATAGCCAACCTGCAAGGCACCCGGGAGGGCGTTCTGCTCGCCGGTGGGGTCCATGCGCCCGAGTACACCGCAGTCCCCGATCTCGAGACCTTCGCGATCCTGCCATGGGACACCAGCTTCGCCCGGGTGTTCTGCCGGCTGTACCAGCCAGACCATCTCGCCGACGGTGGCGGATCCGAATTCGCCTGTGACACCAGGGGATTACTCCGTCGCCTGCAGGCAGGCTTCACCGATCGGACCGGCTTGGAACTGCGCACCGGGTGCGAGCCTGAGATGACGTGGCGGGGCGAGGGACTGGAGGCGCAGTTCCGGCCCGGATCGAGTCCGGCGTACCACATCGACCATCTCGAACGGAACCGGCCGATCGTCAAGAAGGTCATCGAGTACGCCCAGGCGCTCGGCCTGGACATGGTCGAAGGCGATTACGAGGACGAGTTCCAGGTGGAGCTCAACTTCATGTTCGACCGGGCCGACCTCACCGCAGACCGGCTCACCACCTACCGGCAGATCTGCAAGCAGGTCGCACGCGAACTCGGCATCGAGGCGAGTTTCATGCCCAAGCCCGCGACGGGGATGATGGGCAACGGCTGCCACCACAACTTCAGCCTGTGGCGCGATGACATCAATGTGCTGTCCGACCCCGCTGTCACTGAACTGCACCTCACCGAGATCGGCAGACATGCTCTCGGTGGCCTGCTGGCACACTCCGCCGGAGCCATGCTCATCAACGGTTCCACCGTCAACTCGTACAAACGCTACTGGGACTCCGGACAATTCGCCCCCTCGCGGATCGACTGGGGCTTGGACAACAAGACGTGCACGGTGCGGTTGTCTGCCAATGGTCGCCTGGAGTACAAGCTGCCCGATGCCAGCGTCAACCCCTACCTGTCCCACGCGGTGATTCTTGCCGCATGCGAGGACGGCATGAAGAACGCGACCGACCCCGGGCAGCCGACGCAGGGGTCGTCCTACGAAGCTGCTCGGGACGAGCGGTTCCCGGCGCTGCCGCTGACGCTCGGTGCAGCCATCGAGGCATTCCGCGCCGATGAGTTGCTGCCCCAGGCATTCGGACCGGAGTTGTCGGCGTTGCTCGTCGATTTCCATACCGATGAATGGGCTCGATTCTGTGGATACGTCACCGATTGGGAGCGTGAAATGTACTGGAATGACCTACCATGACCGACTCATTGACGCCGCTTCGCTTGGCATGCCTGGACGCCGAGGCGCCGCCGCTCTTCTCGCGGTGGAGCCCCGAACACGGTCGTCAGGGTTACGAGCCCGGCGTCGCTGAGGCCCTTGGTGCCGAACTGGGGCGGCCCGTCGAGTGGGTCCGGGTGCCGTGGGTCGACATGATCCCCGCGGTACGGCGCGGTTACGCCGACGCGGTCCTGTGCGGCCAGGGCATTACTGCCGAGCGGCGCGCCCAGGTCGACTTCACCCGGCCGTATGCCGTTTTCCACGAGGGCGTACTCGTCCGGCGCGGCGCAGGCATCCACACCGCACAGGACCTCGTGGGCCGGAAGGTCGCAGCCATCGAGAACAGCACGAACATGACACTCGTCGAAACCTTCACCGGTGCGGTGCCCGTGGCGTTCGGAGCGGGTTCCGACGACGTGTACGCCGATATGCTCGCCGCGTTGCTTTCGAAGGACGTCGACGCCGTCGTCGATGACGACGTCGTGTTCGTCCCGCTCGGTGCGACGCACCCCGACTATGAACTCGCTTTCACGGTGCAGACCGGCAACAGGTGGGGGATCGCGGTGTCCAAGGACCGGCCAGACACCCTCGCCGCGATCGACGAAGCGCTCGGCCGGCTGTTCGAATCGGGGCGCCTGCGCCAAGTATGGAAGGAGTGGCTGCCGACGCTCGACTACCCCTTCGGCGGGCTCAGCGACGGCGTAGCCGACGCCGAGGAAACCGCAGTGTGACTCGTCCCCTGGTGGCGGTGGTCGGTCGGCGGGCCGCGCAGGTGCCGATCCTGCGCTTTTCGGCGACACTTGGCGCCGAAGCCCTCTGCGAAGCGGTGTGGTCGGCAGGCGGCGAGCCGGTCATCCTGCACGGCCCCGCCGCTGGTCCACTGGCCGAGTTGCCGCTTCGGCTGCTGAGTTTCGACGGCGTACTGCTCCCGGGCGGCGCCGACATCGAGCCCTGCCGCTATGGGGCGGACCCGGAACCGCAGACGCGGGACACGGTGGCCTTCCAGGACGAGTTCGACCTCGGTGTGACCCGGTCGGTGATCGAACTCAAGATACCCACCTTGGCGATCTGTCGGGGTATGCAGGTTCTCAACGTCGCGCTGGGCGGTAGCCTCGCACAGCACGTGCCCACGACGGAAGTACTGCACCACAACGGAATTCATCACGTCAGGGTGATGGACGGCTCGCGGCTTCACGCCATCGTGGGTTCGGAGATCATCGATGTGTCGTCCTATCACCACCAGGCCGTCGATCGGCTTGGAGTCGGTTTGGCGGTCACCGCCGTGGCCGACGACGGACTTGTCGAGGCCTGCGAACACCAGCGCGCCGACATCGTCGCGGTCCAGTGGCACCCGGAGGACCGTCATGGCACGTCCGACACCGACGCTGCGCTGTTCGCCGACCTCGTCGACCGCGCCCGCAAACGAAGGAACTCTCAATG
>JBBQGJ010000686.1:0-3062 GCA_038322925.1 Mycobacteriales bacterium
GACCGCCGCGCCTACTCACCCGTCCTCCGCCAAGCCGAACTCCCCACCGACACCACCGTCCCCTGGTGGGGAAACCGCACACTCCGCTACGAATACGCCTAAGCCCTTGCGCCAACCAACTGTGCGGAAATCCGCGTTAGCGGTCGCCGGCGACACCGTCCCCACCGATCCGCCGCCGACACGGCTGGGTCACCGGCTGGTCCGGCTATGACCGCCAGGCGCGGCACCCGTCGGGGGTTGCGGTGGCGGTCGCTGGCGGTGATCGCGTTGGTGGCCGTCCTGACGGTGGTGGCCGGCTGCGGGACCGGCGCGCTGACCTCTACGTCCACGGTGGCGCCGACCGCGGCGGGGCCGCCGATGTCCGGCGGTGTATCCCCGATCGGGGGCACCACCAGCAGCGCACCGTCGACGGTCGCCTCGCCCGCGGCGCCGGTGGTGGCGGTGTCCGCGTCACCCGGGTTCGGTGCCACCGGGATGGCACCGGCGCAGCCGGTGACCGTCAGCGTTGCGCGGGGTGTGATCGACACCCTGACGATGACCGGCCCGGACGGCGCCGCGATGGCCGGGACGGTCTCGCCGGATCGCACGACGTGGACGTTGGGGCAGAGTCTGGCGTTCGGAGCGGCGTACACGGTCACCGGGACCGCGACCGGGACGGACGGTCGGCAGGTGCCGATCACCGGGACGTTCAGCACCGCCGGCACCGACGCCGCGGTGCGGGACACCGTGTACCCCGGTGACGGCGCCGAGGTCGGGGTGGCCGCCCCGGTGATCGTCTACTTCGGGGTCGAACCCGCCGACAAGGCCGCCGCCGCCAAACGCGTCACGCTGACTAGCACGCCGGCCGTCGAAGGGGCGTGGGCGTGGATCCGACACGACGACGGCCGCTGGGGGTTGGACTACCGGACCAAGGACTACTGGCCCGCCGGCACCCACATCCACCTCTCCGCGCAGCTGTACGGCGTCCAGCTGGCGCCCGGCGCGTACGGCGCCGCGGACATCACCAGCGACTTCACCATCGGCCGTAACCAGGTTGTACTGGCCGACGCCAACTCCCACAACCTGGTCGTGCAACAGGACGGGGTCACCGTCGCCAGCTACGACGCCTCCTACGGCAGCGGCGATGACATCGGGGACCCGAACCGGGTCACCCGTTCCGGTACCCACATCGTGATGGGCAAGGAAGAGAACACCCTGATGAGCAACCCCGCGTACGGGTACAGCAATGTGCCGGAGAAATGGGCGGTGCGGATCAGCGACAACGGCGAGTTCATCCACCAAAACCAGTACACCGTCGCCGACCAGGGTGTGGTCAACGTCAGCCACGGCTGCATCAACCTGTCAGCGGAGAGCGCCCAAGCGTATTTCGAGTCGGCGATCTACGGCGACCCCGTCGAGGTCAACGGGACCAGCGTGCCACTGTCCGCCGCCGACGGCGACATCTACGACTGGGCGCTGAGCTGGGAGGAATGGAAAGCCATCGCGGTCACCTGACCGTTCCCCAGTCGCTGTCCGGTGCGGACGACGAGTACTCCGCGACCGCCTGAGCCCGCCGTTCCGCGCCGATCAACCGGACCTGCTCCGCCGACGGCAGCGACCCCGGCCTGGTCAACGATCGCCGGACCGCCGCCGCCAACGCCGCCCGCGCAGTTTCGGCGGCGACCTGCGCGGCGGTCACTGGTTCATCGGCACCAGAAACGGCCATCACATCATCCTGGCCGCTGCCGTCGGCGTGGCCGGTTGATGTCACCCGACCACCGTTCCCAGCGGTACCGCGGGGGCGGGCGCCGATACCCGAAGGGGGGACCTCGGGCAAGCCGGTGCGGGATCAGGTCCCAGTGCACTGGGCATGATCAAGACATGACCGCCTGATCACCGGCCTCCGCAGCACGACCAGGACCGAAGCCCCCAGCGGTGGCGCACCAGACCGCACCGCCCGGAGCACCGCCGCCCGGCTGCTGGTCCATGACGCCGCGGCCGGCTGACTGACCGACACCGTGGTGACCGGCATCGGGCACGCGGTGACACTCGCGATCAACCGTTACTCCCCGGCCACGGGCAACCGCCGACCTGGGCCGAGGCGCTGACCGGCGTCGATCCCGCCCTGCTCACCCGATCACGATGGTGCCACCGGAGTGGCCGCTGCCACCCGCGACCTGGCGGCGGGACCTGCACACCAGGAGGATGGCCCGGCTCAAACACGCCC
This sequence comes from Mycobacteriales bacterium, assembly GCA_038322925.1. Taxonomy (GTDB): domain Bacteria; phylum Actinomycetota; class Actinomycetes; order Mycobacteriales; family Nakamurellaceae; genus Nakamurella. The sequence goes on from JBBQGJ010000686.1 coordinate 2,207, forward strand.
GGTGGGTCACCTATTCAACCCAGCCACGGTCGCTGCGCATCGGTCCCCGCGCCTGGCGCACCACCACCGGACACCACCCGCAGCCAGACAACCCCAGCCACCGGCCTGAGCAGGGCATCACCGCACATCGCAACCGCCCGACCCGGAGCACAGGGACGATTTCGAACTGGTCTTGCGACGAGAGGCGGCGCGGCGGCCATTCCGATACGGGACAACATGTCCCGGTCTCAGTGTGGACGGCCGACGAGCCAGCCGACTGGGCGGCCCTGACCCGGGCCGGGGTGCGTCCTGGGTCCACTCGGCGACCGCCAGCAGGGTCGCGCCCCCGCCAGCACCGCCGTCTGGGCCAAGGTGAGCAGTGTCGCCAGTGGTGTCGCACCCCGCGAGGATCGCGGGGGTCGGGCACCTGCGCGAACACCTCCATCAGTGGTCGACGGGACAGCCCAGCGGTGGGGGAAGATGGCATGGCAGCGGGGGCCTTCCGTGAGGGCTGGTGTGGGGACTCGATCGTCACGGGCCGTCCCCCTGCCGCCCCATCAGCAACAATTGTCACATCAGTCACACACACGTAAAGCCGGTCGGCGGCCCTGAGCGCCGACCTTGCCGACTCCCTGGGAACGGAATGCAGCCGATGCGGCGGAACGGGTGTTGAACGACGTTCGGTATGAGGACGGCGGCGTCGTTCGTGGTGATGACGTGCTGGTGGCATGAGAAAGCCCCGCCGGCTGGGCCGGCGGGGCTTTGTGTTCGAGTTGTCGCGGTGGTGTTCGAGTTGTCGCGGTGGTCCTTACTCGGCTGTCACTTCGGTGACGGCTGCGCGGGCGCTGGATTCGTCGACGATGTTCTTCTTGCCGGC
>JBBQGJ010000687.1:0-3053 GCA_038322925.1 Mycobacteriales bacterium
CCTTGGCGTACTTGGTGGTGACCTCGGCACGAGACGACATCGACAACTCACTCCTCATACCCGAACACGCTCACCGTTTCGCGGGCATTCCTACGTGAGGCACGGGGAGCGTTTCGCGGGCAGTTTTCGTGAGTCTCGTCGTGGTCTTGCGCCCACACCCCGAAGCTGATATAATTATTGCAGGATTCGGGATGTGTTGGGTGAGGATGGAACGATGAGCGTCATGACGGCCCAGCCGCCCCTACCGATCACGCCCGAGGCGGCCGCGATCCTGCTGGGGCAGGCGGGCGCGCTCATCGAGGACGAGCACGGCGGCCGGGTCTTCCTGCACGGGAACCTGGTGTACGCGTGGGCGCCGGGCCAGGACGCGTTGCGGCGGTGGTCCGCGGTCCAGCTGGTCCGGCTGCAGGTCGCCCCGCTCGGGCAGGTCGCGGCCGCGTTCGGAGTCGATCCGACCACGGTGTGGCGGTGGGGCCAGAGCCTGGCCGAGGACGGGGTGGCGGCGCTGGCTTCGGACAAGCGGGGCCCGAAGGGCCCGCACCGGCTGACCGCGGCGGTCATCACCTGGATCCACGCCCTGGCGGCCGGCGGCGCCACCCAGGCCGCGATCGCCGAGCAGGCGGGAGTCAGCACCACCACGGTGCGCCGCGCGATGAGCATGCCCGCCCCCGACACCACCACACAGACCGTCGCCACCGCGCACCTCCAGGGATCCCACCCCGGCCGCGGCCAGGCTCGAGTGGCGGACACCGAGCCCGTGCCTGCCGAGCCCGTGCCGGCCGCGGCGGCACCGGAGAGCCCGGTGCTGCCGGTGTTGCCGGCCCCGGTGGACCGGTCCGTGGAGCGGGTAGCGGCCCGGTTCGCGCTGATCGAGCACGCGGCCCCGGTGTTCGCGCCCGCGGCGCGGGTCCCGCTGGCCGGGCTGCTGCTCGCGCTGCCCGCCTTGGAGGCCACCGGGCTGCTGGCGTGTGCGGGGAGGGTGTTCGGGGCGTTGCCGAACGGGTTCTACGGCCTGGACACGGTCCTGCTCGAGGCCGTCCTACGCACCCTGGCCGGTCAGCCCCGCGCCGAGGGCGCCACCCGGATCGACCCGACCGCGCTCGGGCGGGTCCTCGGGATGGACCGGGCCCCGGAAGTCAAGACCATCCGCCGCAAGCTCAGCCTGCTCGCCGCCACCGGCCACGCCGACCGGCTGATCGCGGCGATGGCCGCCACCCACCTCGCCCGCCCCGACACCACCACCACCGGCAGCGACGACGACGACAGCAACAACAGCAGCGGAAGCGGCGACGACAACGACGGCGACGGCGACAGCAGCGGAAGCGGCGGAAGCGGCGTGGTGGGGGTGGTGTTGTACGTCGACGGGCACGTCCGCGCCTACCAAGGCGGCCGGAAGGTCGGCAAGGCCCACCTGGCCCGGCTGCGGTTCCCGGCGCCGGCCACGCTCGAAACGTGGGTCAGTGACGGGCACGGTGACCCGGTCCTGGTCGTGATCGCCGAGCCCGGCGCGTCGCTGGCCGGTGAGCTACGCCGGCTCGTGCCGCAGCTGCGGGCCGCGGTCGGTGACGACCGGCGGGTCCTGGTCGGGTTCGACCGCGGCGGCTGGTCCCCGGCCCTGTTCGCTCACCTCCACGCCCACGGGTTCGACGTGCTGACCTGGCGCAAAGGCCCGGCCCCCGACATCGACCCGGCCGCCTTCACCGACCTCGAGTACACCGACGAGACCGGCCGTCACCACGCCTGGCGGGTCGCGGACACCACCGTCACCCTGCCCCTGACCAAGGCCAAGGGCACGACCACGACCAAGACCAAGGGCGCCACCGCGGGCGCCGAGCGCCACCAGCCCGAGCACCAGCACCAGCACCAGCGCGAGGGCAAGGACGAGGACGCCGCTGAGGGCGAGTCGGCGCTCTTCGCGATGCGCCAAGTCACCCTCGCGGTGCCCGCCACCAAACACGCCAGGAAGCACGCCACCGAAGACGGCACGGCCGGTGACGGGGCCGGGCTGCGTCAGATCCACATCCTGACCACCCGCACCGACCTGCCCGCCGAGCAGGTCATCTACCGGATGGGTTCGAGGTGGCGGCAGGAGAACTACTTCCGCTACGCCCGGATGCGCTTCGACCTCGACTCCCACGACTCCTACGCCGCCGCCGATGACGACCCGGACCGGTCGGTGCCCAACCCGGACCGGAAACACACCTACCAGCAGGTGCTCGCCGCCCGGTCCCGCCACGAGCAGCACACCGCAGCCACCGACGCCGCCCTGCTGGCGGCCCGCTCACCCGCGCCCGGCACCCCGACGCTGCTCACCAACGCCGCCCACGACGCGCTCACCGCCGGCCTGCGTCAAGCCCAAGACGAGCTCGACGCCGCCGAAGCCACCCACGAGGCGACCCCGGCGCGGCTGCCGCTGCGGCAGGTCAACCCCGGCCAGCAGGTCCTCGACGTGCACACCAAGCTGCTCACCCACGCCATCCGGATCGCCGCGTTCAACACCGCCACCACCCTCGCGAGGGAGCTACGCGTGCACACCGGGTACGCCCGCAAGAACGACGAGGCCCACACCCTGATCCGGCAAGCCCTGACCAGCAGCGGCGACCTCGACCCCACCACCGACGGTGTCCTGACGATCCGGCTCGACCCGCTGCCCACCCGCCGCGCCACCACCGCCATCAAAGAACTCTGCGAGCACCTCACCGCCAGCCAGACCCACTACCCCGGCACCGACCTACTCCTGCGCTACGAGATCAAAACCGCCCCCTGACACCGCAGAAACTATGGCGCTATGTCAGGAGTCCAGGCGCTTGGATCAGCTGCCGCTGCTCACGAGCGTCACCGTCAGGTACGGCGTCGCCTACGACGCCTGTCACGACACCGGTGAAGCGCTGCTGGCGGCGTACGGCTTCCGTACGACCAACGGGCCAGGCCAGCACGACGCGCTCGGCCGCTACCTGCGCGCTGTGTTCGACAAGCCTCCGGCAGAGAAGGCAGCGCGAGAGTTCGACCGCCTGCGACGCGCCCGCAAGCAGGACCGCTACGAGGCGAAGCCG
>JBBQGJ010000688.1:0-3044 GCA_038322925.1 Mycobacteriales bacterium
TTCGGTTTCGAGCAGCCGGCTGCCGGGGCGGACCTGTCCGAGGGGCAGGTGGGTGGGGGTGGTCCGGGAGGCCTTCTTCGCTGCGTCGAGGTCGGCCTGGGCTTCACGCAGGGCTTGGCCGGCGGCGGGGTCGACGGTGGCTTTCCCGCCGTTGCCGGGCTGGCCGGCTGCCGCGGCGGCGGTGTCGAGTGCGTCGGCCATGTCGGCGTGTGCGGCGGTCAGGTCCGCGCGGGCGCCGGCGACCTGGCTGATCGCGTGGGCCTTCGCCGGGTTGGGCACCAGCCGGGCCAGGTCGTCGGGGGTGTCGGCGTAGCTGTCCAGGGCGTCCAGGGCGAAGTGCTCACGGGCGTATTTGAAGTAGTTCTCCTGCCGCCACCGGTTGGCCATCCGGTAGGCGACCTGCGCGGCGGTCAGGTCGGCGCGGTTGGTCAGGATCGGGGTCTGATGCCCGTCCGGGCTGCGCCGCACGATCAGCCGCAACGTCAGGCTGCTCGCGGCGGTCGCGGGCTGGTCGGCACTCGCGCGCTGCCCCGGGACCGGCAGCGCTATTGGGCGTTCGGCGAGCTGGTAGCTGTGGGTGGTGCCGTCCGGTGCTTGGTAGTCCACCGGGTGGAAGGTGTTGACGGCGGACCGGGCCCAGGCGCCCTTGTAGTAGGTCAGGATGTCGAAGCCGGCCGCGATGATCTCGGTGAACACCTGCGGGGAGTAGCCACCACGGTCGAACACCACGGTGCACCGCCGGCCGGGTCCGACCAGGGCCCGCAGGTCCGGCAGCGCCCGGTGCAGCTCCGCGGCCAGCGACTGCGACGGGGCGGCGGTGATGACCATCACCGGGTCACCGTCGGCGTCACCGACCCAGGTCTCCTCGGTGGCGGGGCCGGCGATGCGCATCCGGGCGATGTGCGTCTTGGGCAGCGGCCGGGTGCCGCAGTAGACCCGCACGTGCCCGTCGAGGTAGAGGAACCCGACCGCGTCGGGGCGACTGGTGGCGTGATGGCGGCCCAGCGCCGCCTGCAGCGCCGCGCCCTTGCCGTGGGAGGCGAGCTCAGCGAGCTTGCGGCGCAGCGTCTTGACCTCCGGGGCCCGGTCCAGCCCGAGCAGCCGGCCCAAATCAGCCGGCCGGATCCGGGTCGCGCCCTCCGCGCGGGGCTCCCGCAGCAACGCCAGGAACACCCCCATCAGCAGCGTGGCGCGCAACCCGTAGAAGCCCCTGCGCATCGGCGGGTAGACCTGCTCGGCGACCTCGAGCAGCCCGGTGGTCTCCAGCGCCGGCAACGAAAGGAGCAGCCCGGCCAGGGGCAGCCGCGCGCCCTGCGTGATCACCACCGGCGCCTCGGTCAGCTCCCCGAACCGCGCCGCGACCCGCTCCGCGGTGCGCGGCACCGGCGCCGCCAGCACCACCAACCCAGCGCCGTCAACCACAACGTCCCGGTCAACGTCTCGGTCAACGTCTCGGTCGAGGCCCTCACTGGTGTCGACGACCTCGCTGTGCGGCCCGACGTCCCGCGGGGACACTCGGCCCAAGGCGACCCGGACGGTGGCCGTCGACACGGCGGTCTGGCTGGCGATCCGCGCCAGGGTCAAACCCGCCGCGTCCAACTCCACGATCCGCGCGGTCAACACTGCGGTGAGCTTGCTGGCGCGCCGCGGACCAGGGTGCTCCGGCACCAGCCCGGCCACCCCCGTCGTGTCGAACGCCGTGGCCCAACGCCACAAGGTCGTGGCGTTCACCCCGAACGCGGACGCGACCTCCGCGACCGACGCGACGTTGGTCCGGACCAGCTGCACCGCCGCCAACCGACGACCCGCCCGATCCGCGCTGGCATAGCTGAACGTCGCCATCCCAAACACGAACACCACGCCACCGTCCGGACCCTCCAGCAACCCCGCGGACGGACCGATCGAACGCGCCTCGGCAGGCAGCAACGGCAACACCGGCTGGCTCACCCGACCTATCCTGCTGCCCCTGTTCATCTTGCAATCATTATCTCAGAGGGATGGCCGCACCAAGCGCTTCAACACGCCGGAAAACTCTGCCACGCAAAGGAATCTCGCGACCTACCTGGTCACCATGTCAGGAGTTCTGGACCCAGGACGGGCACTCACCACCAGACACGCCGAAAACGCCTACAGAACAAGGGAAGTACGAGATCTACCCGAGCTCCATGTCAGGAGTTCTGGAATCCCACCGTCATGGGGTGTGATATTGAGCGTAATGCATGCCAGTACAACGACATTTGACTGGCTCTGCGCATTAGCGAGGTTGGTTTGCCACTGGCTCATGGCTAGGCTCGGATTCTCATTCGGCGATCCGTGGGACTGAATTCTGGGAGTGTCGAGGCTCGCGCATTGCTGCGCACGGACAATGGGCTCTAGCGACAAGCCCGCTGCTTCGACAGCCGCAAGTGCTGGCGCCACGGCCACAGGCGCGGGCTGACTTACGGTGGTAGCTGGCCCAGGATTTGTCTGCGCCACCGAGTTCGGTGAGCCGACGGCTGCTCCGAGTGCGACGAGAGCCGCAATCAGGAGGATGAAGGGTGCCATCGAGACAATCGTTGCGATGGCGCCGATCTTCCAGTACCGCCCGGTGGGCCAAGGGTGTCCGCCGAACGACTTCCTGATTTCGACGGACAGGGCGCCGAAGAGGCCGAAAACGATGGACCACCAGATGGTGGGGAGCTTGGACTGGGACCCGGAGGAGGACGGCCCCTCCGCTTTTTCGGTGAGGGACATGGATTCCGCCCTTTCTTGCATCAATGTGAAGAATTGCGATTCCCAGTCAAGCCACGGGTGGCCATCCATTAGGCACAGAATAGTCGGGGACGTGTCTGTCAGAAACCGCTTGCTGGATCTTGGAGCCGTTGTCCGAAACGCTGGGCGATATTTCTGCGGCGCTTCCAGGACTCAGACCTCCGGTAGTAGCGGACCGACCAGCCCTGTGATCAGGGCTTTTCCTTGGCTGTAAGCCGTCGGAAATCAGATAAGAGTCGTGTATCATGGTCGGGTGGATCAGGACACGTTCGAGGGAATGCCGGAGCCCGGCG
>JBBQGJ010000689.1:0-3029 GCA_038322925.1 Mycobacteriales bacterium
TTGGAGGACGGCAGTATCGGCTCCACAACGGCCCAGAACTCGTCCGAGAACACCCCATCACGCACCATTCCAAGATCATCACGGACGACCCGCTCAGGATTGGCAGACACGCTCTAGCCGGTATGAGTGGTCCCGCACTTGACGAGCCCGGGGCCCCTCTCGCAAGTTGACGTGGATCGCCGACAGGGAGAGGACCCCTGACGGCCCTATATTTGCGGGAGGCCCCGGTGTTCACAGAGCGTACGAGTGTGGGTCTGGATGTGCATGCCCGATCGATCGTGGGGATGCGGTCTGGACACGGTGACCGGTCAGGTGGCGCGGCGTCGGATGACGCCGACGTTACAGGGGGTGACCGACTGGTTGGCGGAGTTGCCGGCGCCGGTAGCGGTGGCCTATGAGGCGGGTCCGACGGGGTTCGGGTTGCGCGCCAGTTGACCGCGGCGGGGATCCGGTGTGTGGTGGCGGCGCCGTCGAAACTGCAACGCCCGCCTGGTGATCGGGTCAAAACCGATTCCCGGGACGCTCAGCATTTAGCGAGATTGCTGCGGATGGATCAGATCGTCGAGGTCCGGGTACCGGGTGTGGAACAGGAGGCGGCCAGGGACCTGGTCCGGGCCCGGGAGGACGTCCGCGGTGACCTGATGCGGTCGAGGCACCGGTTGTCGAAGCTGTTGTTGCGGCAGGGGATCCTGTATTCCGGTGGGCATCCGTGGACCGGGGTGCACGAGCAATGGCTGCGCGGCCAACATTTCGCCCTGCCGGGGTTGCAGCTGGCGTTCGACACCGCATTCGAGACGGTGCTGCTCACCACGGCCCGCCGGGACCGGCTGGACGCGGCGATCACCGAGATGGCGTTCCACAGCGAATACACACCCGTTGTTCGCCGCTTGTGTTGCCTGCATGGGGTGTCCACGCTGACAGGGTTCGGATTGGCCGTGGAGATCGGGGATTGGCACCGGTTCACCGGCCGCACGATCGGCGCCTACTTGGGGTTGGTGCCGACCGAGTCCTCCTCCGGTGGGCAGCGTTCCCAGTGGTCGATCACGAAGACCGGGAACACCCACGCCCGCCGGTTGCTGGTCGAGGCCGCCTGGCATCACCGCAAGGCCTACCGGCCCGGGGTCACCCTGCGGGCCCGGTGGGCTCAGGCGCCGGCGGCGGCGCGGCCCGCGGTCACGAGGGGAACCACCGGTTGCACCGCCGCTGGCAGGTGTTCACCGCCCGGGAACTGGCCGGCTGGTGCTGGTCGCTGGCCGTGCTGGACGACTGACCGGGAGGGATCACGCCAATGTCCAGCGCGCACCCAGCTGATGTCGGAACGATGCCCGAGCCGACCCCGGCCGGCCCACACCGGACCGATCCCCGTCGCGGGACGACCCCGGGACGACCCCGTGCCCCGTCTGCCGGCGGCCCTTCACCGCGGTCGGCCGGCAGGCCTACTGCAGCACCGCCTGCCGCAAGACCGCGTTCCGCCGCCGCCACCAGCCCGGCGGTGTCGCGGTCACCGTCCCGGCGGCCCGCCGCCGCCGCGATGTCACCGTCTACGAATGTCCCGACTGCGGTGAACGTCTGATCGGCGAGCAACGCTGCGAGAGCTGCAACACCTTCGCCCGCCGGGTCGGCATCGGCGGCCAGTGCCCCCATTGCGATGCCCCCGTCGCCGTGCAAGACCCGATTTACCCGGCGGTGATCACCCTGACCAGCAGTTAACGCCCGACGCGGACCCCCCCGCCGTGGGTTGCCCGGACAGGGCGCCCGGCGGTCCGCGCCGCGCACGCTACTCGGGGCCGCCCCTCCAGCGTCAAGGGTCGCTGCGCGATCGCTGCGCGACGGCCTTCGGCCGCCCTTGACCCCGGAGCCTCTACGACCCCTGCCAGGCAGAAGACAAGGGCAGGCCAGGGGGCCTGCCCGCCGGGGCGCGCGGCGCTCGGAAAACCCCCACTTCCCCAAACCACAACCCCCCGAAGGGAAACCACAAGACCACCAGGCCGGTGCCGAACCAGGAGTGGCAACGCGAGGAGTGAATCCGCGATCTAGCTATGAGCAGCAACGGTTTTCGTTGCCACGCTCGCCTCCTAGACCAGCGCGACGCTCCAGCCGAACAGCCCGTCCTGCGGTAACCAACCCGCGAATATCAGTCTGACACCGCGTCGCCAACGACACGCTCACGACTCGTTCGACACCGGCCTGGTCAACAGCTCACCAGCCCGCCACCCCGGAATCCCGAACCAAACTTCCAGGGCGCGAATTTCCGGCTTGCCCCTTGATAAGAAGTACCCAAATATCAGCTAGCCACAGCACTGAGCGTCGAGTCGGACTCGATGCTGCTGGCCACCTGGGATGGCGACCTCGCCCGCGCTGCCGTCGCCGCGGGCGCAGCGTCTCACCGCCGCCAGCACGCCGGTGACAAATGCCGCCCCGTTGTCGCACAAGTGGATCCCTACGGGCGGGCTTCAGCAGGAACGAAGTTGCTGGATCGGCCCCATCACGTGCTGAGTTCGATGACCTGGGCGGCTCAGCTGATTCCTCCCGGCTTGACGCATGCTGATATCGGAATATGATGGCGCCATGGCACGAGCAGCGACGACGTCGGACGTCTTCAACGCGATCGCCGAGCCGCAGCGCCGGGAGATCCTGGTGCTGCTGCGGGCGGGTGAGCGGCCGGTGACCGAGTTGGCCCAGGAGCTGGGGATGGCCCAGCCGGGGGCGTCCAAACACCTGCGGGTGCTCCGGGAGGTCGGGCTGGTGCAGGACCGCAAGGCAGGCAAGCAGCGCCTGTACGGCCTTGACGTCCGCGGGCTGCAACCGGTCCACGAGTGGACCGGCGGGTTCGAGCGGTTCTGGAACGAGAGCTTCGACCGGCTGGACGAGTACGTGCAGGACCTCAAACAGGCAAGGCAGGAGGAGTGACCGATGGCAGCGACAGGACGGCACGCGCCGGCGCAGTCAGCGACGGCCGACCGCGAGATCGTGATCACCCGGGTCATCAGTGCCCCACGGGAGCTGGTGTTCGAGGCGTTCACCGAGGT
>JBBQGJ010000690.1:0-3026 GCA_038322925.1 Mycobacteriales bacterium
GAGTCAGCCACGCAGATGCCGACGAGGACGATAGCGAGTTCCCACTCACAAGTGCCGAGACCCGAGCGTGGCTTGCTCACGCTCGAGAATGGCGACAGCAAGAACGCGTACCGGACTCGCTGGAGAGACTCAGGGCGCGCCTGACGAATGCCTGATACCCCATGGGCACTGGTTAACTTCGATGAGTGTCTGGATCGCGGTCGACGGTCCCGATATCGAACTACGTCTGGTCGTCACCGAATGGGTTCTCTCGCGGTTCGACGACCCGTACCAGGGGGTGCGGCATGAACCCGGCTTTCCGAACCTGTGGTTCGGCCGGGTTCCGAACTCGCTGCACGACCGAAAACCAGGTCGTTAAGGCGTACTGAATTGAGGAGCTGACCCGCGATGTGGTCTGCGACCAGATCGCTACTCTCGGCCTTCCTTTTTGAGTGCGGAATCCTGTTCGGTAGCGGTCTGTCGGCATGGCCTGTCGGATTGCTGACGCTCTCCGAAGTTCCCGACCCGTTCGCGCTTTACTGACGTGGGTCCTCGGCGGCCGGCTGCTGGGCCGGGTCGGCTCGTAGATGGCCCAGGAGCTGGGCCAACCGTCGGTGCGCGCGATGGCTGCGCGACTTGACGGTCCCGACCGGCACGTCCAAGTGGTGGGCGATCTCGGTGTGGGTGAGCCGGCGATAGTGCTGCAATCGGATCAGTTCGCGATCGTTGTCCGGCAGCAGGTCCAGCGCCTGACGAACTTCCCAACGGTCGGCGATCTGATCGACAGATGGGGGATCTATGGCCAGCGCGGGATCGGATGTATCAAGTTCTGAATGGCCTCGATGACGTCGCTCCCGCCGGTACACATCGATCGCCACCCGTTGCGCGATCGTGCAGAGCCACGGCCCGAGCGGGCGATCCGCCTTGAAGGTGTGGGTAGCCGTCCAGGCCTGGAGGAAGACCTGCTGCGTTGCGTCCTCGGCGAGACCGGCGTCCCCCAGCACCTTGTAGGAGACCGAATACACCAGAGCGCCATACAGCCGATAGACGGCGCGGATTGTTTCCGGGTCGCGCGCCGCGAATCCGGCGGAAATCGCTGCGGCAGTCACCATGTTGCCCCCCCCGCGTCGGTCTGCTCCAGGTGGTGCTGACGCCGGTCGTCGGCACGCTCCACGAAGGGTCAGACAACGAACGTCTGTCGCTGGAACCACTCTGAGTCAGGGTTGGTCACCCGACATCCGTGCCCACTACTGACCGGACAATTCCGTGCTGGCCACGGATGCCATCCACCCGCGACCGCGAGCACGCTCTCGAAACGCAGGTCCATCGAGGACTGCACTGAAGAGCGGAGACACGAGTGACCACAACAGAAATCGCGCCAATCGATCAGGCGAAACTTGAAGCATTCGTCGGGCAGGCAGTCACCGACATGGGCGCGACCATCTCCGGGCTGTTACTGCACATCGGTGATCGCCTGGGTCTGTACAAGTCGATGGCCGGCGCCGGCCCGATCACCTCGTTCGACCTGGCGGGGCGCACCGGAACGACCGAGCGGTACGTCCGCGAATGGCTCAGCAATCAGGCGGCAGGTGGCTACGTCGTCTACAACCCGGCGGAGCGCACCTTCGAGCTGCCGGCTGAGCAGGCCATGGTCGTCGCCAACGAAGACAGCCCGGTATTTCTCGGCGGCGCCTTCGAGACCATCGCCTCCTGCTACGCCGACAACGACAAGTTCATCGATGCGTTCCGCACCGGCGCAGGAGTCGGCTGGCACGAGCACGACGAGCGGCTGTTCTCCGGCGTCGACCGACTCTTCCGCCCCGGCTACGCCGCCAACCTTGTCCAGGGATGGCTGCCGGCCATGGATGGGGTGGTGGAGAAGCTCAGGGCGGGCGCGAGTGTCGCCGACGTGGGGTGCGGACTCGGTGCCTCAACGGTGATCATGGCGCAGGCGTTCGAGCGGTCGACGTTCGCCGGCTTCGACATCCACCAGCCCTCGATCGAGGCTGCCCGCCAGGCTGCCGCGCGGGCCGGCGTGAACCAGCGGGTGAGGTTCGGCGTCGGTTCGGCAAAAGATCTTCCTGGCGAGGGTTATGACCTCGTGTGCCTGTTCGACACCCTGCACGACATGGGCGATCCGGTCGGCGCCGCGCGGCACATCCGGCAGGCACTGGCCGCGGACGGCACCCTGCTGCTGGTCGAGCCGAACGCCGGCGACGCTTTGGAGGACAACCTCAACCCGGTCGGGCGGGCCTATTACGGACTGTCCACGGTCATCTGCACGCCAGGGTCACTCGCCCAAGAGGTCGGACTGGGACTTGGTGGGCAGGCAGGTGAACGGCAGCTTTCGGCCGTGTTGCGCGAGGCGGGATTCACCAAAGTACGACGGGCAGCCGAGACTCCGTTCAACATCATTCTGGAGGCCAGGCCATAGGCGTTGCCCCCATCGTGGCCAGCACGGACTCGCCACGTTCCCGTTCCTGTCCGCCGATCATGACAAGCGTCCTGGCCCATTGGTAACGGCAGCCCGCAGCCAGCAGCACGCCGGCCGCGGCGGTCAACCCGTCGCGGACGCCGTCCTGCGTCTGCAACGCCGCCGCACGGTCGACGATCGCGGTGGCGATCGGATTGCCCGCGGTCGCCACCCGAGCGCGCCGAATGCGGTCGACGGCATCGGCGGACCCGGAGAGCACCGCGGCCTCAGCCCACAGCGCGCCATACCACGGACGCCACATGCCGCTGTACCACCGCTTGAAATCCTCCGGTGGGGTGTTCATCAGCTGCGCCGCCTGCTCTGGCAGACCGCGGTGCAGCAGCAACAGTGCGTCGAAGAACTCGCCGAAGTGAACCTCCGACACCGGGCGTCCCGGCGTCGCGAGAGCATCGACGATGTGCAACCAGGCACCACGGGCGTCGTCGTCACCGCGCAGTCCGTACACGGTGGCGGCCGCGTAGGCGCCGCGGCTGAGGTTCCCCGCGTGGGGGCGCCCGGCCCGCAACCAGCCCTCACCGAAGCGCTCGGCCAGGCCGACCGCCTCGGACCAGTC
>JBBQGJ010000691.1:0-3023 GCA_038322925.1 Mycobacteriales bacterium
AGCGCACCGGCTACTTGGCCAGCCGGTCCAGCAAGTCGGCCAGCTCGTCGGAGCTGCCGTGCCACTGCACCATGACCTCCTCGGCGTCGACGTCGAAGATCGCCGCCGTGCAGTTGCGCACCTCGACCTCGGTGCTCATCACCGAGGCGATGAACCGGCCACTGAGCCACACCAACGCACCGGCCACCGACTCCTGCACCGACGAGTCGTGCCGCGGACCAATGATCGTGAATGCCTCGAACCGGCCCAGCCCGATCTCGATCTTGACGTGATCCATGACGGTTTCCCCTATCTCTGCATCGGCACGTTCGGCTGATGCACGTAGGGGGTGTGGGGGCGGGGTGGTCGGTCAAGGGCGAAGAGCCGCCCCGGGTGGCTCGTCCAATCGGTGTTGACTTTCGGGGGAGCGCAGCGGAGGAGAGGGTCGGCCCGATCGGATGGGCCACCCGGGGCTGCGTCCCTTGACCGGACAGGCCCCCGCCCCCACAAACTCGGAGGGCTTCAGCGAACCCCACCCCGACCACCGACAGAGCAGTAAACGCGATCGGATCGGTTCGTCGCACCGTGCCCGGCGAGCGCGGCCAGCACCTCGGGGTCGCTGTACATGACCCGCTCGGAGATCCGGTTCAACGCCGTGGACCAGCCGGCGCGGCCTCGGCCGCCGAGCGCGCTGCCACCATCACTCGCCCGCCACCGGCCGGCCGCGTGCACCCGGCTGCTGATCTGGTAGTGCACGTGCCGGTGCGGGTCACCGGCACGGGAGGTGCGATGCCGGACCGTGGCGACCTCGACCGAGTCGACGTGCACCCACCGGTCGACGCCGTCGACCCGGACCCGGGTGAAGGTGTGCTCCGCCAACCACCGGCCCATCTCGGCGCCGCCCGGTCCATCGCCGCCGACACGTCGTCCCACGCCTCGGCCGCGATCGAACAGTTTCTCGGCAGCCTCCGACCACAAGCCGCGCTGACAGGCGCGACGCGCCGGGCATCCCAACGAACCGCCGCGAAGCGGTTCGTATATGCGCATCAGAAGTCAGGGCCTTGGTTGTGGATCTTGAACCTTCGGCAGCAGGGGATGTCAGCCGGCGGTGAGGTAGGGGTGATGGCGGGCGCAGGTCCGCCGAGGGGCGTAGTCCAAGGCGAAGATCGCACCGCGGAGGGTGAGAGTCTGCCCTTCGGTGCAGTGCAACTGCTCCAAACGCGCCGGCCAGGGCGGGCGTGCAACTGCCGGACCGCCAGCCCTACTGGGAGGCACACGATGACCACGAAGCCGAGCTGGGTCGACGGCCGCGTCGATACCCTGCTCGCGGAGTTGCACGACCTCGGCATGTCCGTCTCACGCGCCGCCGCCACCGCGCTCATCAACGAACGCGTCCAGTGGGTGTCGTCCGAGATGGACATCTCCCCCACCGCCGCACGCCGCTACCTCACCGACGACACGCTCGCCGACCTCGCCCGCGCCATGGTCATTTCGGTGGCGGATGAAACGCCCGGCGCGGACGTCATTCAATCGCCCCGTACGGCCGCCGTAGCGCTGCCGGTCCTGGGCCGGTGCATCGCCGGCCTCGCCGAAGCAATCCAGCTACGGCTCCGCGAACGCGACGACATCGACCACCTGCGCACCACCGTCGCCCAGCTCGCCCAGGCGCTGTCCGCCATCGGCCAGATCACCTCCGACCACACACCGGACCCGACGGGTCGCGCCGCAACCGCGGTAATGATGCCGCCGGGACTGGTCAACCGTGCCGCCCGCTACCTCGAGGCCGCCGCCATCCTGGTCCACGAGGGGGTGCTGCCCGTGGACTTCACCGCAGCCCATGCGGGCCAGCTCGAAGACACCTTCCGGCAGGACGCCGCGAGCCTGCGCTACTACGCCGGCGAGTGAGCGTGACGCCCGCCGGGCCTGGTGATCGGTAGCGAACTTTCAGTCACGGTGGCGGTTTGACATCCGACCCAACCCAACAATCGTCTGGCGGGTCACTGACATCGGTCGTTCGGTGACGCCGGATATTCGGTGGTTCTGCGAGTTGAGCATCTGGGCCGATCGAGCCGAACAGACCGTCGACCACGAACCGGACTGGCCGCGGACGCGTCGGCACGCTCGACCCGGGGGGCGTTTCGTCACGTGATGTCACGCGGGTTTGGCTGGCTCCCGCGGTGTCCCGCCGTCGGTTGATGCCCGGGCCGGTTCCGCCGGCGAGGGGTCAGCGGTGACGGGGTAGCCGGTTCCCGTCGCCGCCGGCGCTGGCGCAGATGCTGGCGAGGCCGGGAACTGGTGCGGGCACGAGGGCCGGCGGCGGGCGCTGCCGTTGCCCAACTCACTGGAACGGCCGGCCGTCCCCAGGACGGGACGGTGCTGTCATCGCACGGGGCGTACCCGGTCCCGCTGCTGCGGGGGGCCTTTCGCCGCCATCTCTTACGCGCCGCGCTCGCACGGACAAGCGCTGGGACCCAAGCGCGCAGGGCGAAGGGGCCGGAGCAGCTTACTTGTTTGACCGGTTTCTACCTCATGGGGTGAGGACCGCGACCATTGGGTGAGGCCCGGACAACGCGGTGTCCTCACTGCGACGGCGGGGTCGGGCTCCGGACCCGCGTTTCCCCGTGCGGATCCGCACGATCGGGGCGATCGGGCGATGCGAAAACAGCAGACGGCCGATTCGCCTGCTACTCGTGTCAGCTCAGCGCGGATACTGCGCCTACAGTTAGGCCATTCAGGGGTATGCAGTCGGGCCCGGGACCGCTATTTGCTTCTTATCGTGGACTGAGGGTGACTATGAGGGTGTACGGGGTTCCATCGGTGGCCTCGCAGGGCCGGGGCCGGGCGCGGGCGGTGACGGTCGGCGTCGCGGTGGTGGCGACGCTCCTCCCGTTGGTGGGTGTTGCGCCGGCCGTGCAGGCGGCAGCGCTGACCGCGCCGGCCGCGCCGGCGGTCGCCGGCGCGGTGAACAACGCGGCGGAGGTAACCGCCGCGGCCCCGGGGGGTGCGCCGTGGGGGTGCGCCTACGGGTTCGGGACGAACACCGC
>JBBQGJ010000692.1:0-3022 GCA_038322925.1 Mycobacteriales bacterium
CCCGCGCGCCCGTGATGCGCGGCGATCACCACCGCTCCGTCGACGCAGTCGATGTCGTCGATCACCACCGGCGACAGATGCGGAAGCAGAACCCGGCAACAGCACTCACCACCCACAACCCCGAGAGCACCACGACAAGCCAGCGTCACGGAAAGTGCGCCAGAACCATTTACCGTGACCAACGACACAACAAAGTCCTGGTGACAGCACGAGCGGTGCCGCCAAGGGGCGGGGGTTCCGGCTCGGCGGCGGGGTGATCGCCTCGCTCACCGGAGTCGGGCTGCTGCTCATCTTCATGGTCCAGAACACCGAGGACGTCACGCTCAACTTCCTGGTCTGGAGCTTCATCGCCGGCGGCGAGGTGCGCCCCGGGGTGGGGTTCACAGTCCGCGGAGACCGTGCCCGGCCAGGTCGACCCGGCCCAGCACCACGTGTCCGCGCTGAACCGTCCGGCTAACAGCAGCAGACACCCGCGCCGCTTCCCCGCCGCCCAAAGGCAGAGTCGGAGTCAGGTGCCAGGGCTCAGCACCTGATCGGACCCGGCCACGATCACCGACCCGGTCCGGTATCACCGGCCGGGTATACACCGGCCGAGGAACACTCGTAGAGCTCGGGCTGCGACTGCCCCGGCTACTCGCTGGAGCCCATCAGCACCCACCTCAACACCCGGATGTTCATCTGGAGCGGTCGAGGTAGGCAGCCACGAAGACGCCGACGACGACCAGGAGCAGCAGGATGGCGTCCACCCAGATCACCTCCCGGCCCCGGGGTTTCTGCCGGCACACCGGGGTGGGTTGGCCGGCGGCCGCGGCGGCCGATGCGCCGCCTGCCGGTCGGCGGTGCGCGGGACCCACGGGTTGCAGCGGCGGGGTGGCACGGCCTGGAGAATATCGACCGGACGGGCTGGAAGGGCGCGGCGGATCTGCCTGGCCGTTGCGCCCGCTGATCACCAGCAGGGCTCCGGCCAGCACGGCCACGGTGATCGGATTCGCGTTGGTGTCCTCCGGCATCAGCGGTTGACGGAAGGACGACGCGATCCGGTCTTCGGCGAGTCCTTTCCCGACCCCGGCATATTGACGGCAACCCGCCCGCCCCAACAGTGCCCGTCGTGTAGCAGCCCCCGATCTTCCGTTCGCGACCGATCGCAGCGAAACCCCCCACGGCACATGACGGGTTGCGGGTCGGAGATCCGGGAGCTGGGCGGCGAACCCGCAACGGGCCGCCCCGCCGGCGCCCGGCATCGAGCCGCTGCTTGTGCTGTGACGCGCTTACCGGGACGATCGGGGGGCGAGGCCCGTCCCCTGTCACCACATCCTGACCGGCGCACCCAAACGTGGGCCGGTGCGAAGCCTTTGTCGGGATGTCGCAACTCAGCGACCAAAACGGAAGGGAACGTCATGAGTGTGTACCGGGTCACCGAACTGATCGGAACGAGCACCGAGTCGTGGGAAGCCGCCGCCGCCACGGCGGTGAAAACGGCCCGCACCACACTGCGTGATCTGCGGGTCGCCGAGGTTGTGCAGCTGGACATCCACCTCGAGGAGGACGGCGCGATCACCTACCGCACCAAACTGCAGGTCTCGTTCAAGTACGAGACCGAAAGCTGACCCACCCGGTCTGGCCCGGCTCACCGCAGAAGCCCAGGCCGCGGCCAGGCGGCGAGCGACGGGACGCCGCGAGCGCCTGCCGCTGCCCTGAAGGTCGCCTGTCGGCCGTGATCGCTGTACAACGCCGTTGAGACGCTGCGGGCGAGTCCGCTCCGGACGGGTCCTGATGTCCGCTGTCGTCCTCGGTCTGGCCGTCGACTTCAAGCCGTGGGCGCTGCCGTTCGTGGCTATCGTCCTGATCGCGCCCCGTCGGCAATGGGTTCCGGGGGCGCTCGTCTGGGTCGCTGTGGTTGCCGTTTGCATGGGCGCCGTTCGTCATCGCTTTTCCGGATACGGTGCACGTCGCGGCGTTCACCATTCCGGTTGACCCGGCGTCGACCCTGCACCTGTTCGGTGCAGTGGATGGCACACCGGAATGGTGCTGCTACGCGCAGATCTTGGGCGGCACGGCCGTCGCGGTGCTGGCCGTTGCCCGAGGCCGGTGGGCCTCGGTGCTGCTCGTGGTGATCGCCTTGCGGATGCTGCTGGACCCCGCTACCAAGACCTACTACGACGCTGGCCTGATGGTCGGGACGGCGGTGTTCGATCTCCCTCTGGCGGTGTCCGCGTACCCAGTCGTGACCTTGTCGGCGTTTGTCGCCATATACCTTCCGGATTACGCATTTGCTAACGCTCCAATGGTTCGCGGAATGGAGCGCACAGCAGCATTATTGGCATTGATCGCGGTCGGTCTCCTCCTTCCGCAGCACCCGACCCGCGACCTGCAGCACGCCGCCCCGTCCGGCACACCCGAACCGTCGCGGTAACGCGACGAGCGCAGCACGGAGTCCTGGTGGGGGATGTCCTCGGCGGGAAGGTGAATTCCGCTGGCAGCGAGGTGGAGGCGTTGCCGGGCAGTCGTTTTCCGTGGTTGCGCCGGTCGTTGAGTACGCGTTTGACGTTGCGGCAGTCGATGATCCGCATGTTCTGGCTGATCGTGCCGACGCTGGTCAGGTAGGCGAGACGATTGAGGAAGCTGGCCGCGTCGGTACGGTCGAGCCGGGCCGGGATGTTGTTGTGAGTTGGCGACCAGCTGCGAGTGCCGATCCCGATGGTGGTGTTCACGTGGTGATGTTCATCCGGTGACCCATCCACGGCATGACATGGGCGAGGCCAGCCGCGGCGGTGTTCCAGTCGTGGGCGCTGCCGGCGCTCTGCCAGTACTGCACATCCATCCCGGCTGCCTGCGCCGCGGATTTCACCCGCTGAAGATCGGAATTTACCGTGGTGTCCTCGGAGCCCACGATGAACCAGCCGGCGATCGTCGGGAATTTCGCGCGGCCCATGATGTCGATCGGGTTGATCGCCGTGAACTTGGACTCGTCCCCGCCGAACGCTGTGTCCACGGTCTGCTTCCTGGATCCGAGGGTCGGCTC
>JBBQGJ010000693.1:0-3006 GCA_038322925.1 Mycobacteriales bacterium
ATGGATCATCACCAACTCTCCCTGCGGGTCGACACCGCATCCCGCGGCGTCGCCATCGCCGTGACCGACAACCCAGCGCCCAACGCCACCAGCGCGCCGGCACCCGCGTCAGCGGCGACGCACGACGTCCCCGCGGCGTCCACCGGCCCCGCCGCACCCCACCCGAATCTGTCACCCGACCTGTAACTCGGCGATAGCTCCGTCCCTCCCGGATAGCTCCGCCCGGCCCGGTCCACCTTCCGGTGCGCCGGGCCGACGCATGTCGCGACCCCATCCAGGGGCCGCGGTCGGTCCGGCGCAGGGAGGGAGGGTGTTGCCGATGCCGTTGCGGCGCCGTCAGGACGTCGACCAGCTCGACTTCTTCGCCCTGCTCGACGAACAGGCCGATGACCCGGCTTTGGATCCGCCCACCCCGGCCGCCGCACGGTCAGCCGCGGAGCACCGCACCCAGCCGGCCGCCCGTCCCGCCGCCGGCGGTCCCGCACAACCCGCAGCGGTGGATCCGGCCTCGGCAGTGCCCCACGGATCGGTCGGCGCCACGCAATCCCCGGCACCGGCGCCGGACCCTCCCGTCCGCGCCGCGGCGGTCGACTTCGTCCCGCCGGCCGGGCTCACCGTGCCCACCGGCGACCTCGCCCGGGCACGGGCCAACCTCGCGGCGCTGAGAACGCTGCACACCCTGACCGCGCAGCAGCGGCCGGCGACCCCCGCCGAACAAGTTGTCCTGGCGGCCTGGTCCGGGTGGGGCGCGCTCCCGCACGTCTTCGACGCCCCCGCCGAGCAGGGCGCCGAGCCGTGGTGGCCGCACCGGTACGACACCCTGATCCCGCCCAGGGTCGCCGACCTCGCCCACGTCGCGGACCCGGCAGCGGTCGCCGCGTTCGCCGACCGGCTCGCCGTCATCCGTGCCGGTGGTCGGGATCCCCGCGCTGTCGCCCAACAGCTCCGCGCCATCGCCGCTGAAGTTCCCGCGTCGGGGACCGACCAGGCCGCGGTGCTCGCCGCCCGGCTGACCGACGTCGCCGTCGTGGCGGAGTGGGACCCGCTCCGCGCCGACCTGGCCCGGGTCACCACCGTCGCGGAACGCCTGGCCGCGGCCCGGTCAACCTTGAACGCCCACTACACCGACCCGGTCGTGGTTTCCCAGGCGTGGCGGGCGCTGACCGAGTTGGGTTTCACCGGCGGCCCGGTGCTGGAACCCGGGTGCGGGTCCGGGAACTTCATCGGCCGCGCACCGGCCCGCGCGGTGATGACCGGCGTGGAACTGGACCCGACCACCGCCGGGATCGCCGCGGCGCTGTACCCGTCCGCGGACATCGTGACCGCCGGGTTCGAGGGCCCCGGCTGGAACGAAGGCACCTTCAGCGCCCAGGTCGGGAACGTGCCGTTCGGGAACTTCAAGGTCTACGACCCGACGTTCAACCCGCGCGGGCATTCCATCCACAACCACTTCCTGCTCAAGGCGCTGCGGTTGACCGCCCCCGGCGGCGTCCTGGCCGTGGTCACCTCCACCTACACGATGGACGCCGCGAGCCCCGCCGCCCGGCGGGAACTGCACGAGCACGGCGACCTGCTCGGCGCGGTCCGGCTGCCCGCCGGGACGTTCCGCGCCGTCGCCGGCACCGACGTGGTCACCGACCTGATGATCCTGCGCCGTCGCAAGGACGGCGAAACCCCGCTGCCGCTGCGGAGGTGGGAACGCGCCGCCGATGTCGTCACCGATACGGGGATCGTCGCGGTGAACCAGTACTACGTCGAGCACCCCGACCAGGTCCTCGGCCGGTTGACGATCGGCAACGGCCCGCACCACCGGGCGCAGATGACCGTGCTGCCCGACCCCGACACGGACCTGGGCACCGAACTCGCCGCCCGGGTCGACCGGATCGTCGCGTTCGCCCGCGGACAGAACCTCACCCACGACGCACCCGGCAGCGGTCTCGGGCCGGTCCGGGACCCGGCCGCCGCCGCGGGGCAGTGGCAGACCCAGGCCCGGCCCGGCGCGATCCGCAGCACCCCGGCCGGTGGGTTCGAGCGGCTGTCCCCGGCCACCCGCACCTGGCTGCCCTACCCGCTCCGCGCCGGCAAGACCGACCCCGCCGCCCGGGCCGAGGCTCGCGCGTTGCTCGCGCTGCGGGACAGCGCCGACGAGCTGATCGCCGCCCAGTCCGGCGGCGCCGGCCCCGACGACCGGGCCGCGGCCCGCGCCCGCACCGCCGCCCTGTACCGGGGGTACGTGGACCGGTTCGGTCCGATCAACCGGTACACCGTCCTCGAAAGAGCATCGTGGGTCGGCGTCGACAACGTCGACCCCGACGAGATCGACCCGGACTGGCCGGTCCGGCACCGCACCCGCAAGGGCGCCCCGGTGGTCACCGACGACGGCGACCCGGTGCTGGAGGTCCGCCGGGTCCGCGGCGACCAGGTGCGGCCCCGCGCCGTGGAGGCCCTGCGGTTCGACCCCGGGTTCGCCACCGTGCTGGCCCTGGAAATCTTCGACGACGACACCCAGACCGCAACGCCGGCGCCGATCCTCACCGAAGACGTCCTCACCGTCCGCGGCCGTCCGCAGGTCGCGGCGAACGCCGCGGAGGCGTTGGCCATCAGCCTGGACGAAACCGGACGGGTCGACCTGACCCGGATCGCGGACCTCCTCGAGGGCCCGGTCACCACCGAACAGGCCCGCACCCGCCTGACCGGACTCGTCTACGACGACCCCGACACCGGCGAGCTGACCCCTGCCGTCACCTACCTGTCCGGGGACGTGCGCACCAAACTCGACGCCACCCGCGCCGCCGCCGCGTCCGACGCCCGGTACACGGTGAACGTCGACGCGCTCACCGCGGTGCTGCCCGCCGACCTCGGCCCCTCCGACATCGAGGCCCGCCCCGGCGTCACCTGGGTCGACACCGCCGACTACACCCGGTTCGTCACCGAGGTGCTGGACGCGCCGGGCGCGACCGTCACCTGGCAGGACCTCATCGGACGCTACGAGGTCACCGTCCCGGC
>JBBQGJ010000694.1:0-3003 GCA_038322925.1 Mycobacteriales bacterium
ACGGCCTCGGAAGAACCGGGAGCGGCGGTGTCATCGTGGCCGTCAAACGGCGACCGCGCCAGGCCGTCTCCCGGCTCCCGCCGAGTCCCTACAACGAACACCCAACCAGTGCCCGCAACAGGGAGTGTGGACCAGTGACCCCGTCCAGTGACACCCCGAGGACGTCGACCTGTTGGTGGCCGACGGCGTCGAGCAGCCGTTCGACGGTCCGGGCGATCCCGGGGATCCGCCGCGGCCACTGGTAGCCGGTCGATTCGCCGACCCCGGGGGCGTCGAAACCGATGACCTGGATGCCGTGGGCGATGATTTCCCGTTCGAACGGTTCGGCCAGTTCCAGCCGGGCACCGAGGCCGCTGATGATCAGCAACGGCCGGCCGGTGCCCCGGGTCGAGGTCCGCAGCCGCACCCCGTCGACATCCAGGTACCGGATGACGGCCTGCCCGAGCGGCGGGACGCCGGGCGCCGCCGCCGCGGTGGATCGGTCGGCGGCCGCGGTGGGGTCAGGCGAAGGCTCCGACACCGGTGATGTCCCTTCCGACGATGAGGGTTTGGATGGTCTCGGTGCCCTCGTAGGTGTGCAGTGCCTCGATGTCGGCCAGGTGCCTGATGACGTGGTAGTCCAGCAGGATCCCGTTGCCGCCCAACAGGTCCCGTCCCTCGGCGAGGACCTCGCGGGCCCGGCGGGTGTTGTTCATCTTGGCCAGCGCGGCGATGGTGTCGGTCAGCGCACCCGCCTCTTGCAGCCGGGCCAGTTGCAGGCAGTACAGCTGCATGGAGCAGACCTCGGCGAGCATCCGGACCAGCCGTTGCTGGACGATCTGGAAGCCGTGCAGCGGTGTGCCGAATTGGGTGCGCTGCCGGGCGTAGGCCGCGGCGATGTCGTAGGCGGCGGTCGCGTGCCCGAGCGCGGCCCAGGCGACGGTGTTGCGGGTGCCGGCCAGCACGGCGCCGGCGTCCTTGAAGCTGCGAGCGCCGGGCAGCCGGTTCGATTCGGGCACGTGTAGGTCGGTGAGGGTGATCTCGGCCTGCCAGATCGACCGCAACGATCCCTTGCCGTCGATCCGGGTCGCGGCGTAGCCGGGGGTGCCCTTCTCGACCAGGAAGCCCTTGACCCTGCCGTCCGCCTCGTCCCGGGCCCACAGCACCACCACGTCGGCCAGGGTGCCGTTGCCGATCCACTTCTTCTGCCCGTTGATCACCCAGTGATCACCCTCGCGGCGGGCGGATGTCTCCAACGCGACGGAGTCCGAACCGTGCGTCGGTTCGGTGAGTGCAAAGGCGCCCAGGGTGTCCAGCCGGGCCATGCCGGGCAGCCAGCGCTGCTTCTGTTCCTCCGAGCCGAGCATGGCGATGGAGCGCATCGCCAGCCCGGCCTGCACGCCCAGGAACGTGCCCAGGCTGCCGTCGCCGCGGTTCAGTTCCATGGTGATCAACCCGACCGCCAGCGGGCTCAACTCGGGGCAGCCGTACCCGTCGATGAAGTCGCCGACGATGCCCAACTCGCCCATCCGCTTGAACAGCGGCCACGGCAGTTCCGCGTTCTCCCAATACCCGTTGATCACCGGCAGCACCTCGTCGTCGACGAAATCCCTGGTGCGCCGCCAGTAATCGAGTTCGGTGTCGGTCAACTGGTCGGCGATATGGAAGTAGTCGGTGCCCAGCGAACGGCCGATGCCCTCGTACTGCAGCCCGGTCCCGGCGGGGTGACCCGCCGCGTCGCCGTTCGTCGCCCGGTGATTCATGGTTACCTGATCGCTCATTACTGTTCCCTCACTTCTCGAAGATGTCAGTGCCGGAGGACACCGGCCAGGGCGTGCAGCCCGTCGCCGAGTTCGGCGTGGAAGACCGCTGGCTGATCCACTCGCCGGTGCTCCAGGCTCCGGTTGCGGTCCGTCAGGCGACCTGGAATCGCGGCACGGCCTGGCAGAGCGCGGTGACGTCACGGCCCGCTCGCGCCACCGTGAGGTCGGGTCGGACCAGGGCGGCGCCCGCCCGGCCGGCGGACAGCCACGCGTGCAGCGGCGACCCGGCCTCGACCTCGACGACCTGGGCGCCTCGATCTTCCAGGTGCGCCCGCTGATGCGGTGCGAGTGGTACGGCGGATACCAGGACGAAGCCGCCCAGCGTGACTTCGTCGAGCCGTCGGCCGTCGGCCAAAAGGGCGTTGGGGCAGAGGGTTCCGGTCAGTGACCGCCGCGCCCGCGGCCCGGGGGTCAGGGCCGATTTGCTCAGGCGTGGCGTTTCGCTGTCCAGGAGGCGATGGCGCAGGCCGGGGACCAGGTGCAGCCGTGGTGCGATGAGGTGTCGGAGCAGGTCACCCGTCCGGCCGCCCTGGGTCATCGACACCCCGACGAGCTTGGCGAGGCGGATCATGGCCCGGGCGTGCGGCTTGCGTTCTACCTGGTAGGTGTCCAGCACCGGCTCGGGTAGGTCGCCGGACAGGACGCCGGCCATCTTCCAGGACAGGTTCATGGCGTCCCGGAGTCCGGCTCCCATGCCCTGTCCGACGAACGGGGGGGTGAGGTGGGCGGCGTCGCCGAGCAGGAAGATGCTGCCCTCCCGCCAGCGGTCGGCGAGTTGCGCCCGGAAGGTGTATTCGGCGACCCGCACGAGTTGCAGGCGGTCGCTGGGGGTGCCCGTCACCCACGGGTCGATCAGCGGCAGTAGGTCTCCGATGGTTGCGTAGTCGGCCGCGGTCTCGCCGGGCAGCAGCCGGAACTCCCAGCGGTAGCGGGTCTGTCCGATCCGCATGAACGTGGCGGCCCGGTGGGGGTCGCAGACCTGGTGCACACCGTCCCACTGGTCCAGATCGGCGGTGGTGGCGATGTCGATCACCAGCCAGCGCTGCTCGAACCCCAGGTCCTGCATGGTCGAGCCGATGGCGCTGCGGACGACACTGTTGGCCCCGTCGCAGCCCAGGACGTAACGGGCCAGCAGGGTTTCGTGTTGGCCGGTGAGCCGGTCGGTGAAGTCGACCCGGACCAGTCCCTGGCCGTCCTGGGC
>JBBQGJ010000695.1:0-2991 GCA_038322925.1 Mycobacteriales bacterium
CGGCCCTCGCCGGGTTGCTGGGCGGGCGGGAAGAACGGGTACAGATAGCGGCCCGCCCGGTCCAGCCCAAGACCGTTGCCCTACAGGGAGAAACCAACGGCCAGACCGCCCGGTCACCCACATTCATGCCGGAAGACCCGCTTTTCTTGTCGCAGCCTCATGATTCGCCGGCTTTCTCGGCTGAGCGGTGCTCCGGGGATCGGGGTGATGGGGCGAGCGGATCGGCCTGGCCGCCGACGGCTCTCGGTCATCGACGTTCCCGAGGGTCGCTGGATGGCGGTCCACTGACCCCTGCTCCGCCAGGGTTGGGAGGGTGGTCGAGGATGATGGTCGGGGTCTCGCCGACGATCGCGTTGTGGCTGTGGTGCCAGAACAGGTATTTGGCGCTGAGGTTGAGCATTGTGGCGAGGCGGTTGCGGTTGCTCAGCAGCGAGAACACATGGACAACGATCCAGATGACCCAGGCGATGAAACCTGTCAGCCTGGGCAGTCCTTTTACTTGGGCGACCGCCGAATTGCGTCCGATCGTCGCGAGTGTGCCCTTGTCGTGGTAATCGAACGATGGGACGTCGTTGCCTGCCAGCTTCGCCTTCAGCAGGGCCGCGACATATGTGCCGCCTTGCCGAGCGGGTTGCGCAAGCTGGGGTAGGGTGCGGTCCCCGGCCTCGACGGCGATGTCGCCGACCGCGTACACACCGTCGAGGCCCTCGACGCGCAGATGATCGTCGACGGTGATCCGTCCGCCGCGGCCCTGCGGGACGTTCCAGCGTGCGACCTGATCGTGGACCCGCACTCCGCTGGCCCACACCACGACGTCGGCGGGCAGGAACACCTGATCACCGATGACCACACCATCGGGGCGCACTTGTTTCACCGGTGTATCCAGGCGCAGGTCGACGCCCCGCCTTTTCAATGACCGACGTGCATATTCGCGCAGCCTGGGATGGAACGGCGCCAACAGGAACGGCGACTGCTCGACAAGGGTGATGTGGGTGCGGGTCGGGTCGAGTTCAGGAAATGTCACGGGCATGTCGTTGTTCCGCAGTTCCGCCAGCGCGCCGGCAGTCTCGACTCCGGTGGCTCCGCCGCCGACGACGACGATCCGCAGGTCACGATCCTGACCGTTGACGACGGCTTCTTCGAGTTTGGCGAACACCCTGTCCCGCAACGCGAGTGCCTGGGACCGGGTGAACAGCGGCATCGACTGTTCTGCGGCACCAGGAACATCGAAGTAGTTGGCGGTCACTCCGGCCGCGATGATCAGGTAGTCGTACCCGACCGTTTGTCCGCCGTCCAGGGCGATCGTCTTCGACGCATGGTCCATGCTCACCACGGTGCCCTTGCGGAAACGCACATTGTTTTGATGGGCGCGGATCGACCGCAGAAACCAGGTGATGTCACCGGCATTCAGTGTCGCGGTGGCCACCTGGTACAGCAGGGGTTGGAACGTGTTGTAGGTGTGACGATCGATGAGTGTGACGTCCGCGTCGATGCCGCGCAGTCCGTGGACAGCGGCCAGACCAGCAAAGCCGCCACCGACGACGACGACACGCGGGCGGCGTTGCCCGCGAAGGGGGTCGGGCGAATCTGCTCGTGGCCGCGCTCGGGTGCGGCGCACCCGGACCGGTGTCGTCATCGTCAAAGCTCCCATCGGTGTTCGGAGGCAGGGAAATGTCAAGGTCGCGGGTAGCAGGTCAGGACCCTGGTGGTGCTCGGCGCGGATGATGGGATGTCGTTTCTGCCGCCGGGTCGGGCCGTTTCGTGGCAGTGACCGGATTGTCAGGGAAGCCGTCCGGGCCGGTTGTCAACAGAGCCGCCAGGACCGCGGCCTCGCTGATATCGGCGGCCTTGGCCGCGGTGAGCAATGTCAACGGGCCGTTTACGGCCAGGCCGCGGAGATGGGCCAGGGCGTCGGCCCGTTCGGGTTCGGCGAGCTCGTCCAGGTAGCGGCGGGTGAATTCGTCGAACCGTTCCGGTTCGTGGTGGTACCAGGTCCGCAGGCGCGTTGATGGGGCCACCGCTGGATACCATTGGTCCAGCCGCGCACGGGTTTTGGACATGCCTCGGGGCCACAGCCGGTCCACCAGGACACGGGTTCCGTCGTCCGGGTGCGGCTCGTCGTACACGCGCCGCACCCGGACAGTGGGATTGTCGACCATTGCTGGCATCTCCCGGGTACCGCTGTTGTTGATGGTGGACGATCCGATTCCCCGGCCGCCGTTGAGCGGGGCCTGTCAGGCGGGCACGGTTTCTCCGCACCGGGGGCAGGTCGGTGGCGGGTCGTCACCGATGAACAGTCCGAAGCCGGGGCAGACCTCGTGGAGCCAGCACACCGGGTCGCCGACGGTCTCGCGGACAAGTGGAGGTGCGTGTGCGGATGGGCCGGGCCGCTGGACGGGCGGTCTCGCCGGTTCCGCAGCGACCGTTTCCGCCTCGGCCTCGGTTCTGCCCGCGCTGACTGCGGCAGCCTCACTGTGTGGGTGGTCTGTCATGTTCATGTCGTTTCTCGCTCTCTTCCCGGGATGTTCTGCTGATGCTGGGATTTCCCGTCCCGTCGCGTTCACGAGGTGGTGGCCAGCAGGGCTCCGAGCGCGAGGAGCGTCGCGACCTTGAGGCATTCCAGGCCGATGTAGGTCAGGTGGAGCCGCGAGGGGGGCGGTGGGTGACCGGTGATGATCTGTTGGGCTCGTCGGTCCAGACGCGGCCGCAGCAGCACGGTCTGGGTGGCCAGCAGTGCCACCGTGACGAAAAAGGGTCCATCCCGCGGCGCCGGGGGTGACGGTGAGCAGGGCAGTGATCAGCGTGGCAGCCCGAACGACCTCGACGGTGTTCAGGACGCGGAAGACGAGCCGGCCGATGCCGAGTCCGAGGGGCACAGTGATGCCGGGTGCCCGGAACTTCAGTGGTGTTTCCAGGAAGGAGATGGCCAGCACCATGCCGAGCCACACGAACGCCACGGCCGCGCCGATGAGCTGTCCGGTTGCCGGCATC
>JBBQGJ010000696.1:0-2988 GCA_038322925.1 Mycobacteriales bacterium
GTACCGGGCGTCGCACAGATAGTCGCTGACCGGCGAGCAGCAGCTGGCGCCGTCGACGATCCGCGGCTACCAGACCGACCTGCGGCTGTTCAGCGAATATCTGTGCGACGCCCGGTACGGCTGGGCGGCCGCCTGCGAGCAGTCCTTCGGCACGCATCCGACGCCCATCTGCCACGAGTGGAACACGATCGCGCACCTCAACGACTACGAGGGCAGCCCGGAGGCTCGCCCGCTCAGTCGGGCGGAGCTGCAGCGGTTTCTGGACTACGCCGACGAGCAGGTGGAGCGTGCGGTCGCGGCCAAGCGCAAGGGGGCGCTGGCGGCCTACCGGGACGCCACCGTGTTCAAAGTGATCTACGCCTGGGGGCTGCGACGGACCGAGACGGCCAAGCTCGATCTGACCGACTGGGGCCGTAATCCGGCGGCGCCGGAGTTCGGCCGGTACGGGATGCTGCACGTCCGCTATGGCAAGGCGGTGCGCGGGCAGCCGCCGCGGCGGCGCAACGTTGCGGCGGTGATGGGCTGGGCGGTGGAGGCCGTCGCGGACTACGTGGAGAACATCCGCCCGCGCTTCGGCGACGCGGATCACCCGGCGATGTGGGTGACCGAGCGAGGTGGCCGGATCCAACCGGCGGAGATCAACGCCCGGTTCGTCGCCTATCGGGACGCACTCGGGTTGCCGACCGCCCTGACGCCACACTCGCTACGGCACTCCTATGTCACCCACCTCACCGAGGACGGCGTCGATCGGCGGTTCATTCAGTCCCAGGTCGGCCACCGCTGTGACACCTCGACCGCGATCTACACCCACGTCAGCGGGGACTTCATGAACGCCGCGCTGCGCAAGGCCCTGGCCCCGGCCCTCGACCGAGAGCCGGGTTGAGGAAGGGATCGTCGATGGCGCGCAAACTCGACTATCGGTGGAACCTGCGGCAGCTGATGGCCAGCCGCGGCATGTTCGCCACCACCGACCTGATCGGCCCGCTCACCAGCCGTGGCATTGCGCTGTCCTCCAGCCAGGTCTACAGGCTGGTCGTCGAACGACCCGAGCGGCTCAGCCTGAAGGTGCTCGTAGCGCTGGTAGACATCTTGGACTGCTCGATGGCCGACCTGATCGAGCCGGTGGCCGCGGCCACGGCCGCGCCGGCGCGCCGGTCGAAGACAGCGGACGGGGCCGAAGCCGGGGTCGGCGGGCTGCGCCCGAAGCGGGCTCGGATCACCCGCGCCGGCGGCTGAGTCATGGCCGCCGAGTCATGACCGAAACGGCGCTCGACGCGCTGGCGGTCCAGGCCGACCCGGTCGGCGTCATCGTCGAACTGCTCACCGCCGCCGAGCCAGGCTTGGACCGAGCGGCGGCGGAACGAGCGGTGCACGGCGTCGCCCGCGGTCGGGCCAAGCGCCGACGCCTCGCCCTGTCATTGCTCGCCAATCCGGCCGTGCTCGGCAACGGCCGATCGCCGGCTCCCCGCGTTGTCGGTGAC
Organism: Mycobacteriales bacterium; assembly: GCA_038322925.1. Taxonomy (GTDB): domain Bacteria; phylum Actinomycetota; class Actinomycetes; order Mycobacteriales; family Nakamurellaceae; genus Nakamurella. The sequence continues at coordinate 1,482 of JBBQGJ010000696.1, forward strand.
CTGTTGATCGCCATTCGCAGGGCGGGGGCGGTCCACATCGCGGCGCCGGTCTGCGCCGGCTGCGGCAAGCCGCTGCGAACCCTGCAGCGGCGAGGCGAGGACTGGTACTGCGGCGGCTGCGGGCCGCGGCGGGAGGCGTGCGCCGGCTGCGGGGCGACCCGTCCGGTGCACATCCGCGACCGGGATGGCCGGCCCCGCTGCGCCCGATGCCCACCCGCCGACGAACCAGACCCGGTGCAGCTCGTCGTGCGCATCGTGGCCGACGTCGACCCGGCGTTACCCACCGATGTCGTGGTCACCGCGGTCCGGGCGGTGGCGACCCGGGCCGGCCAGCGCCACCAGCTCGGCTGGGCACTGCAGGAACGACCCGATCTGCTCACCGGAGCCGGCGCCGAAGCGCCCGTCCCCTCAGTGCTGCGGCTAATCGACCGGCTCTGCGCCGCCGGCTCGACCGGAATCGTCCGGCCGCCCTGCCCGCACTGCGGGCGAGTACTTGCGCTGGTCAAGCGGCGAGCCGGAGTGCGGCTCTGCCGCAACTGCGTGGCGAAGTCGCGGGCCGAACCGTGCGGTCGTTGCGGTGTGGTGCGCGAACCCGCCATCCGTGACGAGGATGGCCGACCCGTCTGCCCCCACTGCTGGATCACCGACCCGGCCAACCAGGAAACCTGCACCGGCTGCCACCGTCGCCGGCCGGTCAGTGTCCGTACTCCGGACGGGCCGTTGTGCGGCACCTGCCGGCCAGTGCCGTTGATGACCTGCTCGATCTGTAACCGCCGGGCGCCCTGCTCAACCTCCCAGACCACCGGCCAACCGTGCTGTCGAGCCTGCCAGCAGCGTTGGGCTCGGTGTGTCGGCTGCGGCCAGGTCCAACCGATCCGCGGCGGCACCCTCACCGAGCCCCGCTGCTCGACCTGCACCCGCCCGGATCCGAACTCCTGGCGCAGCTGCTCGACCTGCGGACAGCCCGGCCGCATCCACGCCGGCCGGTGCGCCCGCTGCCGGCTGGATGAGCGGTTGCGGGCGTTGCTCGGCGACGGACACGGCGGGATCGGACCACACCTGCGGGCGCTCCACCAGGCCTTGGCGGCTACCGAACGACCCGGCACCGTGACGGCCTGGCTCGACCGAAGCGCCGCCCCGGCGATTATGCAAAACCTCGACGCCGGCAGGGAAATTACCCATCAGGCCCTCGATGAGCTGCCCGCCGGCAAACCGGTCGAGCACCTGCGCGCCATTCTGGTCGCCATCGGGACACTGGCCGCCCGGGACGAGCATCTGGTCCGGCTGGAGCGCTGGATCAGCCAGACGGTCGCCGCCCGATCCGACCCCGACCAACAGCAGTTGTTGCACCGCTACGCCGTCTGGCATGTGCTCCGCCGGCTTCGCCACCGGCTGGGCGGCACGGACGCCACCCATGCTCAGGTCGTCGGCGCCCGACGACACGTCAAAGCCGCCGTCATCCTGCTCGACTGGTTCACCGCCCACGACCTCACCCTGGCCACCGCCC
>JBBQGJ010000697.1:0-2953 GCA_038322925.1 Mycobacteriales bacterium
GTAGGAGTAGAAGCCGCGGTCCGCGACCAGCAGCTCGTCACGACGCAGCCGCGGGTACAACCTTTGCGCCAGGGTGCGTTCGCCGACCTTGTAGGCGTCGATCTCGGCGGTCAGGAACGCGTGGGTGCCGCACTCGGCCACAGCGACGACGCGGGCCATGGGGAACGCGGACCGGTTCGTCCCGGACCCGGCGTATCCGAACTCGGCGGCGTTCTCGGGGCTGTCGGGCAGGTCGACCTCGAACCCGTCGATCGCCACCAGCCGCCACCCGCGCAGGAACGAGCCGCGGGCGGTGCCCACCGCCGTCCGGTCAGCCAGCATCCCGACCGGTCCGGCGACCGGACCCCCGACCCGTTCGAACAGCTCGGCGAACATCCTGCGGCCCAGGCGTTTCCGGGCCTGGGTGATCGCGCTGGAGGTCGGCACCGACCAGGCCGCGTCCCAGCAGCCGAACTTGTCCAGCGATCCGGTGACCTTGGTGGCGACCTCCTGATAGTCGTCATCAGGGAACAACGCCAACCCCAACGTCAGGTACGTGATCACGTGCGCGGGCAGCTTGCCGTCCGATCGCCGTTCCCGGACCCCGCACGCGGTGATCGCGTCGTCCACCGCGTCCCGCGGAACCGAGTCGACCAACATCCCGAGAGTCACCTGAACCGGATTCAGCAACACAGCAGCAGCCACGACCGCTGATCACACCAGTCCCAGCAGTCACACCCGTCACGCCACGCCGATGACCAGCACGAACGGCAAGATCAACTTTAGCTACGTGGCATTGGGCTCAGGGACGTCCTTGGCGACGACGGGCTGAGTCAGGCTTACAATGGTGACAAACCTGTTAGCGTTCGCGATGCGCTCACGGGCGACCCGTCGGGCTGGCGACCTGTTCGGGTCCAGCCACTGGTCGGCATTCGCACCCCTGGGTGATCACTGCTTTCGTCTGTCACTGCACGTAACGGCCTCACTGAGTTTGGTGCGAGGGAACGGGCCGCCCGACCGAAATGACTCGGAGGGGGGCAACGATGACCTAATCTGGTCTGATCCATCCACCCCACGTTCCCAATCTCACGCCAGTAGAGGTAAGATCCTTCAAAGATATTGCGTGTATCGATGCATCGCTTTATGCACCCACCACCTATTCCAAGGGGATCAAAATCATGACTAACCCGAGCATCCCGTCTAACCCGAACATCCCGTTTAACCCGAACATCCCGTCTAACCCGAACATCCCGTCTAACCCGTACGCAGGTTACTGCTGGATCTGGCTCAACGGAGCTACCGAACCAACAGACGCCTATCTATGTGTAGAGGGCCTTTCAGAAGTCCAGAACAAGATTCATGGAAGCATGACTAGCCAAGAACCGCTGGTATTGGCCCTCACCGACGACAAGATAATGATCTTGAATCCCCGAGATTTGGCTCAAGTAGTGCTCGGCCCTTTCCGGCCTCCCTTCGGGCCAATCTACACTGGGGCAATCCACTGACGATCGATCCTCAAGGCCGCTCTCGCCGTCCTACAGCCACGAGAGCGGGACAAACCGTGGGAGGCTACGCGGCTTTGGTCCTGCCGGTGGGGGGTGTGGGTGAAGTCGGGGTACCAGCGCTGGTAGTCGTAGGCGAGGGTGTCGTTGAGGACCCGGGTGCGGATCTGGAGCAGCAGGTGCGCGCCGCGGGGACTCCAGCGCATCTGCTGCTTCTTGACCATGCGTTTGCTGATGACCTGGTTGACCGCGGATTCGACGAACGAGGTGGAGATGATCTCGCCGGCGCGGTAGCGCTCCCCGTAGTTGGGTATGGCCGAGGCGATCGCGGCGAGATACCCGCCGAACTCGCGAACCGCCTTGGCGACTTTGTCTTGCCGGTCCTTGTCTTGCTGGCCGCCGGTGTCCTCGTCTTCGAGGTCGGTGGTGATGTCGTCGACGGTTTGCAACGAGCGAAAGACGTTGCCGTGCCACAGAAACCATTTCAGCCTTTGCAGCTCGGGTGGCCGACAGCTCGGGTGGGACGCGCAGGCCCTTGGCCAGCTGCATCATCACGGTGATCCGCATCGTGATGTGGAACCAGTCCAGCAGATGCTCGGCCTGCGGATTGAGGTAGCGGGGCAGGTCGGGAGATGTCTTCGCCGCCGTCGGTGAGGAAGGTGACCTGCTGGTTGGCCTGCATCCCTTGGGCGGCGAGCACTTCGAACAGCCGGCGTTTGGGTTTGGTGTCGTAGGTTTGCACGTACCCGAAGCAGCATGACCCACCGTCGGCGGGCATGGTCTTGCCGGCGATCACCTCGAACCAGCCGTCTCGCCGGGTCCGTTGGGTGCAGGAGTGGACGTAGCCGCCGTCGAGGCCGACGACCAGCGGTAGGTCCGGCCGGGGCAGTTCCGCCCACTCGGCGGGGGCAGCCAGTGATGAAGCTCGGCTGCTCGTCGCCGAGCTCGTTCTCCAGGCGTTGCGCGGTGGCCTGCAGCTGGCGCCGCACCGTGGTGGCGTGCAGGACCCGGCCCAGCGGCAGGACTTCGCCGCCGAGCATGTCGGCGGACAGTCCGTAGGACACCAGCCCGGCGAAGCGTGTCTGCAGATAGGACAGCTCCGGGTGGTCCGCTCGCGGAGGGTGACAGCGAGCGGGCTGAACGTTCGGGCCGGCCGCGCCTGGCAGGGGCAGTGCCACAACCGAGGGCTGCCGAGTCGGAGCGTGCCGAACAGCGTCCTGATCACGATGGGCCGACTGTCCTTGTGACGGTGCGGGATTCCGCAGTCCGGGCACGAAGCCGCCGAGGCCGTCGCGGCGGCGACGTGGTGCTCGACGAGCGTGTCCTGCACAGTGGAGAGCAGGTCTTTGGCCTCTTCCAGCTGCAGGCCAAGGGTTTCCGGCGCGAGGGCGCCGCGTTGCACGGTGAACGCCTCACGAACCACGGTCTCGGTGTCGTCGTCGGCGTGCAGCACGACCTGCACGGTGATCTTC
>JBBQGJ010000698.1:0-2946 GCA_038322925.1 Mycobacteriales bacterium
CTCGGGCAACGTCAGATCCTCTCGACAGCCGGGTGGACGTGCTCGGCATCGCGCGAGCCAAGCGGGCAACCGCTGAGCAGTCCCGCTCGAGGAGCGCAACCCGACGGAAGGACAGCCGGACTGCGGCTCGACGCCGCCCCACATTCTGCCGGATCGAAACCAGTGGTGAAGCCGCCTGTGCCCTGCGTCCTGCAGCGGAGAACTCGGGCTGTGCCCCGAGCCGGCACCGATGCACGTCGTGTCATCCCCCTTCCCGGGGGCTGCCCAAGGCCCCCGGCCCAGCACGGCGGTCCCGCGGCGCCCTCACCCTGCCGGCGTGAGCACCGCCGCCTGGTCCTCGACGGGCGCGCCGTCCGATCCCCCGTCCGATTCCCACGGGGCCAGGTCATCGTCGGACCTGTCGGCCAGACGTCGCCGGTGTCGGTGGCGCCGGCCCGCTCGTCGACGGCCGCGTCCGACGTACCCACCTCGGTGGCCGGATGCTCCTCGGCGTGGGCCGGTTCTGCGATGGTGCGGGCGAACCTGGAGCCGAGCCTGGCCGCATCCAGTCCAACCAGATCGGCCTTGACGTCCGTGAAGTACTGCGTCACGCCGTTCTTCTCGAAGCGCCTGTTCGTGATCCGGCCGATGACCACGATGGGATCACCCTTCCGGATCGTGCTCATCACCGCCTTGGCTAGTCCTTGCCAGCAGACCACCGTCAGCCAGCACTCCTCGCCGTCCACCCAGCCGCCCGTCTCCCTGTCGAACCGCCGGTCTGTGCAGACCACGCGGAAACTGACCCGGTCACCGGTGGATCCCAGCGACACCTGCGGATTGGTGCCCGCACGACCCACGACCGTCGTTGTTGTTGCGTCCCTGATCATTTCTTGTCCCCTTGTCCGTTGGGCGGCCCGCAGAGGCGGGGCGCTGAAGGACACGGTGGCAGGAGCGGTCGATGGTCTACATCGCACGAGTGCACGTGTGGACCAGAACCGGACAGGGGCACAAATACCCGGGGTCAGTGGCGGTGCCCGGCCGCACCGACACCGGCCCGACCGCGACCACCGTGACCGGCTCGCGAGTATTGCCGGCGGACTCGATGGTTCCGCTGATGGATGTCGCCAGACCGACGACGGGTCCGTCGAGTGCGACGAGGGTGAACTCCGCCATGCCCGGTTACGCCTGAGGTGATCGCTCAGCACGGTTTCTACCACCGGTGAAGAGTCGTCGACGCGCCAGAACGGGCGGTGATCAGATCCTGCACGTCGGCACGATCGGCGGGCTCTTCGGGCCTGATGTGCACGACGCCTTCCAGGAGAATCCTGAATAGCTGTGTCGGTCCTGGTGCCTGGGTGTTGATCTTGGGATAAAGGGGGGGTGCAGGGTCGGTCTGAGGATCAACGGGATTTGTTGGATGTCGAGTCGGTCGCTGGGCATCTGCTCAGGCCGGGGAGCGTGTTCGCGTTCCTGGCTGTGCATCGGCGGGAGTTGTTTCCTGATGGGATGTTCACTGACTGTTCCCGTCGAAGCAGGGACGCCCGTCGGTGCCGGCCGATGTGATGGCCACGGTCATCACTTTGCAGGCGTTGCATGGGTTGTCGGATTCGGAGACCGTTGATGCGGTGACGTTCGATCTGCGGTGGAAGGCGGCGTGCGGGTTGCCGGTCACGGCGGCTGCGTTTCATCCGACGACGTTGACGTCTTGGCGGCGCCGACTCGCTGCCTCTGAACCCCCGAACCGGATCTTCGACGCGGTGAAGGCTGTTGTGTCGCAGACCGGGCGTTGAAGGGCAAGTCCCGGCGGGCGTTGGATTCCACGATCCTGGACGACGCGGTCGCCACCCAGGACACCGTGACTGAGTTGATCGCGGTGATCCGCCGGGTCCGCCGGGACGTGCCCGGCGCCGCGGAGGTCATCAGCGCCCAGTGCACCGCGCATGACTACGACGATCCGGGCAACCGGCGATCGCCTGGAACGGCAAAGCCGCCCGGGACCAGCTCATGGATGCCTTGGTGAGGTGACGCGCATCGCCTGCTCGGGCATCTACCGGAGCAGGAGATGGGCGCCAAAGCCGCTGAGGCGGTGGCGTTGTTGGTGTTGAGCGCCGGGCAGCACGTCGAACCCGTCGACGGCAGTGACGGCACCGACGGGCGGTGGCGGATCGCGCAGCGCGTCGCGCCGGACCGGGTCATCTCGGTGACCGACCCCGAAGCCGGCACGCCCACAAGACGGTGCACCGTCGGCAGGACGGGTTCAAGGCGCACCTCGCGATCGAACCCGACACCGGGATCATCACCGACTGCGAACTGACCAAGGCCAACGGTGAGCACTCCGGCGACGCCCAGGTCGGCCCCGGTCTGCTGGCCGGTGAACCCGAACCCACCGTGGTGCTGGCCGATTCCGCCTACGGCTCCGGCGATGCCCGCAAAGAACTCGCCGAGGCCGGGCACGAGGCAGTGATCAAACCGAAGCCGTTGCCATCCGCGGTGCCGGGCGGGTTCACCATGCACGACTTCACCATCGACGATGATGCACCACCGCGCCGCCGGGCCGAACCTCCGACGACTCGTCGTCCTCGGACTGGCTCGGATCAACCGGACCTGGGCCATCGCAACAGCCTGAGGCAGGCACCCGCCGGGCTGAGGCCCCAAAAGCATCACCCGCCGGGCCCTCCGCGGAACATCCGGCCGCAGGTAACGACCGGATCATCCGCAATCCCGGCAACGCCGCCCCCCGGGCCGCAGACTTTAGCGACTCAGGCCGATCCCAGCGACCCGCACGAGCCGGTTCTCAGGAGTCCCCTAGCCCCGTCCGATGGTGCCACCCTCGACGGACCGAGCGTTGGGTTCCCGCCCGCTGAAAGCCGACGGGTCGGTGACCTCGTCGTCCGGCAACGCTTCACGGCCGACGTCGTCCCGATCCGCCAACCCCGCAAGCATGCGGTTGTAGGCGTCCAGTTCCTC
>JBBQGJ010000699.1:0-2919 GCA_038322925.1 Mycobacteriales bacterium
GGTGACAGCAGGTTCACCACCTGGGCCTACAAATTCGTCATGTTCGAGGTGTCAACCAAGATGGGGCGGCATTTCTGGCGGCACCGGCACGCCAGCATGGACGCCGACAGCTGGGAGAGGCTGCCCGATCGGGGCGCCGCCCCGCCCGACCAGCGCACCGAGCACCGCGAGATCTTCGAAGCGCTGCGCAGGGCGATCGATCAGGATCTGACTCCGCTACAGCAGCGTGTGTTCGTTGCGGTCGCGCTCAACGAGGTACCGATGGACGCCGTCGCCCGCGAACTCGGCTCCAACCGCAATTCCGTGTACAAGGTGCTGTTCGACGCACGACGTAAACTTCGAGCAAGCCTGCGCACCGCCGGATACGAACGACCAACCCAGTCATCTGGATCAGCGGCATGAAAACACCCCGAGACATCGACGCACTGCTGCCTGACAACACCGTCGACGCCGGCTGCGCCGCCAGCTTCGACGTGCTGCACTCCTACGTCGAACAGGAACTCTCCGGCGGCGACCCGGCCGACTCACAACCAGGCGTGGCGGCGCACATCAGCAGCTGCCGTGCCTGCCGCGAGGACTACCGCGGCCTCCGGGATGCCGCGGCGCTCTTCGGCGATGCCGAACCACTTCCCTCGTAAACGCTGACGACGTCGGAGGTTTGGCACGTGTGGGTTCGCATAGATGAGATCTCCTTCGCCGCCGACCGGGCCGATGACGTGATCGCCCACACCCGCAACAATGCGGTCGCCACGCACCAGGGTGAGAGTTTTCTCGGGTTCCGACTGCTGGTCGACCGGGCACATGGCCGTGCGCTCAATGTGTCCTACTGGGACGACCTGGGCGACGCCACGCTCGACGATTCAGGACCGGTGACCGACCCGGCCGCTGGCGCCGAGACCACCGTGGTGCGAACCAATCTGTACGAGTTGTCCATCGACGCCGCCTGATCCACACCAATCCTTCCGGGCAGGGTCGTCGCGGCGATGCTCCCGGTCAGCGGCCACGAAGGTGCGCTGCCGACGCTCTGTCCGCAGATTCTTTTCATTTGCGGGGTAAGACCCCGCCACCACGCGACGCCCAATCTCCGTCAGACATTCAACGACCGCGCCAGGCAGGGCCTGACACCGTCGAACATTCGGAGGTCAGCATGACCACGTACCACACCGCCAGTGTCGAGGGGCTCGACGTCTTCTACCGCCAGGCTGGCGACCCGAGCAACCCAAAGCTGTTGCTGCTCGGTGGATTTCCCGCGTCGTCCCACCAGTTCCGCAACCTCATCCCGGCCCTGGCCGACAGCTTCCATGTCCTGTCGCCGGACTACCCGGGCTTCGGCAACACCGACATGCCCGACCCCGCGGCATGGGACTACACCTTCGACCACCTGGCCGCCATCGTCGACGGACTGCTCGCCGAGGTCGGATTCACCGGCCCCATGGGGATCTACATGCAGGACTACGGCGGACCCATCGGCAATCGCCTGATCGCCGCACACCCCGACTGGCTGCAATGGCAGATCATCCAGAACGCCAACACCTACGAAGAAGGATTCACCGCGGCCTGGGACGGCATCCGGCACGCCCTCTGGGTCAACCGGAACGCCGACACCGAGGCACCGCTGGAAGGCTTCCTGCAGCCCGAGACCGTCAAAGCCATCTACACCACCGGGCATCCGGACCTGAGCAAGATCAGCCCCGACAACTGGAACACCGACCTGTCCTTCCTTTCCCGCCCACACGCGCACCGGGTGCAGCTGAACCTGTTCTACGACTACCGCACCAACGCCGCGCTCTACCCCACCTGGCAGCAGTCGCTGCGGGAGCGGCAACCGCTGACTCTCATCTTCTGGGGACAGGGCGACATCTTCTTCACCCCCGCCGGCGGCGAAGCGTACCTGCGGGATCTGCCCGACGCCGAACTGGTCAGGCTGAACTCCGGTCACTTCGCGGTCGAGGACAACCTCCAACAGATCGCTGACGGGATCACCCTGTTCTACGACACCCGCGTCAGCCCCGCCGTCCACGCGGTCACCGGATAGTTCGATCCCGGATCTCGGATCGGCCAAGGCCGGCATCCGGTTCGCTCCACAGCAGAGGAGATCGGGATGGACAACATTCGACTCGCGCAGCTGTGGCGGTACCCGGTCAAGTCGCTGCGGGGTGAGGCATTGCCGGTTGCGCGCCTCACCCCGGACGGCGTGGACGGCGATCGGGTCGTCCACGTCGCCGGCCCGCGAGGACCCCTGACCGGGCGCACCCGACACGGGCTGCTCACCATCCCGGCCACTACCGGGCCCGACGGCACACCGCTGGTTGACGGTCACCACTGGGACTCCGTCGACGCTCGCGAGCTCGTCCAGCTCCACGCCGGCCGGGACGCGCGGCTGGTTGCGGACGCCACCCCCGAACGGTTCGACGTCCTCAACCTGCTCGTCGCCACCGACGGTGCGGTCAAGCTATTCGGCCACGACATCCGAAGGCTGCGACCCAACCTCGTCCTCTCCGGAGTCCCCGTGGAACTCGAACCTGATCTCCCCGGGCAGGCCCTCGCGATCGGTGATGCCCTCATCGGTGTGCACTCACGGCGGCAACGGTGCATCGTCACCTCAATCGACCCCGACAGCGGCGAGCAGAACCTCGACGTGTTCCGCCGCATCCGTGACGTCTTCGGAGGGCAACTCGCGCTGAATTGCTGGGTGATAAGGCCGGGCTTGATTCATATCGATGACCCCGTCCGCATCGTCCCAGCGCCGAGCGGGCCTACCCGGATCGGTGGGTGGACCGTCGGCGCACCCTATTCGCATCACACTCGCTGATTTCTGCCCGTGGTCTGGGCGGTGCCAGTTATCTATTGCTGGACCAACGATGACGGGGCGCACCAAACGTCCTCCCCGCCAGGCCAAGTCGCGACCTCATCCAGCTT
>JBBQGJ010000700.1:0-2916 GCA_038322925.1 Mycobacteriales bacterium
GGTAGAGCCCTTGGTCCCTTAAGGCCCGGAAGCGCCGCAGAAGCAGCCCCAGCAACAGAAAGGTCTTCAGGGGCGGATGCCGACCGAGGACTCGCGGGCACCGGTGGCGGCGAGATCGGTCCAGCGAACCAGCCCTCACCAGCGACGCACGAGGTCACCGCCCGTCGCGACATGCCCGCCGTCGCGGTACACCCGGCATCCTTGCCCCGTCGGCGCCCGGCTTGATCCGTGTCCCAACGGCGTCCGGCGGCGCCCGATTGATTCGCCCGAACGCCGCCTACGAAAGGGAGGGCCGCGAGGTGGTGGTGTGCAGGCAGATGAAGCCGGTGACGGCCATCGCGGCCAGCGGGACAGCATCGCCACCAGCGGTATCCGGGTGGGATCGGTGCCGGTCACCAGCGATGGCGCGAAGATGCTGGCCACCGCCGTGGTCGCCCAGACAGCGGTCACACTGAGCACGAAACCCCCCGCGCCGCTGCGGGCTGCGCCGTCCCAGTCACCGGCCCGACCGGCCATCAGGACATACCCGGTGGCGACGGCGGCCCACAGCCAGCCCAGGGCCCCGACCAACGGGAAATGTTCCTGTTGGCTGCCGGTGACCAGATCGGGGGAAAACAACGCGGCCGCGAGGGTCGCCAGCCAGATCGCGGCGACGCCGATGCCAGGCGCCCAGGTGTCCAGGTGACCGAGCGGGGCCGCCCTTGAATCCGCTCCCCGCCGCGGCCGGGCTCGGGTCGGGCTGCGCCGCTGTGCGTGAGGGACAAGGAAGTCGGGCATGATCCACCTCCGAGTCCGGATTCTGGTTCGATGGGCATGACCGGGACGAGGCGAAGGTCCTGCCCGGCTTGACGTGTCGGCCGGAGGCGGTGGTGCGCGCAGTCCGTCAGCCGGTGGCTCGCCGCACCGCGCTAGTCGGCTTCACGAAGGGCTCCGGCGCTCGCCGTGCCGACCGCCACCAGGTCCGATTGGTGTCGCGCGTGGGTCGACGTTTGCCGTCGGTGTAGCACCCGGCATGGCGCCGCGGACCACGGACGCGTCGCGGCTTGTCCGGGACGACCGCAACCCACGATCAAGCCATCCACCCGGGGTGCTTTCGGTTGCTGCTCACCTCCGCAACTGGCGCGGCTGTTTGGGCGCTCCGACCAGGCCGCCTCCAGGGTGGGTACCCCGCTCAGCGGGGTCGCGCCGATGTCATCGACTGCGCGACAACGGATCCGTCGAGCGTCGTCACCGGCACAGACGGATTCCAGGTCCGATCGGTAGCCTCCCGACCTGCCCGGCGGCCACGGGCCCGTGATCGACATCATCGGTTGGCTCACCGGTCGGCTGGTGTGGATTCCGCGCGTCGCCGGATTCCTCGCAGCATGGCCGGTTGCATGATCAGGTCCGAGAGGAAGAACAACGGCCAATAGAAGACGGACAGATCCAGCGGCCCCGTGCGGTAGCGGACTCGGACGATGAGCCGGGTCGCCGCCTCGCCGCGGGGTTCGAGGACGAACGCCCAGCTGCAATGACCGAACTTGGGCCACACCCCCTGCTTGACGACCCATTCGGTCTTCGGCCAATGGTAAGACAACAGCAGCAGCCGGTTGGGCTCGACGGCCACGATGGTGAATCCTTCCTCGCCGATCAGCTGCCCGACCCGCGGGTGCTGAGCCGCCGGGATGATCGTCCAGGCGCTGGGGACACCGTCGTTGTCGGCGAGGTCGAACGCGTACCACCCGGCGCGGCCGTATCCGTGGTAACCGATCTGGGCGATCCACGGCCACACCGTCTCCGGTGGGGCGTTGATAGTGACTGCACGTGTTCCCTGCAGCTGGGCGCCGCGGACCTCCTGATCGCCGGGCAGCGCCCGGTGCGCTTCCTCCGTGGTGGCACCCAGCCGCAGCAGCCGCGGCGTCATCACGGCCACCGCGGCCACCGTCCCAGCCGCTGCCAGCGGCCAACGCCGCGGCGCTGGTGACGCGCACGTGCCTTCGTCGCCGCTGCCACGGTTGGTGCCGGCACCACCGCAATGGGGTCAACGCGTCCACCCATCCCCGGCACGCTCCCTCACTTTGTCGGCAATCTCTACGCAGCATCGTGCCGATCACCGATATACAGGCACAGGGCCGAAGGCCCCGACCTCATCGAGGCAGGTTGGCGCCGGCCGGCGACCGCCCACGGGTGGGTGGCGGCAACCGTATCGCGCGGTCATAGGGGTGAGGGGAACGCCGGTAGAGGATCCGCTTGCGGGACCGGCGACGTGGTCGTACCGGACATATTCTGCGAACTCGACTCGATTCTGCAGATGATCCAGTTGCGATTCGACCAAATCACCAGGTGCATTCCCATCAGCCCGGCCACTCCGGTCCACGCGCGCCCGGCAGCGCCCGGCGTGCTGGCCTCTCAGTTGACGAACTCGGGGCCGTTCAGGATGACCTGCGCGGCGAAGGGTGGGTACCCGGAAATTGGTCGTGGCTATCCCGACTGGGCATACCAGATGTGAACGTTCAGCGGCTCAGCGGCCGAGCATGGCCACCGCTGCAGCAACGAGGTCAGCATTGTCGAGTGCTTGCCGGCCATCCGGCAGGACAGGCGTGTCTTCCAGCCCGGTGCGAATGCCGTGGCCGAGGGGTATCGCTCGACGGTTGACCGCCCAGGACGCAATGTGGTCGCCATGGTGCACTTGCTCGAGCGCGATTCCCGCGCCGGTGACGAGCCGCTCGATCGCTGCCGGGTGCGCAACCGCGACAGCTGGATCGGCGTCGAGCGGCTCGACCATGACACGCACGCAGCTAGTCCTTGACCAAGCGTGTCGGCGTGTCGTTTCGACGGGTTTGAAGGGCAAAGGCCTTACCCTGCCTGGGTTTGCGACTCCAACGCAGCCCAGTGGGAAAGGCCTTTGTGGTGAAGAAGATATCGCATGAGCAGAGT
>JBBQGJ010000701.1:0-2916 GCA_038322925.1 Mycobacteriales bacterium
TGGAGCCAGCAGTCATGATGCCACCCTCTTCCTGGGTCATCGACCCTCACTTGTATTCGACGACTGGCGGTCAATCGGAGAAATCCGCGTCACGTGACGGGGCGTTCTTTCGGTGTGGTCAGGGTGGTCGGGTACGACACCACCCCCCGTTTCGAGTGCGCCTGCAGTCGCCGTAACCGATCCCGTTCGGACCCGTCTGCCCAGACGACCCACAGCCCGAGGCCGGCCGTCCGCCGGGCCTGCACCCACCCCCGCACCGCCCACGCCCGCAATTTCCCGTCCGGCACGCGCAGCGAGCGGGCCAACTCCGGCAGCCACCACTCGTGCCGGGCGAGTGGCTCGCCCGCCGTCCGGTGGTGAGCTAGCCCGCACCGGGCGAGCAGTCTCTGCACCAACTCCTTGGAGTAGTCCCCACGCCCCTTCGGCGTCCGGAAGCCCTCGGCGTTCAGCGCCGTGGCGATCCGGTCGGCCGTGTGACCGGCCCGACGCAACTCGGCGACCCGGCCCATCAGCCGGCGGTAGTCCCGGAGCTGGTCGTACCGCAGCACCGGGCGAACGAGTTCGTGCTCGGTGACGACCGCCCCCCGCCAGTGGATGGCCGCCGTCACGTACTCGCTGTCCCGGCGGACGTGGACGACCACTCGCTCGACCAACAGGCGGACGATCTCCTTGCGGTCGGCGGGCGTGGTCTCGGGGGCCGCCCACACCGCCGGCAGGTCGGCGGCCAGCGCCCGGATGCGGTCGCCCTCGGCGGCGGTCAGCCGCAACGGCTGGGCGCGGAGGAAGCGGTCGTACTCGTCCGCCAGTTGCCGCTGCCGGGTGAGCGCGTCCTCCCACCGCTGCTCCAGGGTGCGGGCCACCAGCCGGTTCTCCGGCTCGCACGCCTGGTACTGCCGCTCGGCCCGCCCGACCTCGTACCGCGCCCGCTCCAACTGCTGCGTCCAGTGCCGGTGCAACCGGTCCCGCTCCCGCTCGATGTCGGCCACAGCGGACAGGCTCAGGTCCACCGCCGCCGGCTCCAACGCCCGCAGCACCTGGCCGGCCACCAGGTCGTCGATGACGCCCGCCGGCAGGCCGTAGCACGCCTGCGGGGTGCCCTGATGCAGGTGCCGGTCGCAACTGTAGTAGGCGGTCGATTTCGTCCGGTAGGCGGCCCGTAGCCGGTGCCCGCACGTGCCGCACGCCAGAAGTCCGGTCAGGAGCGCCGCCCCGCGGCGGGGCGTCCCGGGCGACCCCGGCCCGGAGCGATTCTGGGTCAGCCGCTGCTGGTTCGCCAGGTACCGGTCCCAGGGGATGTACGCCGGCAGGCGGTCCCGCTGGAGGACCGCCCACTCGGCCATCGGCAGCCATCGCGGGCGTGGTCGTCCGGCGCCACCCCGCTGGGCCACGGTCGGGCGGCGGCCGTAGGCGTACGCCCCCGCGTAGATCGGGTTGTGCAGCATCTGGTTGAGGGTCGGCAGGGCCGGCCGTCGCCACACCAGTTCCCCCCGCCGCGGCCCGTCCTGCTCCCGCATCCCCACCCGGATGTCGTGCCGGATCAGGTAACGGAACAGGCCGTACAGGGTGCCCACCTGGGCGAACGTGTCGAAGATTAGCCGGACCACCGCCTGCGCCTGCTCGTCCGGGTCCAGCACGACTTCGCCGGTCGATGACTTGGCGTACCCGAACGGCAGCTTGAAGAACAGTTCGCCCCGCTCGGCCTTGTTCCGTTTGCCGCGGTCCAGGCGGTTCCGCATGGTGATCAACTCGACCTCGCTCATGGTGCCCTTCAGCCCGAGCAGCAACCGGTCGTTGGTGTCGTTCGGGTCGTACACCCCGTCCTGGTCGGCCAGCAGGGTGCCGAACACCCCGCACACCTCCAGCAGGTGGTGCCAGTCCTTGCACGACCGGGCCAGCCGGGACATCTCCAGCCCGAGGACCAGCCCGACGTGCCCCAGGGTGACCTCGGCGAGCAGCCGCTGGAACCCGAGTCGCAGTTCGGCCGACTTCCCGCTCTGCCCCTGGTCCTCGTCGATGACCAGCACCCGCTCGGTCGTCCACCCCAGGCCGACGGCGTGGCCGGCCAAGGCGTACTGCCGCTCCCGCGACTCCCGGTGGTCGAGCACCTGGTGCGGGCTGGACTGGCGGACGTAGACGACAGCGAGCCGGTCCAGGTGGCGGTCGCGGATCTTGGCCGGCCGCCGGGTGACGGCCCCGTTAGGTCCGGTCATGCGGCACCTCCCGGAGCGTCGGGGGTGCCGTCAGTTGCTGGGCGACGACGCGGCCGAGAACCCGCAGCGCCTGTCGCCGGTGGTCGGCCGGCAGAGTCAGCCACAGGTGGTTCAACCGGGGCGGCGGGATCGGGGCGGGCGGGCGCGGGGGGGGACGGGATCGGTCCGGGTGCGTCGCATGATGCTCCTCCGTGGAGGGCCGCGGATCGGCGGGCGTCGATCCAGGCGGCGAGTTGCAGAAGGGCGGTCACCCCGATTATGGGCCGCTCGGGGCCGGGTCCGCGAGCGGAAACTTCGTTGGTAGTCAGCTTGCGTCGTCTGGAACTCCGAGGTCGGGAAGCGGTCGGTCGGCATCCAGACGTTCTGGTTCCAGAAGGTGTGCGCGAACCACATCGTGTGGGACGCGGTCGAGGTGATCGACTTCACCCGGAAGCACACGGCTCGGGTGGGCACGGCGCTGGACGACATCCGCCGGCACGTCGAAGCCCTCGTCGCCAAGCGGGACGAGCGTCGGTGGATCGTACCGTCCTCGAAATGATCACGACTGGTGCAATGAAGACGACGGAGCGATTGTGAGCGATTTCGAGAAGGACGGGTAAGACGAAATGACAGGAGCGAAGAATCGACGCCCTACCAAGACAGCTTTTCTGTCTTGGCAGGGCGTCATAGTGTACAAGCTAGAGATAAGCAGGTAGACCGCTGTGTT
>JBBQGJ010000702.1:0-2915 GCA_038322925.1 Mycobacteriales bacterium
CGACCGCGCCGTCCAGAGCATCCGCGATGCCCAACACCCGATCCGCCTCGGTCACCGCGGCGACCCCCGCATGACCAGTCAACCGGAGATCGGGCCGTCCGATCCGCACCCGACGACCGGACCCACGGCGACGCTGCGCACTCTTCGCCGACGCAAGCTGCGATAGCATCAATTCGCTGCCCTTCGTTGCTGGGTTTGGTTGTCCTCGCAAACACCATTTCCCCAGCTCGGAGGGCATCCCTACGTCATAGACACGACTCCAGCGCCATCCAACTCACGGATCTGGGTCAGAAATGCGCTGGTGGGGTGGGTCGTTGATCTCACGGAGGACTGCGCGCGTGGGATGCGCCTGCGGGGCTGGTTCCGGCCGTGCCGTTGGGCCCCGAGTGATGGGAGTGACCATGGTGCAGCGGCAAGCGGGTCACCAAGACGAACGCGACCCGGTACAAATGCGCCGACAGCGCCGGGAAGGGTCTGGTCCTGGACGACTTGTGCGCGACGACGGGGTGCACCGCACCCACCCCCGGAAGGCTGTGGGGCGCCGGCGCTTGTCCGGGTGCCGTCGTGCCGCTCAAACCCAGGCTGGTTCGTCAGCGGACGCCGCGGGTCCCGGTGTACGGGGCGCGGAAGTGATTGCCGCGCTGGCGTTCTGCTGGGCCGTGCTGGGTGCACCGACGGGCGGGCGGCTCGCCCCGATCATGGCCGAGGTGGTGCACCAACTCGCCCGAAGCGGCATCGACCACAACGAGCTGACGCGCCGATCAAACTGGACATGTACCGGGAGATCCCGCCTACCGGATCGCCGCGCTCCGCGAGCAACTCGCCGCCGCGGAGGCCTTCGCCGACACCCTGGAAGCCCATACCCAGCCACCCAGCCACCCGAACGACGCGTCGGCCACCCGCCCCGAGGACCACCGCTGACACGCTCCGCCGGATCGCCCTTTCGCGACCGCGGAACGCCCCGACCATTCAGGCCACCGCCTCGGCCCTGGATGGCCAACCGGCCTCGCACAGCGAACAGAACTCCACCACCCCAACAGATACCGTCACCACATGAGCCATCCCCACCCCGACCTGGGAACCCCGCCCGCCCCACCCCGAGGCGGGCTCCGCATCACCCCGCTCGGCGGTCTCGGCGAGATCGGCCGCAACATGACCGTCTTCGAACACGCCGGCCGGCTGCTGATCGTCGACTGCGGCGTGCTGTTCCCCGAGGAGCACCAGCCCGGGGTCGACGTGATCCTGCCCGACTTCACCTCGATCCGGGACCGGCTCGACGACATCGACGCGATCGTGCTCACCCACGGCCACGAGGACCACATCGGCGGCGTCCCCTACCTGCTACGGGAACGCAAGAACATCCCGATCGTCGGCTCCACCCTGACACTCGCGTTCATCACCGCGAAGCTCAAAGAGCACCGCATCAAACCCACCACCATCAAGGTCACCGAAGGCGACCGCCACACCATCGGCGCCTTCGACCTGGAGTTCGCCGCGGTCAACCACTCCATCCCCGACGGCCTCGCCGTCGCGATCCGCACCCCCGCCGGGCTCGTCGTGCACACTGGCGATTTCAAGATGGACCAACTTCCCCTGGACGGCCGGATCACCGACCTGCGTGCCTTCGCCCGCTGGGGCGAAGAAGGCGTCGCGCTTTTCCTCGTCGACTCCACCAACGCCGAAGTGCCCGGCTTCACCCTCTCCGAACGCGAACTCACCCCCGCCATCGACCAGGTCTTCCGCACCGCACCACGGCGGATCATCGTGTCCAGCTTCGCCAGTCACGTGCACCGCATCCAACAGTTCATCGACGCCGCCGCCCGGCACGGCCGCAAGGTCGCCTTCGTCGGCCGCTCCATGGTCCGGAACATGGGCATCGCCCAGGAACTGGGCTACCTCACCATCCCCGACGGGATGATCGTCGACCTCAACGTGTTGGAGAAACTGCCCGACGACAAGGTCACCCTGATCTGCACCGGCTCGCAGGGCGAGCCCATGGCGGCGCTGTCCCGGATGGCCAACCGCGACCATGTGATCCGCATCGGGCAGGGCGACACCGTGTTGCTCGCGAGCTCACTGATCCCCGGCAACGAGAACGCCATCTACCGGGTGATCAACGACCTGACCCGCTGGGGCGCCACCGTCGTCCACAAGGGCAACGCGAAGGTGCACGTCTCCGGGCACGCCAGCGCCGGTGAACTCATCTACTGCTACAACATCATCCGACCCCGCGCGGTGATGCCGGTGCACGGCGAATGGCGGCACCTGCGATCCAACGCCGACCTCGCCATCAAGACCGGCGTCGACCCCCAGCGGGTCATCCTCGCCGAGGACGGCCTGGTCGTCGACCTCGTCGACACCACCGCGAAGATCACCGGGAAAGTCCCCGCCGGCTACGTCTACGTCGACGGAACCGACGTCGGCGGCGTCACCGAAGCAGCGTTGAAGGACCGCCGGACCCTGGCCACCGAAGGCGTCATCACCGTCGTGGTCATCGTCGACACCGACACCGGGAAACTCACCGAACCCCCCGACTTCCTGGCCCGCGGATTCCCCCACGACAAGAACACCTTCACCCCCGCCGTCGCCGCTATCACCGCCGTCCTGGTTAAGGCCGCCAAGGAGAAGATCGGCGACGCCCACCAACTCGAACAACTCATCAGCCGGGCCATCGGCCAGTGGGTCTACCGCACCCACCGCCGCCAACCGATGATCATCCCCATCGTCATCGATGCCTGACCGCCCAGCCAGTGGCCCACGATCACAAGCGGCCGCCGCTGATCGCGAACGCAACCGTGATCGCGACGAATCCCACGGCCGCGCACCACAGCAACGGGGCCCACATGAACGCACCACCAGCGCCGACCAGCAGCAGAGCGACACCCGCGACATACACAACCGCGCAGAACACCCGC
>JBBQGJ010000703.1:0-2910 GCA_038322925.1 Mycobacteriales bacterium
TGTTCAACTCAATACCGCCTCGAGAAGCCCTGGTGGCTGAACGTCGAATCAGCCCACTCCACAAGGCATAACGGATCCAAACCAGACCAGCCGGCTCGCTCAATCTTGCGGCCAACTCGTTGTGCGGAAATCGGCGTTAGCCCCATGGCGGCTGACCCGCGCGAGGGCTCGGGTCACGCTGGGCTCCTGCGCCTGCGATCCCGGATCCTCGGCGGGGCCCTGCTGGTTTCCGTCGCCCCGTCGTTGGTCGAGCATTTCCGTTCCACTCGCCTTGGGTTTCCGTTACAGCATCGGAGGCGACAGTGGGTCGAGCGGACGGCGCGAGGGCGTGGGCGCGGGTGCTGTCCGAGTTGGCGGGCGTCCGGGTGACGGTGGAGTGGGAGCGGCCGGCGTGGCGGGTGTACTGGACGGACGGCCCGACCCGGGAGGCGTTGATGGAGCGGGCGGCCGCGCTGGGGGGGTACCGGGTGGGGGCGCCGTGGGGTTTCGAGCGGTTGCGCTTCGTTCGCAGCAGCTCCGCGTCGGCGGTCGCGCTGGGGTGGCTGGCCCGGGGGAGCCCGGAGTCCCCAGCCGGCGCCGGGGAGACGGCCGCGGTGGTCGAGGCCTGGTGCGAGGACACCGGCTACCCGGAGACCCGGTTCGACGAGCGGGCGCTGGCGGCCGCGGATCTGCTGCGCCGGCTGGCCCACGGCGACACCGCGGAGATGGGCACACTGCTGGCCCGGGCGGTGCCTGCAGTGCCGCCGCAGGTCATGACCGGGCCGGGACCGGAGCTGACCGGCCGGGTAACCAGCTCCCGGTGGCCCGTCGGCGGCCCACCCGAAGAGCTCCTCGGCCCCGCACCCGAACACCCCCAGGCAGGTCCCGACACGGAACCCGCGGCCGCCTTCTGCCGGCACTGCGGCAAACCACTGCAGGGCAGCGGTCGGGGACGGCCGGCCAGGTACTGCAGCGGCCGGTGCCGGGTGGCGGCGCACCGGGCGCAGCGCCGCGCACAGTTGCACGAGGCCGCCTGAGCTCGCGCCCGTTGGAGCCGACCCTGAGGGCGTTGCCAGCTCGGATAATGCCCGGTTATCGGCGGTTACCAGGGCGTTTGCGCAGGTCACGACCTTCGTCCGTCGGAACTGCGGGGGCTGTGGCCCCCCGCCCTGGCGTCGGGTAATTGATCGGCGCTGGGGCGTTGCCGTCCTGGGTCGACCGTCACTTGTCTCGTTACAAGAGAAGGTTTCGTTGCAGTCCGACGGTCTTGCGACTGGTTGCTGTCCAGCCCTTCAGCAGCGGGCCGTGTCGGGTGGATCGGGCAGCCGCCTCGCCGTCTACGCCCTGGTGTTACGTTACAGTCGAGGAGCATTTCGTTACGGCGGACGAACGGGGCAGGGGTGAAGCGGCCTGACGGCGCGAAGTCGTGGTCGAGGGTGCTGTCCGAGCTCGCGCAGGTCAGGGTCTCGGTGGAGTGGGAGCGACCGACGTGGCGGGTGTACTGGCAGGACGGCCCAACCCGGGAGGCGTTGATGGTTCGGGCTGCTGCGTTGGGCGAGTATCGGGTGGGTGCGCCGTTGCCGTTCGAGGAGCTGCGTTTCGCACGCAGCAGCTCCGCTGTGGCGATCGCGTTGGCGTGGTTGGAGCGGGGGAGTCCGGAGTCGCCTGCTGCGGCCCGGGCGGCGATCGCCGAGGTCGAAGCCTTGTGTACGGACATGGGCTACCCGCAGACCCGTTTCGATGCGGGCACCGTGGCGGCCGCCGAGTTGCTGCGCCGAGTGAGTCACGGCGACATCGCGGAAATGGGTTCGCTGCTCGCGCAGGCCGTCCCGCCCGTCCCGCCGTCCGACATGCTCGTTCCGGGTCCGGAGCTGATCGGTCGGGTGGTCAGTTCCCGCTGGCCGGCCGGTGGCCCGCCTGACGAACTGCTCGGACCTTCCGGCCAACGTCCTGCGCCTGGATCGGGCACCGCCCGTCCCAGAACCTGTCAGCGGTGCGGCAAACCGCTGAAAACCGATGGTTCTCGGGGTGGTCGGCCGGCGAAGTACTGCCGCGGTGCCTGCCGGACAGCGGCCCACCGCGCACGACATCGGACAGCACCGAAGACCGCAGCTCGTTGACCGGGTCGCTCGCCAGCTGACCGCTGGGTGTACGCGGCCCGGGTGGTCGGCAACTGGCGAACGTCGGGTGCCCCCGATCAACGGTGGTGTGGTCGGTCAGCTCGCCTGTCGCTGCTCTGCGTGCGGTTCCGCGCTCGAGTGCCAACTCGGCATCGTGTCTGGTTATCGGTGGACCGCGGCCCCGGCGCCGTCCGGCGCGTTCCGCGGGGACTTTTGCCTCTCGTGGTTCGTCGCCGCGCCGGGTCAACTGGTTGGTGTTGGCGCGCGCCGGTCCGTCCGGCTACGACTGGACGGGCGGGTCCGACGCCCCGTGATCCGGGGGGATCTGACGTGAAGGCCTTGATCCGCGTGCTGATTGCTGTCTTGGCGCTGGCGGTGGTTGGAGCGGTCATCGCGCCTGCTGCGGTCGAGCCCGTCGCCGCCGCGGTGACGAACACGCCGGTAGCGGGTGCGCCGGTGGCGGCGGGTGGGTTCGGGTCGGTGGCGCCGCTGCGGGTGCTGGACACCCGATCCGGTACCGGCGCGCCGGCCGCGGCGGTCCGGGCCGGGGCCACGGTCGCGGTCAAGGTCACCGGGCAGGGTGCGGTGCCCGCCACCGGGGTGTCGGCGGTGGTGCTGAACGTGACCGTCACCGCGCCCACCGCGGCCGGGTTCATCACCGGGTACGCCTCCGGCTCACCCCTGCCACTGGCCTCGAACCTGAACTTCACCGCCGGGCAGACCGTACCGAACCTGGTGGTCGCCCCGGTCGGCGCCGACGGCGCCGTCGCGCTGTACAACGGATCCCCCGGGACCGTGCAGCTGGTCGCCG
>JBBQGJ010000704.1:0-2891 GCA_038322925.1 Mycobacteriales bacterium
GCGAGGATCTCGCCGCCCAGCACCGCGACCAACCCGACCCTGGAGTCGTGGTCCACATCGGTGAAAACCTCGATCTGCCGGTCGGAGATCTCGTTGACCGCCTTGAAGTACCGCATGTACAGCGTTTTCGCGCTCGACCGGGCGTGCATGCCGCGGATCGCCTCGGTGTCCGCCGGACCCGAGGGCCGCAGGTGCACGACACCACCGTCGGCAAGCAGGACATCAGCCTCCCAATGCAACGGATACACCGCGATCGGTGCAGCAGTGACGTGGGCACCTCCCGGGGCTGCGTCGACGACCGGGGCCAACGGGAACCTTGTCATCGGCGATCAGCCATCGTGTCAATCGCACGGGTGGTCACATCAGCCCTCGCAGCCGGGTAGGTCGTCGCGCGGCCGACGGTCGGGCGCGTTCACCCGCGCACCTCAGTGGAGGTGGACACGAGGGCCCGCGCGGATCGCGGTTCCGCAGAGGGTAGGAAAGTCGCCGGATCGATCACTTTCCCTCCGTTCAACGGATTCCCCTTCTCGGGTCACATCGCCGGGCCTACGAAGCGCCGGATGACGACTCATCCCTCGCCCGTCCGGAGGGCGGTGGCTATTCGTCGCCGGAGTCCACCGCAGGCAGACGGTGTAGTCGCGAGGCGATCGCGGCGCGGGCGGACACCTCGAAACCGTCACTGTCCGGTCGATGCCAGCCCAACACCGCTTGGGCCAGACCGATTTCGGCGGCCTGCTCGGCGCCCGCCCGCTGGCCCGACCGGCCGGTTCCTGGGCTGTTCGCCAACGTCCGGGCCATCGGGAGGTACCGCTGGAACACCGCGTCCTGCGCGGCCGCGAGTGTCCGTGGCGTGTTGTCGGTCCTGGCCCGCGCCAACACGTGCCACACGTCCCGGGTCGCCGCGCCCTGGGTGATCCGGTCATCGCGTTGCGGCTGCGGTCTTGTCGTGGCGCGCCCGGCGACTCGAGTCAGATCAGGCACCACCGTGGGTGATCTGTCGACGCCACCCGAACCGAATAGTTGAGGAGAATTGATGGAGTGCCTGCCCTTCGCCGGTAACCGTGGCGGCAGACCGTAGTGACGGCTACCGTGTTGGGCTGTACCCGCGAGGTCTTGGCGGCTTCTCGTGCAACCACCTAGACTGTGCCACGCCAGGGGTGGTATGTCACCCCCCGCCGGGTTGACGCCGCCGCTTCAGCGGGCCAGGACTCTTGGCCGCACGTTTCGGCGGTTGCTGTGCGCTGTAGGGCCATTCACCTGCTGGGGCGGCGTGAATGGGGGATCCCAGCAAGGTGTGCCGGTCGTCCAACCGCGTCTGCGGGCTGTGGCGGTAGTGGGTCGGTCAGCACTGCTCTGCGTACCAAGTGGCTTCGGAGCCGTTGGGTTCAAGTC
Source organism: Mycobacteriales bacterium (assembly GCA_038322925.1). Classification (GTDB taxonomy): domain Bacteria; phylum Actinomycetota; class Actinomycetes; order Mycobacteriales; family Nakamurellaceae; genus Nakamurella. Next base: position 1,393 of record JBBQGJ010000704.1, read on the forward strand.
GTACCCAGCCGACGACCTGATGATGGTCGCGGAGCAGCGTCGCGATCTGCCATCCGAACCGGAACAACTCTTCGGCGATCTCCGCCGGCGCACGCCCGACGGCCACTCCGCCCCGACACACGCCGTCCACGTCGCGGCCGAAGTACTGGATCGAAGTCATAGGAACCCGCCCTTTCGACGGTGGGAACACTCGTACGAAGCATGGTTCGCGGCGGCCGACACATCCCCGGTGATGGCCGAGCGTGTGCATTCACCTGGTGTGCGCAGTGACCTCGCCAACGGTCTGCCGCCCGACGTCGGCGACGGCCGGGGTGCGCACAGTGCGATTGCGTCGTTCGAAACGGTGCCACTGTCGGCCAATGAGCCCCCGAGGCATCGGTGGCCTCGACGAGTCCGCTGGTCGTCAGCGCCGGTCTGGGCGCAGCGTGTGAAGGGAGGATGTCCCAATCGTGGACCAACCGCCGGCTTGGCCAGGTCAGGCGCACCGCGGAGCGAGGAGTTGGCGGGGACCACACTTCGACCGAAGTGGGACTACTCAGCGGATGGTGCTACGGACCGGCCACCCGATTCGAGCCGCCCCCGAGCCGCCGCGGACAGCAAACCCGCTCGGCCCGTCCAGCACATGACGAGGTGCCGGTTCACATCCAGCACGAGATTCATCAACCGGAAATACTGCTCGATCGACTCGACGGCAGCAGTCCGCAGCAACCGGAACAATGCGTCGTCCTGGTCGGTCGGGGCCTTGTGGAGTGGCCGGGCTGACGGCGCGGACGGTTCGGTGGATCTCGCTACCCGACCGGCTGCGGTGGGTGAATCGGTGGTGGTCATGGCGCTCCTTCAGAGCTGATCGAGTCTGGTGAGAAATGCAGTTGCTGGACAAAGCCTTTGGACGGCCCAGGCGTCATCGGACCCGCGGTGAGGCAACATCCCCACCCGTCGGCAACCGCCTGTTGGCGGCCGCCCCCCCTGGGCGCCGCCGGGGCGGCCCAGCCGGGCGGCGTGGCATTGCTCGCTCGGGGTGATGCCGGCGCGTTTCATCGCCGGCCGGCGATGGCCGGTGGCGTTGTCGGCAGCATTGGGAGCGCCGACGTGTCGCTGGTGTGCCACCGTGCCAGGGTCGCCGCCGCGGGCCGCCGGCGCCGGGTGCGGCTAATCCGTGATCGGCGGGGGCGGCACGATATTTTCGGATGTGGATGGCCAGTGGCCGGGTCGGCGTGGCACTTTTCGTCGTCCTCCGAGCATTGCGGACGGAGCGATGGACCGTTCGATTGGCCCCTAGGAGGGGGTCGAGAGGTTGGTCGCGCACGCCCAAACGAAATGGGGGCGGCTGCAGATCCAACCAGCTCCCAATATAGCGAACTAGGTGGCTGGTGTCGAACGACCGCATTTGGAGGCCACGCGCAAACCCGACAAATCGCGTGGCGCGGAGATGGCCACACGAGCCTCAGAACCGATCGGTGGACCAAATCAGGTCGGCGCGAGACCGCAGTCTTGCACTG
>JBBQGJ010000705.1:0-2870 GCA_038322925.1 Mycobacteriales bacterium
CGGCGCCGCGGTCCAGGCCCTCGGCACAGCAGGTGAGGGCGCTCCCCGTGAGCTGCTGCCCGCCCAGCTGGAGGTCGCGGTGCTCGATCGGACCGTGGCGGGCCGCACGTTCCGGCGGCTGCAGGGGCAGGCGCTGTCCGGGCTTTTGAACGGCGCGCCCGCCGAGATCCAGGACATGGCCACCGGTGGCTCACCCGACGATGCGGGGCAGCTGAGCGATACCCCCGATGACACCTCTGACGGAGCCGACTGATCTTGGCCGGCGGCGTCACACTTGGTGGCGCGGCTCACCCGATCGGCGAGAAATACTTGGTCCGCCCCGTATCAGCGCGCCCCGCGCGCACTCCAATGTGCTGTGCGGGAAGACCTGACTGAGGGGTGCGGGCCCTTCCCGGGCGATATGTGCCACCCTTTAGCTGCCGATACAGATTCAGCAGCGACTCGACGACCGGTCACCTCCGGGAGGTCCTGTGCCCGATCATCACCGGGCCCGCCTTCCGGGCGTGTCGGGTTGCCGGCTGTGAATGCACGGGAGGTGCTCCGAGTGATGGCAGCGAACCAGGGCAGCACCGTCGCCGACGCCAGGAACGACCCTGGCCCGCAGGGTGCGCCGCCGCCCGCTGCGATCGACGTCCGGATCGGTTCTGCCGGGAGCCCACCCGGTGTGGCCGACCCGACCGGGCCGGAGACAGGACATCAGGTGCCGACCGAATCTGACGCCCCATCAGTTCTCCGCCGCCGGCAGGACGTCGGCGACCTCGTCGTGCGTGCCGGGACGGCGTTCGACGAGTACCGCCGCGGCGTGCCGGGCGCGATCGACACACTTGTCCGGTTGGTGAGCCCACTGCTGTGGCACACCGCCCGGCAGTGCGGGTTGACCGCGGCGGAGGCCGAGGATGTGGTGCAGCAGACGTTCCTGTCCCTGGTGCGCAGCAAGGACAGCGTCAGCGATCCGCTGGCCGTCGTCCGCTGGCTCACGGTGAGCCTGCGCCGGCTCGCGTGGCGGGAGCGTGCAGCGAGCTCGAAGCGCTCCAGCGAGGAACCGACCGACGACGACCTGCCGCGCGCACCGTCCGCGGAGCACATGGCCGTGCTGACCGATCAGCAGCAGCGGCTGTGGTCGATGGTGGGCGAGCTACCCGAGCGGTGCCGGAAGCTGTTGGCCATCATCGCGTTTGCACCACGACCTGACTACGCCGCGATCGCGGTGGATCTGGGAATACCGGTGGGCTCCATCGGTCCAACTCGCGGGCGCTGCTTGGCAAAGCTGCGTGCCCGCCTCGACGGGGGAGACTGGACATGACGGCGATGAGAGGCAACGCAGCCGACTCTCCCCGTGAGGAATCCGGCACCCACGGGCCCGGCACCGACCTGCGACTGCAGATCGACGACGACGAGCTGGTCGGCGGCGAGCCGATGGACCGGGTGGACCTGCGGATCCTGTCCGATCTGCTGGCCATCTACGACACCGTCGACCCGATGCCCGAGATGCTGCCCGATCTGGTGTTGTTCGGGCTCGGTGTACAGGACCTCGACGCAGAGTTCGCGTCGCTGGTCGACTCCGAACTCGCTGTGTCCGGTGCGTCCGGCACGCGGTCGGTGGAGCACGCCCGGCGGGTGACGTTCGCCAGCGACAGCCTGACCGTGATGGTCGTCGTCAACCCGCAGCGCGACGGCTCGGTTCGCCTGGACGGCTGGGCCGCGCCCGGTGGCCGGCTGCACGCCGAGCTGCGGGTGGGGGAGTCGACGATGAGCGCGGAGTGCGACGAGTCGGGCAGGTTCGTCTTCGACGGCGTGCCTGCCGGTCCGGCCCAGCTGGTGCTGCATCCGACGCCGGAATCGGACCCCTCGCTGACGCTGCCGGTCGTCACGCCGGCCGTTCACCTGTGACATCGCGTTGCCCGGAAACAGTGTGAGCTATCCGCGCAACGGCTTCCGAGGGTCCGGCGATCGCACGACCGCGGTGCTCGACGTGTTCGGCGGCCGGGTTCTGGGCGCACCGGCCATCAATCGTTCGGACCGTGCATTTGCCCCAACGGCGTACAACGCTGAGGGTCTCATCGTGTCGACCCAGCCGGCGTCGGCGCGTGCAGTGGGGACGGCCGTGCGGGAGGTGCTGGCCGACTACGACTGCCGACCCGACGCACCTTCCTGGCTGGCCGATACCCCCGGGACCCGGTCCGGCGAAGCCAGCCCAACCACTGCGGTGTTGGCGGCCGGTGTTCGCATCGTCCCTGCCGCACCGGGAAGCTCCGCCGGACCCGACCCGTGGTCTGTCGTTGAGACGCTGCGATCGCGTCTGGGCCCTGAGCGCAGCGGGTCGGTCGGGCTGAACCATCTGATGACCTCCGCCGAACAGGTCGGCGGCAATCCGCTCGCCATCGCCCACGGCCGGATCGGGCTGGACGGGTACGGCCTCGCCGGCACCAACGGCCACGGTCCGGTGAGCCTGGCGCTCGCACCACCGTCGCACGCTCCTGGCGGGCGTCGCCCTCGGGTCGTTGTTCTCGATACCGGAATAGGGCACCATCCGTGGTTCGACGCCGATCCCGCGCAGACAACAATCACCTTCGCCGACGGCAGCACCGTGGGTCCGGACATCACCGTCAGCCAAGGCAAAGTGCCGAACGGGGAGTCTGACACTGCCACCGCCGACCCGCTTCTCGGCAACCTGCCCACCCACGCCGGCCACGGCACCTTCATCGCAGGGTTGCTGCGACAGGCCTGTCCCGAAGCGGACATCGTGGCGTTGACCGTCATGCAGGCCAACGGGATCGTGCCGGAGCACAAACTGATTCGGGCGCTTCAGGTGCTGCTCCGCCGGCAAGCGGAGACGCCCGGGTGGGCGGATGCGATCGTGCTGTCCTTGG
>JBBQGJ010000706.1:0-2863 GCA_038322925.1 Mycobacteriales bacterium
AAGTTGATGGTCTTACCGGTGTACGGGTCGTTCAGCGTCCCGCTCAGCACGATGCAGTCGGACCCTTCGGCCATCGTCACCTCGGTGAGCTGGGCCTTGATCACGTCGTTGCGGGTGTCGCAACCGTTGTGTCCTAGGGAGTCGGTGTTGTCGTCGGTCCAGGCGGAGCCGAACTGGTCGCGGGTGTACCCGGTCTTGGGTGCCCGGCCCTTGACCGGCAGGGACTCCAGCAGCGCCAAGGCCGTGCCCGTCCCGGGCGCGGGTGCTGCGTCGGTCTTCGCCGGGCCGGCGGGTGGGGTGGTCTTGCCCGGGATCGCCGGCGCGGTCGCGACGGTCGAGCTGCCCTTCCCGTTGGCCCAGGCGGTCAGCTCGTCGATCTTGCCGGAGAACCACGGTGAGTGGGTCAGCAGCACCGCCGCGATGATGAAGGCGACACCGAGGCTGATCGGGCCGCCCTTGGAACCACCGCCACCGCTTTTGCTACTCATGGTTGGGATATGCCCGGGTCGACGGGCGTCGTCCACCGTGCGTCGCTTCGCATCAGTCGAACATCGTTGGGTCGCCGGGCTGCAAGGTCCAGGCCGCCGCCGGCGGCTCTCGCTCCGGCTCGGTCGGCGCGGTCGCCCCGGCATCGGGCTCGAGGTCGAGGGCCGTTGCTGCGTCCGTCGCCGCCATGGGTTCTTCGGTGCTTGGGGGTTCGGGGTCGGCCAACAACTCGGTGGCCGCCGCGTCCCGTTCAGCGTCTGACTGTGCTGAATCCACATGCGGTGGATCTGTCGGGTCGAGATCCGTTTGCGCTGCAACGGTTTCGTTCGCGGGCGCGGAGGCCGGTGGGACCTTGGTGGCCTTCTTGGTCGCGACCAGCTTGCCGGTGCAGCCCAGGGTCAGCACGCAGGCCGGGGTCCCGGACGTCGGAACTCCGATCAGCCAGCGGCTGCAGACGGCGCAGGTGAGCACCGTTGTGGTGGTGGGTTTCCGGCCGCCGCTCCCGGGTCCGTACCGGATCAGATCGACGACGGCGGCTTGGTCGGCCAGCAGCACGGCGGTGTCCGGATCGATGTCCAGGGTCAGCAGGCTGGCCCGGACCTTGGGTGCCTCGGCGCGTACCTCCGCCGCGAGTGCGCTCCACGACGGCTGCTTGGTGGTCTCCAAGATGGTCAGCGCCACCGAGACGGCGCGCATCATCGCCGTCCCCGCCGGCGGCGCGGCGTGCAGGCGCATTCGCACCCGGGGGGTCTTGGCGGCCCCCGCGTACTAAACGCGGACGCCCGATCCGGTGACCCTCACATGCGGGCGATCGCCACGATGAACAGCACTCCGGCCGCGAGGGAAAGCCCGCCGCAGATGAACGCGGCCAGTCTGAAACCACCCCCGCGTCGTCCGGAGACTGCGGCAAAGACGAGGGCGCCCACTCCGAGCACTACTGGCCCGAAGATATCGGCGTAACCGAGAAAGAAGAGGGGCTTGGAGTACGCATTGAACGCAAGAACCATGCCGATAATCCCGAGGATCATCCCAGCTATCGCGGCGCCGCTCGGTCCTGCCGTACCGGCCGGTTGCGCTGCCGGGACGGCTGGCGCGCCTGTCGGCACATTCCAATCCGTTGCAGGGGCAGTCTTTTCGTCGTGCCATTGCAAGCCGTCCCACCACCGGCGGCGACCGCCTGGGGCCAGATACCAGCCGGGCCGTGCATTGCCTTGAGTCACTTAGTTGTCCCCCCGAACTACTCCCCTAAATACAAGCAGGTGGAGCTTAACGCCTCCGATCCCGCCGTGCGGATTTAGGTTCTTCTCACCGCGCCGATACACCGCAATCATGCATCGTGACGCGCAGCAGCAGCCCGGCTTCCGGACCGACGATCTCGGTGACCAGCTCGATCAGGGTGCGGACGAAGGTCGGGCCGTGTGCGGCTTCGGCCCCGGTGATCAGGTGATGGGTGATCTCGTGCAGCACAACGAGTTCGCGCAGCGCCCAGGACGATCCGATGGTGTCGCTGGGAACGGCGATAACCCCGTTCCGGTAGACGGCTTGGCGGTCGCCCGCTCGGGCTCGGACGCGGATCGGCAGGGCAGCCCGCGGCCAGGTGGCGCGGACCCAGTTCAGTGCCAGGACGGCGTCGACGTAGGCCTGCACGGCGGTCAAGGACCCGAAACGCTTTTCGGGCGGCAGGGTGATGGTGCTGCCGGCGACCTGCACGGTGGGGAACTCGGCGGATCGGCTCAGGATGCGCTGCACGAGGTGCTCTGCGCTGTAGACCGCTGCCTGCTGGGTATCCCTCATGCCGGGTACATGGGCGGTGGTGTCGTGGTCCTCCCCCGTCCCGTCAGCAGGACAGTGCCGTACGGGCGCCGCCGATGGCCTTTTCGCCACCGAGTCGGGCGTTGCGTCCGGCTCGGTCGCCAGCGCGCTGCGCTGCGGTGAACCGCTTGGAAGTGGAGCGGAAGCCGCTCCACGACCCCTTGGCGTTGCTGCGCGTCTTGTAGAAGTCCTGCACCTCGACCTCCTTGTTCCGCAGCACCAGCTCCACCGAGACCGTCTCGACGGCAACATCTTCGGCGGCAGGGTCGGTGCGGGCGGCCGTGCGGGCGGCTTCGGCCCGTGCGGCGTCCCGGGACTCGCTCAGTCGCTGACCGATCCGGGCGGTGAAGCCCTCCATGAAGTTGTTCCGGGCGACCGTGGCGTGCACGACCTGGTCCTCCCACATTCCTGTCCGCCGGTTGTACCTCTCGACGGTTTCGGATCTGCGTTCCTCGGACTTGAGGTATTGGTCGGAGGCGCGCACCATCTGCACGACCAGCGAGGCGTACCGCGCTTCGGCGGCGTCGATATCGGCTTCGAACCCGTAGGCGTAGACCCGGGTCGA
>JBBQGJ010000707.1:0-2837 GCA_038322925.1 Mycobacteriales bacterium
CCAACCCAACCACGACCGGCGGCGCCGCGACGGACAACGCGGTGGGGTCGTTGGTCAGCGCTTCGGCGAGCAACCGGGTTATCGCCGAGTTCCTCGCCGCGGCGTCCACCGCCTCAGCCAGCACCCCGGCGGGCAATTCCGGAACGCAACGGTCACCGCGGCGACGATCTGTGACAGCCTGCGCGCTGGGCTGCACCGCCGCCCGCGGCAACCCTGACAACCGCCGCCAGGCGGCGGCGTGGTGGTCAATTGCCGTCACGGCCCGGCAGCACCCGCGCCCGCTTCGGTCGTGGCGGCTCCTTGCTGCCCTTCACGGCACTGCGGTAGTCACGGCCCTGTCTGGTGCGGTGGGCTCGATCAGCTCCGATGGAGTGCAGAACAGGATGCGCCTCGGACCGGCGTTGCGTCAAGCCGGTCGGGGTCGCGGAAAACTCGTGCTCGCCAGACGCCAGGCCTAGCAACGGGACTGGGGGACGAGCCACTACCCGGCAGTGGGTCGAAATGGGGGTCAACCCTGCGGGACGAAAATCGGCGCTCACGGATACCCCGGCCGACACGACCGGGCTTGCGCCACCAGACTCCCAGTCGACGCGGTGACGATTAGCGTCACCCTGCGTACCAGTGGCACTACAGTTCATGCGTGGTCCGCACGCTCTTTGTCACCCGAAAGTTTCCGCCGGCAGTCGGAGGTATGCAAACCCTTTCAGCGGACACTTGGGCCGCGCTCAACTGCGGCCGCGCCGGCCAACTGCTGATCGCACACGGTCGCTCGAACGCCCTACTGCCCGCCTGGCTGCCATACGCGGTCGGCCGAACACTGCTCACCGTGCTGCGTCGCAAGGTGGATGTAGTGCTGGCCGGCGACGCGCTGGTCTTCGCGGCACTAGCGCCGCTGCTTCGGCTCCTGCCGGTACGCCGCGCCGTATTGGTGCACGGCAAGGATGTGATGTGGCACAACAAGTTATATCGTTCGGCAGTGTTGCCCCAGCTGCGCCACGCGCAGCAGGTACTGGCCGTCAGCGCGGCGACCGCAGCAGCCGCACGTTCCGCCGGGGTGCCCGCCGACCGGATTGAGGTCATCCGCCTCGGTATTGCGGTCCCAGACTCTGGGAGTCAGTCGCCGGTCGAGGCCGGGGCAGCCCTGCGGCGGCGCTATGGCTTGGGTGATAGCGACGCAGTGGTGGTCCTGCTGGGCAGGCAGGTGCGTCGCAAGGGTGCTGCCTGGTTCTGCGCATCGGTGCTGACGAAGCTGGATCCGGGCACCGTCGTGTTGGTGGCCGGCGACGGCGACGACGCCCCTGCGGTCCGGCGGGCAGCGGCGGCCTCGTCCTTGGAGTCAGCCGCACGGGTACGGATCCTCGGCGCGGTCAATGACGCGGACCTTGAGCTGCTACTGCGCGGCGCGGATCTTTTTGCACAGCCCAACATCGCGGTTCCCGGCGATATGGAGGGCTTTGGGCTGGTGACGGTCGAGGCAGCGATGCACGGGGCGCTGGTGCTGGCCGCGGATCTAGAAGGGCTGCGCGACGCGGTGATCGACGGCCGCACCGGGATTCTGCTGCCGTCAGCGGACGCCGAGCGCTGGGCCGTCACAATCAATTCGCTGCTGTCCGACCGGACAGCGCTCCGCGCGCGGGCCGCCGCGTACAGCCGCACATGCCGTCAAGAGTTCTCCGTCGAGGCGATGGGTGCACAGCTGCTGCGCATCCTCAACAGCCGTGGCGGACCGGAAGCCCGCTCCGCAACTCCGCTGTCGAACACTCGCAGTCTCAGCCCCGGATGCACCGTCGGACACAGTCAGCGCGATTAGCTGATCTTGATCCAGGGGTGTACGGGAATAGGATTCTTTCTGCGATCCGGCTGGCCCGCGGCTGGCCCGGGCGCGTCGTCTTGTTTTCGATTCAGGCCCGCTGGGGCCGGTGGTCAGTGCCCGTTGGTTGCCGGTGTGCCGATCGCCGCGGTGAACAGTTGTTGTCAGGCGGTGGCCCACAGCCAGCTGGTGGGTCACCTCAAGATGATGCGGGCGGCCACGTTATCAGGTGCGCTCGGATGGTTGAGGTGACCGCTTTGGCGCGGAAATCGGTCGGCGAGCACCCCGACGGCGCGACTGAGGTTGAATGCCAACGCGGCCAGCACCAGGCACGCAAAGTGGGCCGCGAAACAAGACGGGCGGCAGGTGCGCCAAGGCCACGTGCTTCAGATCGGCGATGACCTGTTCAACAATCGCGTGCCGGCGATGGTCGGCTTCGGCGTCCAGCAGGGGCCGGGATAGATCGGTGCACACGGCGGTGCGCATGAGGCGCTGTCATTCGGGTGAGGTGAGAGACCTTCCCCCTTCGCCCCTGACGCAGCAGGGGTGAGGTAGCTGGGGCAGCCCGATCTGGGAGGTGCCAGGAAGGGTGGGAACAGCCCCGACACCGCCGGAACGCGCCAGCACCGTCAGATGGTGTGGGTCCGGTCAGCGAGTTGAAGAGAAGTACGCGAGGAACCGGCTCATGCAGTCAACCCCGATCACCTGTCGGCCGTTACAGCTTCCCGGTGGGTTCGTTCGCTGGCCCGTTTGATTTTCCGTCACCTGGAGCAGCCTCTGCAGGCGAACCGGTGTCGAGTCTCAGCAGCCGCTGACGTCTGCGTTCGGTGAAGACAGCAATTCCTGGCCAAATCAGGTCTGCGGCTGTCATCAACAATCGTGAGACCACCGCCGCTACCAGCGCGACTGGCTCACCGACAGCGGGCCCGATGAGTACGACAAGAGCGACCTCTCTCGGACCGACGCCCGCCGGCATGATGGCCAGCAGAAATCCTATCGCCCATGAGCCTGCGAAGGCTCCGATCGA
>JBBQGJ010000708.1:0-2835 GCA_038322925.1 Mycobacteriales bacterium
AGCACCGCGGTGCGGTGGGGCCGACCGGCGGCGAAGGGTCTGCTGGGTGCTGATCGCGTTCACAGCAGTCGGCGGACGGCGTCCGATCGTCCGACGGCGGGCGAGATGTGGCAGGAGGCGCTGGTCACCGCCACTCCGGCCGGCCCGGCGAGGACCGGGCGCAACTCCAGTTCGGCCACCTCGGGCAGATCGTCCGCGAGGGCGGAGAGCCGCAGGGCCAGGTCGATGAGGGGTCCCAGGGCGACCACCCGGGTGCCCCGGTAGCCGTTCAGCAATGGTGCTGCCCGCGGCGCGGAGATGAGATCGGCGGCGTCGACGTCGGTCAAGGGCACGGCCCGATACGCCCGGTCGTCGAGCAACTCGGTCGCCAGACCCCCGATCCCGAACGAGACCAACACGCCGAACGACGGGTCGGCGCTGATCGCGAACACCGTGGACACGTCGCAGCGGTCGCGCGGCGCCATCGCCTGCACCTCCAGCCGCGGACCGGCGACCGAGGAAAGCTCGTCGTAGGCGGCCATCAGCTGGTCCGGGGTGAGCAGGCCGAGCCGCACCCCCTCGTGGTCCATCCGGTGCCGCAACGAATCATCGAACGACTTCAGCGCGACCGGGTAACCGACCTCCTCGGCGGCGGCCAGGGCCTCGACCGCGGCGCCGACCGCGCGGTACGCCGTCAGTCGAATGCCGTAGCAGGCAAGCAGTCTGATGAGTTCACCGTCGGTGAGCGCACGCGCCGGACGATCCGGGTCATGCAGTTCGGTTAGCAGGCCAAGGGCGGCGTCGGCGTCGATCCCGGACACCTCGGGCACCGTTCCGGCCGGGTGGGTCAACCACGCGCCGTACTGCACAGCGTGCGCCAGAGCGGCCACCGCCCGCTCCGGGGTACGAAACGTCGGCACGGAGCCGCGGGTGGCGCCGCCGCCGGCGCTGATCGGGAAGGTGGTGAGGACCGGCACGGTGGCCTGGCTGATCGCCGATCGCAGCGCCGCAGCGTGCGCCGCACCCGTCGTCTCCACGGTGGGCACGTACACCGCGACCAGCGCGTCGACGTCCGCCCGGGCCACCGCCGCCCGCACGGCGGCGGCCAGGTCGTCCGGGGTCACACCCACCCCCAGGTCGTGCGGTCGTCCGTCGGTGACCCGCAGTCCCGCATAGAGGCAGGCGTCGACGGCGAGCATGCCGAGCGCCGTGGAGTTGCCGATCACGGCCACCCGATCGCCGGCGGGTAGGGGTTGGGTGCTCAGCAGACTCGCGACATCGAAGGCCGCGCTGAGTGTCTCGGTCCGGATCACACCGGATTGCGCGAACAGGTTGGCCACCGCGGCACCGGACATCGGAACCGAGGCAACACCCGGGGTCAGCGTGGCGTGCCGGCCGGATCGCACCGCGATCACCGGTTTCGTGCGGGCCAGCACCCGGGCCAGCCTGGCGAACTTGCGTGGATTGCCGAACGACTCGAGGTACAGCAGCACCACCTCGGTGCGGTCGTCGCCGTGCCAGAACTGCAGCAGGTCATTGCCGGACACATCGGCCCGGTTGCCGGCCGAGACGAACGAGGACAGGCCGAGCCCGCGGGCCGCCGCGTCCGCCAGGATCGCGATGCCGAGCATTCCGGATTGGCAGAAGAACCCGATGCGACCCGGCGGCGGCAGCACCGAGGCAAGACTTGCGTTCAGCCGGGTCGACGGATCGGTGTTGACCAGGCCCAGACAGTTCGGTCCGAGCACCCGCATCCCCGCACCGCGGGCCAGTGCGACCAACCGCTGCTGCGCGTCGGCGCCGACCCACCCGGCGTCGGCGAAGCCCGCCGTCGTCACCACCAGCCCATGGACGCCCTTGGCCCGGCAAGCCTCGACCACCTCGGCGACCGTCGATGCGGGCACGGTGACCACTGCCAGATCCACCGGATCCGGGATATCAGTGACCGACGCATAGGCCCTTACCCCATGAACGGACACGGCATCCGGGTTCACCGGGTACACCGGTCCGGCGAACTCCCCACGCAGCAGGTTCGCCAGGATCACGTGCCCCAGCGTGGTGCGCTCATTGGAGGCGCCGATGACCGCGATCGACCGCGGCGAGAGCAGCCGGGCGATCGAGCGGGCCTCCGCCCGATGTTCCCGGGCGGTCATCACCGCCCGGGACTTGTCCGTCGGTTCGATGTCGAACACCAGGTCCACCACACCGGATTCGTACTCGCGGTGCACGGTGTAACCGGAATCCACCAGCAGCCTGAGCATCTTGGTGTTCTGGCTGAGCACCTCGGCGGCGAAACGGCGGATTCCCCTCTCCTGAGCGGCGGCGGCAAGGTGCTCCAACAGGATCGAACCGATCCCACGGCCCTGCTGCGAATCCTCCACCAATAACGCCAGTTCGGCAGCAGTCGGGTTATCCGGGTCGCGATGATACGTGCCGGCCGCGATCAACTCGCCGCCCAGCGCTGCCACCAATCCCACACTCGCTACGTAGTCGACATCGGTGAAGATCTCGATTCGCTGCTCGGAGACCGTGCTGACCGTCGAGAAATACCGCAGATACAGCGTTCTCGGGCTCAACCGGCTGTGCAAGGCGCGGATCGCGTCAGCATCGCCCGGACCGCTGGGCCGCAGATGCGCGACACCGCCGTCGGCGAGCACGACGTCGGCCTCCCAATGCACCGGATACCCGGCAACCGGTGCATCTGACACATCCACTCCCTGCCGGCTCATCGTCTTTGGCCAACCATAGGACCGGCCCTTACCCTCGAATCACCGCCCGTTATGCAACGCTGCCGGCCCGGGACTCGGCAAGCGCTCGTGCTGACCGCGAACTGAACAGCGCCCTCATCAAGGCCCG
>JBBQGJ010000709.1:0-2821 GCA_038322925.1 Mycobacteriales bacterium
GACCCGCGGCGACCTGGACCACGTCATCCCGGTCCCCGACGGACCCACCACCGCCAGCAATCTCAAGGCGCGCTGCCGAAAACATCACCGCGCCAAGACTCACGCCGGGCATCGGACCGAACGCACCGGACCGCACACCACGACTTGGACGACACCGACCGGGCACACGTACACCAGCCACGACGACCCACTACCCGTCGAAGAATTCCCGGTCGACCCGCCCTGATCCCAAGAGCGGACGGCCGATCCAATGCCCACTCCGCGGGTCCGATGTTCCGCACGTCGCTCAAATCATGAACCCGAGCAAGGGGCCTCGGCGAACAGCAGCGCGAGACAAACTATCCGCCACCCGCCATCGAGGGTGATCATCGACGTCGCCAGGCCTCTATGGCACATCACCGGCCGCCGGGGCTACATCGCCCGGGTCGCCCGGGTCCGGCGCACCTTGCTGCTCGTCCCGCTCGGCCCACTCGATCAACGGGTCGATGCGGAACACCGCATCATCGATGCCCGCGTGCAGGTCGCCGAGTTCGGCGAAGCGGGCGGGCACGGTGGCGATGGTCCAGTCCGCGGGCATGACGGTGTCGACCTCGTCCCAGGCGATCGGTGTTGACACCCTGCCCTCCGGAACGCCGCGGACCGAGTAGGCACTGGCGATCGTGTGATCGCGGGCATTCTGGTTGTAGTCCACGAACACCTTCGTGGGATCACGATCCTTCCGCCACCAGGTGGTGGTGACGTCGTCCGGTGCCCGGCGCTCCACCTCGCGGGCGAAAGCCAGTGCGGCGCGGCGGACATCGCCGAATCCCCAGCTGGGCTCGATCCGGACGTAGATGTGCAGTCCTGCTCCGCCGGAGGTTTTCGGCCAGCCCACGGCGCCCAACTCGTGGAGCACCTCGTGTGCCACGTGCGCGACCCGCCGAATGCGGTCGAACGGGCAGTCCGGCATGGGATCGAGGTCGATCCGCCATTCGTCGGGCTTCTCGGTGTCGGCGCGCCTGGAGTTCCATGGATGGAATTCCACGCTCGACATCTGTACCGCCCAGATCACGCTGGCCAATTCGGTGACGCACAGCTCGTCGGCGTCCCGGTTGTAGCGCGGGAAATGCACCCGCACCGTTTCCACCCACGGCGGCGCACCCCGCGGAAGCCTTTTCTGGTGCACCTTCTCGCCGTCCACGCCGTCGGGAAAGCGGTGCATCATGCACGGCCGCTCGCGCAGCGCCCGGACGATCCCGTCGCCGACACTGAGGTAGTACCGCGCCAGGTCGAGCTTCGTCTCGCCCCTGGCCGAGAAGTAGACCCGGTCCGGGTTCGAGATCCGCACTGTCCTACCGCCGACCTCCAATTCAGTTGCCGGTGGCGCTTTGCGGGCGGTAGCCATGACGACCAACCTAACGCTCCGCCTCGACTGCTTGCGCGAACCGCGTCACATGGGCTGCCGGGTCACCGCCCAGACGATCATCAGCCCGATGATGATGACGCAAACCGCGATGAGCACCACCCACCACCAGGGGAAGCCCGGTTCCGGCTCGGGCTCGGGTTCCGGCTCGGGCTCCGGCTCGACGATCGGCGGCGGCGCGGGTTCGGGGATGTCGACCGGGTGCATGCTCAGCGCGCACCGGACGCAGATCTCGGCGGTGGGTGAGTTCGGCTCGCCGCAATGCGGGCACAGCAACGACGCGGTGGCCGCCCTTCCCACCGTTCCTGGCAGCCGCCGCAATGATGCGCCGGTGTCCTGCCCGGACGGTGCGATCACCGTGCCCCGCGCCCAGAACAACGGGTAGTCGCAGTTGGTGCAGAAGTCTTCTGCCTGCCGCCGCGCCATGTCGACGGTCGCCAGCTGACCGCACTCCGGGCACGTCACCAGGTCGGTCGCCAACGCGGCGCGTGTCGGACCGCCCACGTCGGGGAACGAGAGCGCCCCGGAGGCAACGGCACTCGGGTTGCTCTGAAATGGCCGTATCGGGACCCCGATGTCCTGGGTGGCCGGCTCCCGTGGCGCTGCGGCGAATATCCCGGCACCCGAGGACATCGGTGGGTCAGCCGGCTCGCGAACGCTGGGCTCTCGCGCGCTACCTGACGGGTCAATGCTCGGCGCACCGTTGCCTGTCGCGTCGGTTCGTGGCTGGCCGGTTCCCGGCTGTCCGGCACTGGGTTCCGTCATCGGTCCTCCTCCACGGTGGACAGCACCCGGCGCGGGCCGACCCACACCTCGATGCGGACGTGGGCGGGGACCTCGTCGCGCAGGATGGCGACGAACTCGTCTTCCGACAGGTGACCGGTGCCGGCGACGGTGATCCGCACCCAGCTGACGTCGCGGGGCGCGTCGCCCTCCCGCCAGATGCCGCCCCCGTCGATGACCTCGGCCGGCGCCCCGGAGAGCATCTCGACGAACTCCCGCAGTCCGCGCACCGTTCCGCGGTGGGCAAGCGAGCGTGACGAGGATGCCACGATCAGCCGCTGCAGTTGTGGGGGCAGCGAGGCGTCCACCCCGTCCACCCCGATCCATCCCGCCAATGTCTGCAGCATCGGGGCCGGGGTGACGGTCACATCCGGGATGTGCTCCACCAGATCCGCATCGTCGAGCAGGGTGGACGCCAGTTCCTGGAACAGCGCGACGAACCGCAAGAAGAAGTCGCTCTGCACCATCCCGACCGGCAGTTGATCGACCAGCCATCGTGGGTGGCGCGGTAGAGGTCCGACCCGCATGCCGCGGTGGACCGGCGGGTGGGCGGCCGCGGCGGCCGAAACCCCCACCCCGGCGGCCGAAACCCCCACCCCGGCGGGCGAAACCCCCACCCCGGCGGGCGAAACCCCC
>JBBQGJ010000710.1:0-2808 GCA_038322925.1 Mycobacteriales bacterium
GCGCGCAAGATCAGGTCGTTTCGTCAACTCTTCACGGCTCCGCAGCTCGGCGACGATCCGGGAAGTCGTCTGCTCCGCCAACCACATCCGCAGCGCCGCGGCCGCGACCAGCGGCGCGGTTTCCGTCATGCCCTGCGGGAACGCCACAGCCTGCAACCGGCTGATCCTGGCTTGCCGTGCCGGCTCGAGGCGGATCAGCATCCGCCCCTCCCCCACGACCTGGATGTGCCGCATCAACCCGGCAGGCCGGCCTTGCGTCAACGCAGCTGCGCACCGCTCGATCGCGTAGTCCAGTGCGCCGTCGATGATCCGCGACGCTCGCAGGCCCGTATCGGCGATCAGACCGTCAAGGGCCAGCCGGAGGTCGGCACCCAGGGGGATGCGCATCTGCGGGCCGGCGGGGCGGTCAACCATGTTCGGCTGTACCCCGTCCGGCGCAAGAACAGCTACGGGCAACGACGCACAACATTGTGCACTACCAACGCCCATCAAACCAATCGCGGATGGTGAGAACCGACCCCACATCACCGCTGTCATCTTAGTGACGCAACCCCCACTTCGAGTAACGACAACCCGCAACCCACATCGAGCGACGACAAAAGAGTGTCCTGGGGTTTGGCTCTTGTCACCGGGAAAGCGCCAGGATGCCCGGCCGTTCACGGCGGGGGGAATGGCGTTGCTTATGTCGGGTTTCTTGCACGTTTGGCCCACACCGAAGTCCGGTCGCGGAAAGAGGGTTCTCCACCAACGAGGGTTGGTGACGTCG
This sequence comes from Mycobacteriales bacterium, assembly GCA_038322925.1. Taxonomy (GTDB): domain Bacteria; phylum Actinomycetota; class Actinomycetes; order Mycobacteriales; family Nakamurellaceae; genus Nakamurella. The sequence goes on from JBBQGJ010000710.1 coordinate 767, forward strand.
GATTATGGGAGATTTCCTACACATGCGCCCGGGCTACGCCACGCGATCGGGCGACACACCCCTGGACGCCTTCCTTGGCGGGTCCCGGCCTGGCCTGCCGCGTTGTCTGCGGCAATCAGATCAGAGCCGCAAGGCCGCTCGCAGCCGCGCCGGGCTCATCGCTCCGGGTCCGGCCGGCATGGAGTCGAAGGAATTGAGCAAACGGACGAGCTCCTCGCGCCTGGTGGGATCGTCGGCGGCCTGGCGGGGTGTCAACCCCGCCAGCGCCGGGAGCTCCATGTCCAGCCAACGTTTCTCGTAGTCTGCGGTGAACTCGGCCAGAGCCTGCTGGAGTTCCGGTTGATCCAGCGGTGGCGACACGATGGACCCACCTCCGGGTGGCGATCCCGCTCCGGCGCCCACGGACCGCTCGCGGCTGCGCCGGAAGACGTCCGCGGCGGGATCTCGGGTTTCGGAGGTCAACGATGCATGGGGGGCCGCGTCCCGCACCACCGAGAGCATCTCGTCGAATCGGCGGGTGCTGTTCGATTCCACGGACAGCCGTGTCCCGTCCAGGATCATCGATCCCAGGACCCTGGTACCGAATTCGGCCGGTGCCGAATAGCTCCAGTGACGCGCCGAGCCATCAGCGTCGTCGAGCGCCCGGGGCTCATCCGCGGGACCATAGTTCTCGTCGAGAGCCGTTGTGAGAGAGTCGGTGTCGCTCAGGGCTACGTCGAACTCCGCCGCGCACAGCACCAGCGGATCGCCTTCCCCGGTGGTCAGTGTTGGTGGCCGAAAGCGCGCCGACAGCATTTCCATCATGCGGTGCGGGTCGGCATCCTCGCCGGTCTGGCCGTCGAGCGCTTCCAGGGACCAGTCGAGCAGGTGCAGCGGCACCGGCTCGACGCCGCCGAAGATCTCCACGGTGTCGCCCACCGGTAGTAGCCGGGTGCAGGCCAGATCACCCTTCCGCACGGATCTGCTCAGCGCCTTGTCGGCCAGGTCGTGACGGTCGCCGGTCCTGATGTCCCGCAGCGTCACGCTCCGCCCGCGTTCGACGTTCTCGACCTCGAACACCGACCGCTCCACCGTCAGCCACTGCGCCAGCATCAGCTGCTCCACGTCGGGGAGCAGCACGCCGCGGGTATCCAGGAAATCGTCCAGAACACCGCCATCGAACAGCGCGACGTCGATCACGGCGCGGTCACCGAGGAAGTCCTCGGGGTCGCCGCCCTGATTCTCCGACCGGATCTCGGCCAGTTCGGCGCGCATTTCCCGATGCGGGCCGTCGTTCAGGAAGGTCACTGCCTTGCTGTACAGCCATGTCGCGCGATCGTGCGGGGCGAGTTCGGCGCGGCCGAGATGGCACCGCTTGTACTTGCGTCCCGATCCGCACCAGCAGGGATCGTTGCGACCCACGTCGGTGCGGTCCACCGGAACGAACTGTTCCAGTTCCTGGATCACCGGTTCGTCCTCCGGCACCCCTGCCCGCCGCAACAGCGACAACGCGCGGACCGCGTCGCCCCGGTCCGACGCATAGCGGGCGACGTTGACCAGTGCGATCCCGAGCTGTGGGTCGAGGGCGAGGGCCTCGTTGAAGTCCGCTTCGGCGGCCAGTATGTGGCCGAGGCGCTCACGGCACTGAGCGCGCAGCAAGCGCAGCATCGGCCGGACCTGCCGGGGTGCCGTCGGTTCCAGCGACTCGACCAGTACGCCCAGCGCCGCAGCCCCGTCGACACCGTCCCCGACGGTCTCGTCGAACAGTGCAGCGGCGACGTCTGGGTCGGCGAGCAACCGGACAGCGGCCTGCACCTCCGGGTCGTGGATCGAACCGCCAGTGGGATCGGCAAGGTCGGCGGTGCCGGCGGCGTCGAGTTCGTCGTCCCGGTCCGGCTCGTCTGGCTGGTCTGGCTGGTGCCGCTCGTCTGGCTGGTCTGGCTGGTGCCGCTCGTCCGGCTGGCCTGGCTGGTGCGGCTCGTCCGACGTCAGTGATCGGACTGCGTCGACGATCGCTGCGACCTCGAGGTGCACGTGCCGCAAGACGTCCACGGCGTTTGCTT
>JBBQGJ010000711.1:0-2802 GCA_038322925.1 Mycobacteriales bacterium
CGCCGTCGCCCGGATCACCGGCGGCAACTTCCGGCTCATCGAACGGCTCCTCGGGCAGGTCCGCCGCGTCCTGGACATCAACGACCTGGACACCATCACCGCCGACGTCATCGACACCGCCCGCGGCGCCCTCGTCATCGGTACCTGACACCCACCCCAAATTCCGCCGGCGAACCGGACAAACCACCCCGAGACAGTGCGCTGACCCGCACCGCGGACCCCGCCAGCGGCTCACCGCGCGAAAGTCATCGGCGCAGGTCACCTCACCCCGGACGGCGTTCACCGGCCAGTTAACGCTGAAGATTTCGGCCATTTACCGCTGAAGTCGACAATCTTGCGTGTGGATCTTCGAATTATCTGGTTCTGTCACACTTTCCGTGATGCGGGGCGTGGCTGTCCTGAGGTGCGGGCCCTGCCGCCGCGGACAGCTCGCCCGGCGTGCTGACGAGGTTCCCTGTCGGCCGGCGGCATTCCTCCTGCCATGTCAGGTGGCTGAATCCTGTTGTCAGGTGGCGTGTTTCACCGGGGGCGGTCGTGTTGTCTCGGAATCAGGTGCGGTATTCAGGCCAGGAGTATCCGCTTGCGCAGAAGGTCGGGTTTCGCGCGTCCGTACATCGCCGTCTTGAGTTGCTTGATGCGGTTGACGGTGCCTTCGACGGCGCCGGAGTTGTAGTGCAGGGTGAGCCCGGCGACGACGGCGTCCAGGTCGCGGCGCAGCCCGGCGGTGAACGACCGCAGCTGCGGTAGGTCGGCGTCGACCGCGCCGATCCATTTGGTGAGCGTGTTCTGGTCGCCGGACAGGTCCTTGATCATCCGGGCGAACCCGGCGATGTGCCGGACGGCGGCGTCCAGTTCGGGGCAGCGGGCACGGATCGCGTGCAGCCGCCCAGAATCGTCCGGCTCGAGGTTGCCCGGGAGGCCGGTGATCCAGCCGGTGACCTTCCGCACCGCAGGCGGCGCCGGGCGTGGCGGCAGGTCCGCGAGTGTGGCTGCGTCGAGACGGCGCAGCGGTCGTAGGTACCGGGCCAGGGTGTTGTAGCCGCCGGTGTAGCCCTGCCCGGTGATCTCCGTCAGCAACCGGGTGGCGTTGCGCTCACCCTGGGCGAGCCGCTCGTTCAGGTAGGGCTTGAACGGGTCCAGCACGCTGACCTGCACACCGCTGGCCAGCAGTGAATCGACACTCCCGGCGCGGAGGTAGCGGCGCACCGTCTTGAAGTTCAGATCCAATCTGCGGGCGATCGCCCGCATCGACAGGCCCTGGTCACGCAGGTCATGGGTTCGTTGGTGCCGCTGCCGAGTGTGCGCGACCCGCACCGTGTCCGGCCACTGCAGCACGGAAAGGTCTATCGGGTTGTCCGCGCCGGCGTGGTTCATGGCCGGCGCCGTGGGTTCGGGCAGGCAGGCGTGGTGCGCGGCCACCAGCCGCTCCACGTGCCGGCACAGGTTGTCCCACAGGTGCCACCGGTCGGCGACCTGCACCGCGGTGGGCGCGCCGTCCCGGGCGCCGTCGGCGTAACCGCCCGCCCGGTCCCGGCAGATCACCTGCACGCCGGGGTGGGCTCGCAGCCAGTCGGCGAAGTCGCCGGCCTCCCGGCCCAGGAGCACATCGACCGGCCGGTGCCCGGAGGTCAGGTCGACCAGCACCGTGCCGTAGTGGTGGCCGCGGCGCAGCGCGAACTCATCGACACCGAGGACCGCCACCCGGCCGACCGGTGGATCCGGCAACCCGCGGATCATCCGCAGCAGCGTCGACCTGCTCACCGCCATGCCCAACTTGGCGGCCAGCCGCGCTCCGGCCCGCCCGGCCAGGGCCAATGCGATGGCCACCAGCGCTGCTTGAAGGCCGGGGCTGCGACGCGCGTGCCGTTCGGTCAACCCCGGTACCTGCTCGACGAACGTGCCTGCGCTGCAGTCGACGTGGTCGCAGAAGAACCGGCGCACCGTCAACCACACCTCGACCGGCCGCCCTGCGACAGGCAGGTCCGCCAGCTGACGTCGGTACCGGCTGTGCACCCGGGTCGACACCCGCCCACACCGCCGGCACCGCGAACCGCGTGCCCGTGGATGCGCGGCGATCACCACCGCTCCGTCGAAGCAGTCGATGTCGTCGATCACCACCGGCGACAGCTGCGGAAGCAGAACCCGGCAACAGCACTCACCAGCCACAACCCGAGAGCACCACGCCAAGCCGTCCGGCTTCACGCAAAGTGCGCCAGAACCCGGTAAATGGCTCACTCTGGTCGAATTATTTGGCTCACATCGGTCGCCCCGGACGGTCGCCTGCCGCGGTGTGAGCACGCCGGAGGGTCGTCACCAGCCGCGGGTAGCGCCAAATAGCGCGATCAAGGTGAGCCAAAACAATTCGGCAATTCACATATTCGGCCGTTCTGGTCGAACTATTTGGCCGCCACGGAGAGTAGCTCGGGGCGCGATTTCGCATCGTCACAGCTCGCAGGCTATGTCCGTCGACCCGGCTACCCACCGGTGCCAGTCATAAGACTGCTGAACGGCCAAATACTGCGACCAAAGCGCGGCCAAGTAATTCGAACATCCACACTACTGTGGGCCGCGGGGCATGCTCCCCCACAAACAAGACGTTTCGTTACAGTCCTTGATTTCGTTACACCGCACCCCCACGATCTGCCTGGCATCGCACGACATAAGGGACTCGGTCATGTCCTTCGTCGCCTGAACAAGGACCGCAGACCTCCTCGCTTGCCGCTGCCAGGAGTGTCAGCAGCCACCGCCGCTGGGGCACGGGTAGCCGGGTTGGGGCCGGTAGGGACGCCGGGTGTCCCCGCG
>JBBQGJ010000712.1:0-2785 GCA_038322925.1 Mycobacteriales bacterium
TGGCCGCCGTCAACGATCAACGCAACCGCGTCCTTCTGATACTCCGGAGTAAAGCTTCTCCTGGTCGAACCCATCGTCAGTCTCCTTGCGTTCGGGAGCTGCGGTCACCCCGCGGTGTCCACCAAACCGGGCACGGTCCAACTCGCCTGGAACCACGTCCGCCGGAAGATCGTCGCCGAGGGACGCGGCGCCACCGAGGAACAGATCGCCGACGCGGTCGCGGCGCTGCTGCGCCGCGCCCACGACGGCCCCGCAGAGCAGGAGAAACCGCGGAAGATGAACAGCCGCGACCGCCGGGTCGCCGCCCGCACCACGGCGACCGCACCCCCGGCCGCGCCACCCGGACCGCAACACCCGAAGCCGCCACGTGCTGCGGACGCCGGACAGGCACCGGCCGCGGCGGTGGCCGCCGACTGCACGCCGGAGGACGGAAACACGCCGTTGGCGAAGGTGATCCCGCTGGGGATCTTCGATCCGTTCGCCGAAGCGGAGAAGCGGTGGTGAACGCCCTGGACCAGCCGGTGGTGGGTACCGACACCGGCGCGGATTCCGACGACGGAGGTGCGCGGCAGCTGACCACGTTGAAGGGGTGGCGGGCCTTCGTCGCGGAACGCCCCGAGATCCCGCAACTGCTACCGGACGACGTGTGGCGGGCCCTGGGTGAGGATGACCGGTTCGACTACGACGAGACGCGGCTGGCGCACCACGCGAAGCTTCTGGTCGTGGCCACACCCACCATCCAGCAGGTGATCATCGAGGGGCGGCGGCTGCAGTACCTGAACCGGCACGCCCAGGTGGGCCGGTGCGGGTTGATCCTGTCCGGTCCCGCGCGGACCGGCAAGACCACCTGCCTGACCCAGCTCGGCAAGACCATTGAGACCATGCATACCCGGCGGCATCCGCACGCCGCCGGGCACATTCCCGTCGTCTACATCACCGCGCCCCCGGCGGCGACACCGAAGATGATCGCGATCGAGTTCGCCCGGTTCCTCGGCCTGCCGGTGACCCGCCGCGCCAACATCACCGACGTGCTGGAATCGGTCTGCGGGGTCTGCCTGCGAGCCGGCACGACCGCCATCCTGGTCGACGAGATCCACAACGTGAACCTGGGAACCCGCTACGGAGCCGAAGCCTCCGACACGCTCAAATACTTCGCTGAAAGGCTGCCGGCGACGTTCGTCTACGCCGGCATCAACGTCGAACGCGCCGGACTACTCAACGGCACCCGGGGTGAGCAGATCGCCGGACGCTTCTCCATGATCCGCGCCGGGGCGTTCGGCCGGGGCCAGCAGTGGCACGCGCTGATCGCCACGCTGGAAGACAGCCTGCGGCTGCACCACTACCGCCCGGACACCCTGGTCGAACTGGCCGACTATCTGCACAACCGCAGCAACGGGATGATCGGCAGCCTGCTGCGGCTGATCCGCGCCGCTGCAGTCCAGGCCGTGCTCGACGGCTCCGAAACCATCACCCGAGCGACCCTGGAATCGATCCCCGTCGACATTGCCTCCACCGGCGAACATCTGGGCTCGTGATCCCCGAGCACGCCGCCCACCAGGCGATCAACCTCGCGGAGCGAGGCTGGAGCGTCTCCAAGATCGCCCGCCACCTCGGCCACGACCGCAAGACGCTCCGTGTCTACCTCAGCGGCACACGGGCCCCCGGACAGCCACGCGAGCGCGCGGATTCCTTCGCCCCGTTCGCCGCCTACGCCGCACGCCGGGTAGGTGACGACCCCCACCTGCGGGCCGCCGGCCTGCACCGCGAACTGACCGAACTCGGCTACACCGGCAGCTACTCCGCGTTCACCCGCGAGATACGCAACAACCGCATCCACACCACCTGCCCGGCCTGCCAGCCCAAACCACCCAGACCCTCGATACCCACCCCGCTCGGGCCGCGGTCGTCCCGCCCCGGCCAGAGTCTGCCGATCCGCGTCACACCCCTGGCCGGGGAGGCGATCGTGTCCTACCTGGGAAGCATCGCCGCGGCCAACCATCTTCCGGTCAGCGTCATCCTGGCCCACTTGCCGTCCTGGTTCACCGCCCGCACCATCACCCACGACGACCTCTCCGGCGCCGACCGGATCGGACCCGCCGGGATCGAAAGCCTCGCCGCTCTCACCGGTCTCACGATCGCCGGCCTGCGCCGGGCCCTGCCCGCATTCGGCCTCGGCCACACCAACCACACCGGTCGACCTCCCGTGCACGCCGTCCACGCCTGCCGCCGCTGCACCGCCCGGCACGGCCGCACCGACCCGATCCCCCTCCACCTGCCATCACACCAACGACTCTGCAGCCGCCACCGGATCTGGCTCGGCGTCGCCTGCCAGATCGACATCAGGACAGCACCGGAGATCGTGCACGCCCACCGCAAGGCCGCTCGGCTCGCCCACCGCCACGGCCCACTGCACTTGCTGCACGCCGAGATGAACGCTCACCAACTCGTCACCGCCGCGGACTACCCCGAATCCATCCACCGCCGGATCGACAGGATCGCTGTCTCCAACCCCGGCCTGATGTCCGCACATCCCGACCTGATCGAAGCCGCGACCTACCCCGAAGCAATCAGCAGCGCCCTCGCAGCTCTCACCAAGACAAGTTGACCGCGGCCCGACAGACCCGCGCCGTCCGCAGAACCTTCGGCGAACACCGATCGGGCCAGATTCACTGACAAAATCCAGCCGCAACGAACCGCGGGCCAACATCAATGACAACCGGCAGGCCGCAACTTTGCCATCCAACAAGGCCCGCGCAGGTCAACAGCCACGCGGCGGGCCAACTTA
>JBBQGJ010000713.1:0-2783 GCA_038322925.1 Mycobacteriales bacterium
AATCGCTGGTCGGCATGACCCGGGATCTGTTCGACGGGTTCGCCGCGGAAGTCAGGAACGTCATCGGGCTGACGGTGAACGACGACCACCGGGCCGGCCTGTGCCTCGGCGACCCCACTGCCTACGTCTGAACCGTCGCCGAACGTATAGCGCCGGCGCGTTCGGCCGGGCAGCTACCCGTGTGGGTCGCTGCCGTTGTTCGACGCGTCAACCGCGCGGGAGGTCCTGGATCAGCCTCGCGATCGGTGGCGACCGATGACAGGGCGGCTGGCCGTGGGACCCGTCGGGTGAGGTTGGCGGGGTCGGCCGCGGCGGTCATTTCGGGGCGGATGCGTGGTTTGTCGTGGTCATGGCGTCGGCTGGAGGTCGGGTGCGCGGTTGCCGCCCGGGTTTTCGGGACCTGCTGGCCGGTTGTGGCCAGCTTGGACGACGGCCACCGGAGGGTCGGGCCGATGTCGTAGGCCAAGGCTGGACCAGCGGGAGCACACCCAGGACGGTGAAGGTGGCCGCCAGCACCACACCGGCGGAGGTGATCACCCCGCCGGTGACCGCTGATACGCGCAGGGATCCCGGGGCGGGTGCCGAAGTGCACCGACTCCGGACCCGGGGTCATCAGGAAAATATTGTCGTCGATGCCCGGGGCGACGAGGGAACACGAAAGCGAACAACGGGAACGGGCCTGGTCGCCGCCCGGCGAACCCGGACAGGTGGGTGAACGCCCATCCGCACACCCGGAGGGTGGTGGCGACGGAGAACACCACGCTGACGATCAGCAGCGCGCGGAGCAGCAGGGTCAGCACGGGTCAGCACGAGAAGATGACGATCGGGATGATCAGGTTCCGGTCGTGCACCGAGGCGTCGTGCACGCGTCCAGCGTCGCGGCGGACTGTCCACCGACCAGCGCGTCGGCGCCGGGGACCGCGTGCACCGGTGGTGCGGAGCCGGGCGATCGTGTCGAACGCCGCCGCGGCAGGTCGATGCGGGCCCGGACTAGTTCCGTTACAGACGGGTGGGTTTTCGTTACACAGGTTGGGAGGCACGGGTGCGGCGGGCCGACGGCGCGAGGGCGTGGGCCGAGGTGCTGTCCGAGCTCGCCCGGGTCGCGGTGACCGTCGAGTGGGAACAACCCGCGTGGCGGGTCCACCGGCGTGACGGCCCCACCCGTCGGGTGCTGATGGACCGGGCCGCTGCCCTGGGCCGGTTCCGGATGGGATCCCCGCTGCCGTTCGAGCAGCTGCGCTTCACCCGCAACCGTGGCCTCCTACAAGCGACACCAGCGGCGGGGCGAGACCCCCGACGCGCTGCCGGGCCGCAGTCAGTGCCCAGCACCGCGAGTACGCCCGCAAGCGGAAGGAGATGGCCGTATGACCACCTCACGTGATGCCCTGATCGCCGTTCTCGCCTCCGCGGACCCGGGCGAGCTGCTCACCTGGGCTCAGCTTGAAGACCTCGCGGATGCAGCCCTCGCTGCAGGGTGGGCATCACAGGCCGTCACCGCTGCCGCCGCGCTGCTGGCCGCCCCGCTGTCCGACGGAGCCCACGGCCGACCGAGCGAACCAGCGGTGACCGACACCAGGGCCGCCCTGCGTGCCCGACACGCCGACTACACCAAGATGCGGGCAGCCAGGGATGTGCTCGACCAACCACGCGCCGGCTGACAGGGAATCCAGCGGGTTCCGGGGGCTGACATGGCACCGATGCAGGGCAAACGACGGTCATCCCCCGTTGATTGCCCTGTTTTCGTTTCTCCGCACGGGCTGATCAAGACCGGAGCCCTTACATGAGGTTCGTCTCTCCGCTGGCGGCGGGCGCAGCCATGTCGGGCGGGTCCGGCATCGTCAGGACCGGCGCAGCCGCCCGCTGCGGTCGTAGGCGTCGTGACTGTGCCGGCGCCGGCTGGCATCCCTTGGCGCGTCGGCCTCGGCGGCCGGCTGCGTCGGTCGCGGTAGCCGCAGCGACGGACCATCGCATCGTCCTGGACGAGGGCCGGTCGTCGGTCATCCGCTGGATCGGGCTGCACGTCACCGGCGGCCAGCGAGGCGACACCGACCGGCTGCCGACCCGGATGGAGCGCCCGGTCCTGTGCACCGTGGTCTGCCGGTTCGACGCGCCGGGCCAAGGGCGAGCCGCGGCCGGCCGGTTCGCCGTCGCGGACCTCCTACGCCCCCTGCTGGGGGCAGGGCACGCTACCCGGCCCTGGGGCCGGCGGCTGGACCCGCTGCAGGGCAAGACCCCGCGGGCGCGGCTGAGACAAGGGCCTCGGGCGCGCGGACACCCGATCGAGGCAGCCGGAGCCACGACCGGGTCGGGTGATCACTGTGTTGATTCCGAAATGTGATGTGTTTTCGGCAGACATGCCGTGGAATCGGAATCACTCTGACCCGATGGGGCGTACGGTGATCACCGATTGATTAGGCCGATCCCTCATTTTGAGGAGCGCTGGAGATGGCTTTCTCCGCTCATGTCGAGTATCCGGCGCATTGACCAGGTATCGGGTGTCCTGAGCGACTCCCCTACCCGGCTCCCGGTGACGATCAACGGCTCTCGACCACGGGCCGAAATGACATCCACACTCCACCAACGGTTCACCCGCAGGCCGGCTGCTGTTTCGCACCGGCCGGTCAAGGCAAAAGGAGAAACAACCAATGACCTCACCATCAGCAGCAGAAACATCGGCGCCGACGACCAATCCACCCGCAACGACCGGCCCCGCATCGGGGACCAAGAATGCCTGGGCAGGAGGGCTGACCGTCTTCGCCGGCGTCATCCTGGCAACAGTGGGG
>JBBQGJ010000714.1:0-2761 GCA_038322925.1 Mycobacteriales bacterium
CCAACCCCGGCAAGTGGAACCGGCGCCAACCCGACACGACAGTCGGGCCCACAGCCAACTCTCGGAGTCGAAGCCCTTACCCCGCAGCACATCTCAACCACATCAAGCCGTCATCCGAAACCGCGCGAAAAATCCAGGTTAACGGACGGCGCCGTGGACTTCCTGGTCCCGGGCTCCAGCATGTCTACCGCAAACGGGTACACCGTGGTCTCGGTCAAGAACGGTGCCTGGCGAACCGTTCCATTTCAATGGCGAACAGGATCGGCTCCAACGAGCTATATAGCGGCCGCAGTCAGCACTGACACCGGAATCGACGCGGACGTCAACGATTGCCTTCCAAACTGCGCCGGCGGAACTCACACGACCGCGCACTATACCTATGATGCGGGCCAGCAGATGTTCGTCACGACGCGCGTATGCGATCCGTCCACACCCGCGCCGGCGATCGATGATACCGCGCAATACGCGATACACTTGGACCTTGACGGGTATTATCGCCCCTACGATAGATCCGGGCCGACGCCGGTGTGCGGTGCGCAAACGATCGTAGTCGCTTACGCCAACTCCGAGAACGCCAACAGTTCGCCGGAGAAGATCGACGTACGGGTCTACGAACCCTCGACCCAGCAGTGGAAAGTAGTCCAGACACTCGACCCGCACGATCCGCAGAATGGGCCGAGCAGCCAGCCATATGTACCCTCCGACAGTTCCTGTCAAAGTGACTGCATCCAAACGGCGCACGTGACTGATGGTGATATCGATTTCCTGGTGCAAGGCGGTAATGCGACACTTCCCAATGGCCTGACCGTTATCTCGGAGAAGGACGGGGTGTGGCGTATGGTTCCCTTCCTGGACAATCCACCGTCAACGGGGTCGACGAACTACGTGCCCGCGGCCACTTTGTTCGGCAATGAGATCCACGTTGACCTCAACAACTGCAAGCCCGACTGCGCGAACGGCGGGCACAGCACCGTCGCTTATATCTACAGCAACGATTTACAGGGATTTGAGGGAACACTGGTCGAAGGCACGGGCACGACCGGTGGCGATGGCGACCTCGGATTGACGGTTCAGATTGCCAACCAAACATGCACCGGGCAGTACATCACACTGATCGGCTCGTCGACAGACCCGTCCAAGTATCAGGCCGAAGTGCAATCCTTCCTCACTTCCCACCCCGGCTCGTCCTATCTGGTGACCGACCAGAGCTGTGCTGCGCTCGTCGCCAGCGTCAACGGCAACCGTCTCTACGCCGCATACCTCGGTCCCTTCGCCACGGCAGCCGAAGCGTGCGCCGTAACCCAGTCCGGAGACTACGTGAAGGTGTTGAACAACATCAAACCTGACGCCGCGCTTGTCACGTGCTGAGCAAGGGTCGGCCGTTTGGGGCAGGCCTAACACCATTGATCTGGTCAACCTCCCGGGCCATGACTTGCGCCACCCTGTTGCGAACCAGGATGGAGTTCTTCGCCCCGCGATGGTCTGATCTGGCTGTCACCGGAACCATCGGACCGGATCCCATTCCACAGAAGAGGCGAGCTCATGATCGTTGACGCGCCCACCGCTCGGGTGTTGAGCGTCGCTGATCTTGCCGACGAAGAATTCGTCGAGGATGCACACCGATTTTTGCTGTTTCTTCGGCAACGTGACGGCCTGGTCGGCAGGGTGACGGTCGTCCGGCATAGGTAACGCGGTTTCGTCGGCATGGTGACGGGTCGCGCGGGACGTGGCAGGGCGCGGCGGAACCCGAATTTCAGCTGCGCAGCGGCGGCCGAGCGGCCAGGAGCCGCCCGTGGGCGAAGAAGCCGGACCAGACCGGGTCGCTGCGGCCGAAGGATTCGCGGAACCGCACGGCTGCGCCGGCCAGCAGGTTCAGCGCATGCCCGAGCGTCGTCGACTGCGGCGCCGGCCGGACGAGCAATTCCCGGTCGATTTGTCGCGGCCTGGTCCACGGCGCGCCGGTAGAGCCACTGGGCGTGCGGCTCCCGGGCGGCTCGCAGCCAGCGGCGGACCGTCGACTCTGGCCGCTCGAAGTGGGCGGCGATGCTGCGGTACCCGGCGCCGCGGGCCCTGGCGATCAGGCGCCGATCGCCTCGGTGCTGTCGGCCCGCCGCGGCACCAGCTCGGTAGGCAGCAGGATCTGGGTGGTCGCGCAGTCACGGCAGCGGGCCCGCCGCGGGGTCACGGTCACAGTGCCCGCCCCGACGCCCCGCACGGTGCGGGTACGGCCGGTCCCGAACGGGCGCAGCACACCGCGGCACCGCGGGCAGGGCATCCCCGGCGAGCAGGGTCTGCTCGGCTCGCTCGAGGCTCACCACGACGATCACAGCGTGCGTCTCGGTTCATGACAGCCAGCATTGCCTACCGCACGCCGTTGGCGGCAGAGGTGGGTTGGTGTTGCACAGGGCCAATTCTCGCCATGCGCCGTCACGAACTTGCCGACGAGGCCCGCGCCCTTCGACCGGCAGACGACCACCGGCCGAGCCAGGGCGTGGATCAGTGCTCGCCCGCTCGTCGTCGAGGTGATGGCGCCGACGAACCATCGAACGGCACATCCGTGGTCCGTAGCGTCAGTGACGACGACCCCTCGGTTCATGGGAATCCACGGTGGGGTTCAACAGCAGGGGATCGGCAAAGTAGTTCATGCGGTGAGCAGAAGGTCGATGGGTCGGCTGGTGCTGCGGCCGTTGTGTCGTAACGAGGTGGCTATTTTGGTGTGCCCGCCGAGGCGGAGCACGCTGATCGCGGTGTTGCGCAGGGT
>JBBQGJ010000715.1:0-2758 GCA_038322925.1 Mycobacteriales bacterium
ACAGGTCCGTCGGGTCATCCGCGCCGTCGTCGTTCACGGTCGGCGCCGTGCGTTCGGGCAGGCAGGCGTGGTGCGCGGACACCAGCTGTTGCACGTGCCGGCACAGGTTGTCTGTTGACCGGACTACGCGGCGACACGCCGGGGGTCTGCGCGGTGCTGGTGGCTGAGTTCGGTAGATGTCAGGCAACACGGTGGGAGGTTGCGTGGCGCTACTCGATACGCCGGTCCGGGACGTCGGCTCGATCCAGTTGCCGCGGTGGGGCCGCGTCGTACCGGCTGACGACGTCGTGCCGTGGCAGGTGGTGGAATCAAACATGCCAGATAAATCGACCAGAACCTGCCACACTTACCGTGACCAGCGACAGCCCAGCGGGACGTCCTGGGTGCTCGGCAACCGTTGTCCTGTGCTCAGCCTAAACCAGCGGCCACTGTGGCGCACTCGGGGGTGGGTGAGGGGCACCCCCGCCGCGTCCCGTCGTGTCGCTCGTTGACCTCCAGAAGGGCTTGGGTCAGCTCAGATCAGAAGGGCTTGGGTCAGCTTTTGAGCTGCGTGCTCAGGGTCTGGAAGAACTTTGCGGAGGTCTCCCGGACGAAATTGGCGTGCGCGGTGAACAGGGTGCTGGCCCAGTCCGCGCCGGTCTTCTTCGCTGCCTCCTCCTCGAGATCGAGTAGGTCGTGCACCACCTTCTCGTAGCCTTCCAGCCACAAGTCGTACCCTTCCAGCCACAAGAGCCCGTTCGCCTTGGCCTGGGCAGCGACCTGCTCGCTCAACTTTTCGGCCCGCTTCGCGGCGGCCTCCAGCTCGGCGCTGACATCCGGAATGCTCGTCATCTCGGTGATCCCTCTCTTGGCCTCACCGCGGCCGGCGCCACCGCGGTTGCGTTTGCCTTCCGCTGCTCGGGCCGAGCTGCGCCCGACGTGTTTCCGGTGGTCGTAGAGCAACCAGATTCAACGCTGCCACGTCTGGGGTGTTCTGTCATCTTTCGTTCCATTTCTGCGCCCGCACACGAGCGGACACCACGCGGTGCGCGGTCGTCGACGCCGAGTCAACTCGATCAGCACCTCCGGTCATCCAGAGGCGGATGTTCTGCAGGTCGGTCATCTGGGCCGGAGTGGGGCCGACGGCCGCAAGCCGGCCCCTCGGGGACTCGTTGCGCGGCAGCAGCTGTCAGCGGTAGGCGACGCGCTGCCCTGATGTCGAGCGTCCGTAGCTACCCGGTGATCGCAGAGCGAACATGATCATGATGCGTCAGCGCGCCGGCGATCACTTCGCCCCGGCACACCCTGGACCGGCCGGCCCGCGTGGTCGGCAACACGGAACTGGCAGAACGTACCGGACGTCAGTTCAGAAAACCGCTCCGCCACAAGCGATCCCGTCGACTCGCTGCAGGGAAGTGGCGTTATCCTGCAACGACCCCGGCGTCGGTCATCGCCCCGCCCGGTGACTCCAGCACATCGATACTGTGCCCGCCAAGCGCACCCACGCCGGCGGACGGCCGGAATCAGAGTGCGGCACCGTGGCCTCCTACAAGCGACACCAGCGGCGCGGCGAGACCCCCCGACGCGCCGGGCCGCAATCCATGCCCAGCACCGCGAGTACGCCCGCAGGCGGAAGGAGATGGCCGGATGACCACCTCACGTGATGCCCTTGTCGCCGTTCTCGCCTCCGCGGACCCGGGCGAGTTGCTCACCTGGGCTCAGCTCGAAGACCTCGCGGATGCAGCCCTCGCAGCGGGGTGGGCATCACCGGCCGCCACCGCTGCCGCCGCGCTGCTGGCCGCCCCGCTGTCCGACGGAGCCCACGGCCGACCGGGCCAACCAGCGGTGACCGACACCAGGGCCGCCCTGCGTGCCCGACACGCCGACTACACCAAGATGCGGGCAGCCGGGGATTGTGCTCGACCAACCACGCGCCGGCTGACAGGGAATCCAGCGGGTTGCGGGGCTGACATGGCACCGATGCAGGGCAATCGACGGTCATCCCTCGTTGATTGCCCTGTTTTCGTTTTCTCCACACGGGCTGATCGGAGGTTCGTCTCTCCGGCTGGCGGCGGGCGCAGCCATGTCGGGCGGGTCCGGCATCGTCAGGACCGGCGCAGCCGCCCGCTGCGGTCGTAGGCGTCGTGACTGTGCCGGCGCCGGCTGGCATCCCCTTGGCGCGTCGGCCTCGGCGGCGGACGTCGGTCGCGGGTAGCCGCAGCGACGGACGATCACCTCGTCCTGGACGAGGGCCGGTCGTCGGTCATCCGCTGGATCGGGCTGCACGTCACCGGCGGCCAGCGAGGCGACATCGGCCGCCTTGCGGGCCCGGATGGAGCGACCGGTCCTGTGCACCGTGGTCTGCCGGTTCGACGCGCCGGCCGGGGGGCGAGCCGCGGCCGGCCGGTTCGACGTCGCGGACTCCCACGCCCCCTGCTGGTGGGCGCCCGGTCGGACCCGCGGCAGGGCACGCTACCCGGCCCTGGGGGCCGGCGGCTGGACCCGCTGCAGGGCAAGATCCCGCGGGCGCGGCTGAGGCAAGGGCCTCGGGCGCGCGGACACCCCGATCGAGGCAGCCGGAGCCACGACCGGGTCGGGTGATCACTGCTTTGATTCCGAAATGTGATGTGTTTTCGGCAGACATGCCTGGAATCGGAATCACTCTGACCCGATGGGGCGTACCGTGATCACCGATTGATTAGGCCGATCCCTCATTTTGAGGAGCGCTGGAGATGGCTTTTATCCGCTCAATGTCGAGTATCCGGCTCATTGGCCAGGT
>JBBQGJ010000716.1:0-2740 GCA_038322925.1 Mycobacteriales bacterium
CGACGGCGCCCGCGCGGGCGGCGAAGCGCCGTGCGAGTTCGTCACCGCTGTCCGAGCTGACGGTGATGGCGTTGATCTTGATGACGGTCATGCCGACTTCCCTTTCGCCGCCGGTCGGTCATGACCTGTTGTTTGCTGCCAGACATCCACTGCCGCAACCTTTCCCGTGTTGCCATACCAAACGACACCGAACACCCACGGACACCGACCCTACCGTCCGTGCCCTCCGTGGCGGGTCAGCCACCCGCCAGGGATGTCAAAGGCCGGGCGGTCCACCGGTTGAACCGCCACCACACGACGGCAATGCGACTACGATCAGAGGTGGGGAATGTGTGCTTATTCGTCCCATTCATCCCTTTTCTTGGGAGCTCTTGGTGGGACGAGAGAGCTATGGGTGACGGGGGCAGTAATGGCGACAGCCGACTGGCGCAGCGAGCAGCGAATCCGGCGGGGACGGTGGGGACGGTGGGGACGTGGGCTCGCGCTGCTGATCGTCGTCGCGATGTGGCCGACGGGTGTGGTCGCCCTCGCCGCCGAGCCGGTGGTGCCCACCGCCGTCAGCGTTTCCTCTGGGGGCGGGCCGGCCGCAGCCGATCCCACCACCCAACCAGCAACTCACACCCCTGGGGAACCGACGACGGACCCCGCTGCCGAGCCCCCTGAGGTGGTCGGACCAGCAGCGACCGTCGGGCCTGCGACGGCGCCGGCCGAGACGGACCCGCAGCCGCCGTCGGTGCCTGGTGCCGGTGACGTCGTCCCGGAGGTAGCCGTTCCATCGGCCGCACCCGCGGTCGTGACTGGTGCGCAGGGATCGCTGACGGCCCCGCGGACCGCTCCGCCGGTCAATGGCTGGATAACCAGCAGGGAATGGTACGACTTCGTCGCCGCCGGGCGGTTGACCGACGGCGCGGTGGCCCCTGCACTGCCGGTGTTCGTCTCCGACGTCACTCTGGCCGCGACTGTGACGTCAGCGGTGTGGACAGTGGCCGGGGTAGGCCTCTACACCCCGCTGGTCAACGGAAGGCCGGTGTCGGCGGCGGTGTTGCAACCGGGCTACACCGACTACAGCAAGCGCGTCGAGTACCGCAGCTATGACGTCACCGCGCTGATGGGGCAAGGGGCGAACCGGCTGACGATGCAGCTGGGCACAGGCATGTACGACTCGATGAACCTGGCCGACCGCTACTCGAAGCTGGCCCGGATCGGCGGGATGGTGGCGTTCACCGCCCGACTCGACGTCACCCTCGCGGGCGGGAGCACAACTACCCGCGATACCACGGCCGGCTGGCTGGGGCGTCCCGGCGGCACCGCGGTGGCTGACTGGTTCGGCGGCGAGGACTACGACGCCCGGGTGCTGGACGCAGCCTGGACCATGCCGTCGACAACCCCGCTCGGTGCTGGTACCGGAGGCTGGTCGGCGGCGGTCAGGGCCGGCATCCCGGCGTCGATCGTGCTGGATGGGCAGACCGGCCCGGCGGTCAGTGCACTGGACGCGATCGTGGCCACGTCCGTGACCCGCGAGGCGGGTGGGAACCTGACCATCGATTTCGGCCAGTACGTCACCGGTTTTCCGCAGTTCTCGCTTTCCGGTGCGGTCGGGCAGACTGTCAGGCTCTACCCCGCGGAGCGCCGGGGCGTCGACGGCCGACCGGACCAGCGCAGTGCGACCGGGGCCTCTGACAGGCCCATCTACGACTCCTACACCTTCGGCGCCGCGGCCGGCCAGGCGCTCGCCGGCGCCGACGGTCCGGAAACATGGCATCCGCAGTTCGTCTACCACGGCTTCCGCTACCTGACCGTCACCGGCTACTCGGCTGCGACACCGGCCAAGGCTCAGTTCAGCGTGATCACTGTGCATGCCGACCTGACCCGCACCGGCACGGTGGACACCGACGACGCGACTCTGAACGCGGTCTTCGCGATGACCGGACGGTCGATCGATGCCAACCTTCAGTCGGTGCCGACGGACTGCCCAAACCGGGAGAAGCTTGGCTGGCTGGAGCAGTCCTCGCTGATGTTCGGTCTGCTGGCCAACCGGTACGACATGTCAGCTTATGGCCGGTCGTTGGCCAAGACGATCGCCGAGGCCCAGCGCCCGGACGGCTCTGTGCCCGAGATCGCGCCGGAGTTGGTGCAGTTCCCCGGTCCGTTCAGGAACGACGTGTGGTGGAGCAACACCGTTGTCATGGTGCCGTGGCACTTGTACGAATACTACGGCGACCTGCAGACGCTGAGCGCCTACTACGCCAACGGCAAGCGCTATGTCAGCTGGCTGGAGAGCGTCGCGAGGGACAACCTGATCTCGGGCGGGCTGGGTGACTGGATCACTGTGGAATCCCGGACGGACAACCGGCTCGTGGAGTCCATGGGGTACCTGCAGACGGTCGCGACGATGGCCAGGATCGCCGCTCTGCTCGGCCAAGCGGCGGATGCGCCGTACTACAACCAGCTCGCGGCGGCCATTGGCGCGGCGATCAACCGCACCTATTACCTCAACGGCTCCTACGGCCCGGACCAGACCAGCAACGCGATGGCCCTGGTGCTCGGCATCGCGCCGGACGAGGGCTCGGTGCGCGCCGCCCTGCTCAGCTCGTTCGGGGCCGCCGGCGGGCACTTCCACCTCGGCGAGATCGGACTTCCGTTCGCCGTCACAGCACTGTCCGAGATGGGCCGGGATGACGTGGTGTACGACGCCATCGAGAAGAGCGACCAAACGGGTTTTGCGTATTTCACCGCGACC
>JBBQGJ010000717.1:0-2736 GCA_038322925.1 Mycobacteriales bacterium
TACCGATTTCGCGCCCTCCGCGTCTGGCCGACAGGAACTGACCCGATCGAGACACCCCAGGTGACGGGTTCCTCGTCCGCGTATTCCAGCACCCTGACGATCACCTTCAACGATCCCGACCACCAACAGCAACCACAACCCGATTAGTCTAGGGCCGCAACGGTACGAGGGTCGCGGCACAGACTCCCCGGGGGCAGCGACCGCAGGACCCCGCTATTCTAGTTCTTCGTACACCCGGCTGTAGGGCGAGATCGGAATGGCCTCCAGTTCACGATGCGACAGCACCACGTCGATGCATTCCTGGCTGCCGCCGACGAACACGCTCCGGGCATAGATTTCGTTGCCCACGAACCACTTCTGACCAACCGGCCACCACCAGTTCGGCAACCGCCGATCATCCTCGATAAACAGAGGGAAAGCGTCCGTTGGCTTTCCCCCGGTCGGGGAACCGGGCTTTCCCCAAGCACAGTTCTCGCTCGTCGTAGGCAGCCAGAAGCGGAGACCGGCGGCCGACCCAGACCACCGGGACACGGCCGTGCCACGGCACGCCCAACACCCGGCCGTTCACTCGCACCGACGCCACCCGGGCACTCGTTCGCGCAACCCCGTAACTTATCCACCGACCGCTCCCCGGCCACCAGCTCGTCCGGCCGCGATTGTCGAGGACGCCGCCTGCCCCGCCCGCGAGCATCTCCGATGGATCAATTCCGCCAAAATGTTCGGCGTAGCCGATTGATTTGCCGGCAGCACCCGGGGGCGGTTGGCCAGCAAGTCATCATCGCCGTTACCGCCGCCGCCTCCGAGCATGTACCAACGGCCATGACGCAGTGCGAGTACATGGATCTCTTCCGATACGCAACCCGCGCCGCGGCGGGCAAACATCGTCAGAGCTATGTCCCCGGCGACGTCGACGGCCATTGCTGCGAACCGGCGACGGCGGCTCAGCCGCGTCACTGGTTTGAGGTTCGGCGACTGGATCAACGCGACGCTCTCGGCCAGCGCGTCATAGGCCATGACCGGATCCTACGGAATGCAAACGCTTTTGCGTCTCGGAAACCTTTTGATTATCGAGACACCAAAGGTCGACGGAGTGATGAGGCGACTTTCCAAGACGGTTCATTGAGTCAATTTGCGCGGCGCCGGACCTGTCGATGTCCGAAGACGGCTGCACAGATCTGTCCGAGTACGACTGCACGCGGTGTTCGGCGGCGGCCGATCGGAGGTTTACAGGCTCATCGCAGATAAGGGTGTAGGGATGGTGGGCGCGTCGTTGGCCGGGTAGGGGTCGAGGTCCTCGCAGGATGAAGGTTCTCACGCCACACATCCGGAGGACCTCGACATGGCTGACGCTACCTTCGCCGACCCTGATCTGACCACGTTCTGCCGCCTCGAGGAGCTCGGCCTGCAGGCTGTCGGGCAGTTCTTGGAACCTCACCGGGCGATCATCACCTGCCGGGTCGTCGCGACCGGGGATGAATGCGGCCGGTGTGGGCAGCGGGGTGCCCCGCGGGACACGGTGACCCGGCTGCTCGCGCACGAACCGTTGGGCTGGCGGCCGACATTGCTGCTGGTCACTGTTCGCCGCTACCACTGCGCAGGATGCGCGCGGGTATGGCGGCAGGACACCAGCAAGGCGGCCGAACCACGCGCCAAGCTGTCCCGCCGCGCTGTGAGGTGGGCCTTGGAGGGCATCGTGTGTCAGCACCTGAGCATGGCCAGAGTCGCTGACGGACTTGCGGTGTCGTGGAACACCGCGAACACCGCGGTGCTGGACGAAGGCCGCCGCGTGCTGATCAACGACCCCGCCCCGTTCGAGCAGGTCAACGTCATCGGCGTGGACGAACACGTGTGGCGGCACACCCGCCTCGGAGACAAGTACGTCACCGTGATCATCGATCTGACAGCGGTCCGGGCCGGAACCGGACCGGCCAGGTTGTTGGACATGGTCCAGGGCCGCACGAAACAGGTGTTCGCCAGCTGGCTGGCCGACCGGCCGCGGGCGTGGCGGGACCGGGTGCAGGTCGTCGCGATGGACGGGTTCACCGGCTTCAAAACCGCTGCCACCGAACAACTCCCCGACGCGGTCACCGTGTTGGACCCATTCCACGTCGTGCGCCTGGCCGGCGACGCCCTCGACCAGTGCCGCCGACGCGTCCAACAAAACCTGCACGGCCACCGCGGCCGCTCCGGTGATCCACTGTTCTCCGCCCGGCGGACCCTGCACACCGGCGCCGACCTGCTCACCGAAAGACAACGCGCACGCCTGCACGCCCTGTTCGCAGGCGACGAGCACGCCGAGGTCGAAGTCACCTGGGCCATCTACCAGGCCATGATCACCGCCTACCGGCACACCGACCGCAAACAAGGACACGACCTGCTGCGCAAGCTGATCGACAGCCTGGCCCGCGGCGTCCCCACCGCCCTGACCGAGATCCGCACGCTCGGCAGGACCCTCAAGCGCCGCGCGGCCGACATCCTGGCGTTCTTCACCCACCCCGGCACCAGCAACGGACCAACAGAAGCGATCAACGGCCGCCTCGAACACCTCCGCGGCACCGCCCTGGGCTTCCGAAACCTCACCAACTACATCGCCCGAGCACTCCTGGAAATCGGCGGATTCAGACAGCGCCTACACCGCCAATTGTGAAGAGCCGGTTTATACTGTCAGTAAGAATCAGCGACTCTGCGTGATATAGACGCCGTGCGGGCCTCTCCCGAGTCGCCTCAATCGTGCTT
>JBBQGJ010000718.1:0-2718 GCA_038322925.1 Mycobacteriales bacterium
CACCACGGTCACGTTCAACACCACCGCCGCCACATTCCCGGCCGGGACGCCGCCCTGACCGGTGACCTGCACCGTCGCGGTACCCGACGCCGGGACCGCACCGGTGATCTGCTGATTCACCCGGGAGTCCGCGACCCTGGCCGGGGTCACCGACACCACCGCCCCCGGATCGACCGGTGTCCCGGCCACGGTGTAGCCGGTGACGTCGACGAGCAGGTGGGCGGTGCCGGCGGAGCCGTTGAACAGCTGGATCTTCCCGCCGGTCCCGACGGGGACGATCACGGTGTTCGGGATGTTCTGCCCGGCCTGGAAGTTCAGGTTCGAGGTGTTCGTCCTATCGATCCCGAACGGCCACACGGTGATGTACCCGGCGGTTTGCGGCGATACCACGGTCACGTTCAACACCACCGCCGCCACATTCCCGGCCGGGACGCCGCCCTGACCGGTGACCTGCACGGTCGCGGTACCCATGGCCGGGACCGCGCCGGTGGCCTGCTGATTCACCCGGGAGTCCGCGACCCGGGCCGGGGTCACCGACATCACCGCCCCCGCCACCGACGGCGCAGCCGCCACCGCGGCCACCGCACTCGCCGGATGGATCGGCACCGTACCAGCGGACGCAGCCGGCCCCGCCGTCATCGACACCGCGACGGCCGCAACCACCCCGAACACCCAGCAGCAGCGGAAGGGATGGAGCAGTTGACGCCGCATCGGGAACCCCCAGGCGGCGACCGCCGGTCCCCGCCCCACAACGTGGTCCCGGACGGGACCACCCTTGGCGCCGCGCGGTCGCCATCACCGCCACCCTAGGCGCACCACCGGACCGGGGACACAGGACGAAATCCCTGCCCGCACAGGACTTTCGACCCCCCGGTGACACCACCACCAACCACCAGATACCTGGACGGGGTCGACACCACTCCAACGTGGCTCTCGCCCACCCATCCCGTCGTCAATACGCATCGCGGGACTTCCACGACAGGGGACGGACTTCGCTGGACGGTTACCACTCTCACACCCGCAAATCCGCGGCCACACTCGCGAACGCGATGTCGGAGAGCCCCGTCCTGTCCGAAGTTCGGATATGACCCGGCCGGGCGGCTGGCCACCATCACCGACCGATACGGCAACACCACCCGCATCGACCGCAACCCCGACGGCTCGCCGACCGCGACCATCGCCCCGTTCGGTCAGCGCACCACCCTGACCGTCGACCCCCACGGCTACCTCGCCGCCATCGCCGACCCCGCCGGCGACACCACCACGATGGCCTCCACCACGAGTGGCCTGCTCACCGCCTACACCGACCCCAACCATCACACCAGCCACCTGACCTACGACGGTCAAGGGCGGCTGACCCGCGACGACGGCCCCGACGGCTACACCAAGACCCTCACCCGCACCGACACCCACCCCGGCTACACCGTCGCAGTCACCACCGGCCTCGGCCGCACCACCACCTACCAGGCCGAAACGCTGCCCGACCGGAGCCAACGCCGCACCGTCACCGCACCGGACGGCAGCCACACCACCCTCGTGAAGACGGCCGACGCTACCGCCACCCTCACCCAAGCGGACGGCACCGTCATCACCACCCGCGACGGACCCGACCCCGCCTGGGGATGCGCTCACCGGCTGGTGGTGGCTGCGCCGATCAGACCAGCCCCCGTACTCGCTGCGATCTGCTTCGGTTGCGGGGTTGAGGAACAACGGAACAGCGGCCAGCGGCCAGCGGCCAGCGGTGAGAACGATCTTGCGGATCTGGTCGGCTCGGTGCCCGGGTCGACGGTCGTGATTCATGCCGGTGGAGTTCCTGACCGATGAGCAGGTTGCCGCGTACGGCCGGTTCACCGGCGTACCTGGCTCCTTGAGAGGAGTTGGTCGCAGAACGTGTCGCCGAGCCAATGCTCATAGCGTTGCGCGGGCCATCCCTGGACTCGGACGAGCCGGTAGAAGCTGTCCGACGCGGTCAGTACCCAGAGAACATCGATGGCGGACTCCCGTTCCAGCCCCGGCTTGAGGGCGCCCTTCCGCAAGAGGGAGTCGACGATGAAGCTCACCCCGTTCCGCCGCTGATCCTCGCTGGTGCGCCACAGGTCCCGGAGTTCGTCGTCGGCGCCTGCTGCTGACCGCAGCACCTCGCCGAGGTCTGCGTACCGCTCGTGGATGCGTACCGCGTTGCGCGCGTACAGACGCAGTGACCGCGCAGGGTCGGGCTCGTGGAGCGCCTCCTGGTACCACGGCCGCTGGACGACCGGCAAAGGCTGGTCGTCGCCGGCAATGGCGAAGTCGCACAGATCCTTGACCAGACTGCGCTTGCTTCCTGCGGAAGCGAACACGGTCGGCTTGGAGACCCCGGCACGTTCGGCGATTTGGTCGACGGTGGTGCCCACGTAGCCGTGTTCGACAAACAAGGCCTGCGCCGCGGCAAGGATGGTCCGCCGGGTCTGTTGTGCCGCGCGCTCGCGCAGGGGCGAAACGTAGGGCCGGGAGGCGTTGACGTCAGGCACACGCTAAGGCTACTGTCCGATTATCCGATAGATGCCAGGTTAACCCAACGGGTGAAGTCGGTGGGAGAGGTTGGGCGATATGCATGACCGAGTGGGAGGACTTCACCCAGAAGACGCAGGGGCCGTTGCGGCGGGCCAACGACGCGATGATGACTGGCGACCCGGAGCCGTACATCGAGATGTGGTCGCGGCGTGATCCCGTCAGTCT
>JBBQGJ010000719.1:0-2718 GCA_038322925.1 Mycobacteriales bacterium
TCCGGACGCCGCGGATACCACGGCGACCGCGGACCGGCTGGCTGCGCTGGCCCGGATGACGTCCGCCGGGGTCACCCCGGGGTGTGGGTGGACCGGGTCGACTCCGTCGAAGGCGCCGCTGGCGGTGACGTGGGACGGCACAGTCAAGCCGGTGCAGGGGGTGTATGGGGACGGGGCGGCCGCGCAGCTCGGCTTCCTGGTGACGATGGCCGACGGCCGCACCGTGGGTGCTGCGCTGCCGATCTGGGTGTCCTCGACCACCACAGCGGCTGGTGCGCGGGTGGTCGGCGACGTCGCCATGGTGCCGGTCGCACCGGCGGTGGCCGCGCCCACACCTGCCGCGCCAGCGGTGACGGATTCGGCGATCGCCGAGTCGTTGACCCGCAGTGTGCTGGTGCCGTTCCTGCGGGCGTGGGCGGTCTCCGACCCGGTGCAGCTGAATCTCGTCCTCGCTGGGGACGCATCGTCCTCGGCCAGGGCCGGGATGGAGGGGCAGGTCAGCGCACCGGCCGTCAACCGGACCCAGGTTGTGGTGGCCCGCGGTGACCAGAAGGGCTACCGGGACGGGGACCAGGTCACCGCGGGGGTCGGGGTGGACTGGACCACCCGTCTCGGTGGGGTCCAGCGGGCCGGTTATTCGATCTGGCTGCGGATGACCGCCGGCCGTTGGCAGGTCACCGACATCACCGGTGCAGCAACGGATCCCGCCGGGGGAGCAGCACCGGCAACGACCTTCGCCACTACTGCGGCGGCGTCGCCCGCCGCGGGATAACCAGAGCGAAACACAGGAAAGGAAACTGGTCATGACCATCATCACCGCTCAGTCCGCTGCGCTGACCAGCCGGTCGTCGGCGAGCACGACGTACATGGCGGGCCCACTGGATCAGGTCAACGTCTGGGTCTCGCAGTGGGGCACCTCGTTGCAGGTCCTCGGCGGCAGCGTCCTCGCGATTTGCGTGGTGCTGGTCGGCATCAAACTGGGCGCGAAGTCGGTGGCCAGTCAAGGGGCCAGCACCGGCCACCGGGAGGCGATCGGGTCGATCGTCGGCCTGGTGATCGCCGGTGTCCTGATCGGCGCCGCGTTGATCATCGTCCCTCTGTTCGTTGGTGTCGGGTCGAACAGCGGAACCACCCCGGCGCCGGCGCCGGCCGCACCCACCGCTGGCCCATAAACTGCCGATCCGGGCCCAGTCCGCCTCTAGGCACGAACGAACAGGGGAGACATGTTGAGCGGCAACGACGATCAGGTCATCTATTCCGATGACTACACCAGGCTGTTCACCTACCAGTCGCGGCAGTTCACCGCCGGTGATCTTTCCCTGAGGGCGATCAACGGGGTGCAGTGGAATGCGGCGCTCCCGGCCGCGGTGATAGCGGCGGCGGTCACCGCGGTCACCGCCGCCGGTCTCTGGGTTGTCGGGTTCTCGCCGTGGTGGTCGGTGCTGCTGTTCCCGGTGCCGGCGCTGGTCGTCTATGTGCGGATGGCCAAGGACCGCGCCGGGGGGCTGACCGAATCGGAGAAGCTCCGGTTGGCGTGGAACTACCGGTACTCCCAACCCCGGGAAGTGTTGGGGCTAGCGGAGAACACCGAACCCACCGATTTCGCCTGGGACGTCATCTTCTGGCTGCCGCCCGCGCAGCCCACGGTCATCGGAGCACAACGGTGACCGTGCTGATCCTCTTCATCCTCGTCGCACCGGGCATCCTGTTCGCCAGCTACCGCCTCCAACGAGCCCGGGAACTGAGAAAGCGGCAGAGCAAGGGCGCCGCCGATCTCGACCGGGGCGCCGGCTCGGCGGTCGCGCGGCCGAGTAAACAGCAGCGTCGGTCCGAGCTGCGCCGCCTGGGGTACCGGTACGCCGACGATCAGATCTTCGTGCACGGCACGGGGGTGTTCACCGGCGTGGTGATCGATACCAGCACCGACGAGTTCGCCACCGCCGGCGAGACCGGGGACACCGCCATGCTTCCCGTCGGGATCTACCAGGCGCTGCTGGGCTTGTTCGACGGGGAGGAGGTCCGCTGCCATGAGCTGGTGCGGTACCGGCCGATCACCACCGAAGGGTGGTTGGATCAGCTGCTGGCCAACGCCTGGCATCCCACCCGGATGTACACGGTCCTGGCCGGGAAGGTCGCCGACCACATCCTGCACTCGACCCCGCAACGGATGTGGGCGCTGATCGTCCGGCTCGGTGACTGCCCACCCCCGACCGGCAACGACCCGTATGCGGAGGTCAGCGCCGCGGTGCTGGGTGTTGCCGAGGAACGTTTGACAGCAGCTGATCTCGCCTCCTGGACGGCGTTCGCCGAGAACCTGCACGACGTCCTCGCGCCGCACGGCGCGGAACCGTTGACCCGCCGGGACCTGCTGTGGCTGATCCGCAAACCCGGGCACGGGCACCTGCCGGTCCCGGACGAACCGGTCACCCGCCGCCGGCCGTGGCGGGGCGGCTTCTTCGAGCTGGCCGCCGGCATCCGTGGCCGCAACACCGGCGGCGGGTTCATCCAGCTGCTCCAGCGTGACCCGCACACCGGCCAGGACCGGACCAGCTACACCGCGACCCTGGTGGTCGCCGACGCCCCGCCCCGGCAGGTGTTCAACGCCCGCCGCGCCTGGTCCAAGAAGCTGGCCAGGCTCGCCGTCCCCGCCGAAATCTCCTGGCGCTACACGCTGATCCCACCGAAACAGTGGAAACGATTGGCGGACAAGGCAGTCGA
>JBBQGJ010000720.1:0-2703 GCA_038322925.1 Mycobacteriales bacterium
CAGGCCGAGCGAGGTTGCCTTCGCCCCCGCGGCGGGATCGGCCAACGCCAGGGTCAACCCGTCCGCTCCGGTGCCCGAATCGATCGCCGCGTCGAAAGACACGTCCAGATAGGACGAATCGACCGCCGTCGGCCAGAACGCTGACCCAGCCTGGTTCTTCGTGGTCGCGTCGGTGAGTTGCAGACCGCCGCCGGTGAGCGAGGCCGTACCGTTCATCGTCCACCCACCCGCGGTGGGCGACGGTACGGATGCGGCCGTCCCCCCGCTGCCGGTGAAGGTCACGGATTGCGCCCCGGAGCCGTCGTTCCCGGTGAGAATCCAGCTGTCCGTCGCCGCGCCGGTCACGGTCGGGGCGAACTGCACTGTTTCAGTGGCCGATGCCCCCGGCGCGATGTCACTGCCCTCCGGAAGGGTGCTGGTCGCGGTGAACCCGCTGCCGGCGACAGGTGGCTTGGACTTGGTGATGGTCAGCGGGGTGCCGCCGGTGTTGGTGACGGTGAACGACGCAATGCTGGCGGACCCGGTGGGCACCGTGCCGTATTTCAGCTGCAGTGGGGTGACGACCATCTGCGGTGGTTTCGCGGCGGACCCAGACATCTGCACGCTCAAGTTGCCTGCGCTGGAGCCCAGGGTCAGCGCGTCGGTGAATGTCCCGATGGCGGTGGGGCTGAAGGACGCGGTCGCGGTGAAGCTGCTGCCAGGCCGCAGCACGGTACCGACGGCCGGCATGCCCGTCACGCCGAACGGAGCCGCCGGGTTGTCGACGGACTGCACGGTGAGCGGCTGAGCGCCGGTGTTGGAGAACGTGGCGCTGCCGGTGGCGGAGCGGCCCACTGCCACGCCCCCGAAGCTGATCGCCGAGGGTTTCACGCTCACCTCGGCGTTCGGTGACTGTCCGACGCCGTTCAGCGCCTCGCTGACCGACCCGATGCTGGTAGTGAGCTGCAACGCTGCGCTGATCTGGCCCACCGTCGACGGGCTGAAGGTGATCGGCACGGTCAGTTTCTGCCCTGCGGCGAGAGTGGCCGGCAGCGGCGGCGACGAGGCCCCGGCCGCGAAGTTGCTGTTGGTCGTTCCCATCGCGCTGACGGTCAATGCGGCGTTCGCGGTCAGCGTTGCGGTCTGCACCGAGCTCTGCCCGACGGTGGTCGCCGTCCACGTCATCGCGGTGCCGGCCATCAGGCTGGTGACCGGCGAGCCGAAACCGAGGACGTGCCCGTCGCGGGTCCCGACATAGACGTGGTTGTTGTCCACCGCGGGCGGGTTGAACTTGGAGGACACCCCGATCGGCCAGCTGTTGACCAGCCGCAGCGTGCCGTTCACCGGGACCGGGTCGTAGGCGCGCAACTGGGCCCCGGTACCGCCCCCGTCCGGGGCGTAGATCACCCACACCAGCGCGCTGCCGGACGTACTGGCATCCGACGTGACCACTGCGGCGCTCGAACTCAGCCCGAAGGAGTCGGACGCGGTGCCGACCAGGCTCAGTGTCGGGTTCCCACTGCCGTCCACCCCGTGCTTGTAGGCATGCAGCACACCGCCGTCACTGCCGGCGGTCCCACCCGCGGACGCGGTGGCGATATAGAGGTACCCGCCGTCGCCACCCCAAGGGGTGGGTTTGCCCCACACCCCCCCATCCGGGCCGACGCGTTCGATGGCGGCGTCGCCGCCGGTGGACGACTGACCCATCCCGCCCAGGTTGTCCCGATCCAACAGGTACACATATCCCTCCTTGCCGACCTCGGCCAGCACGTGAGGATGACTCGCGGTGCCGAACTGCGCCGGCAAAGCCACCGGCGCGCCCGACCCGAGGTCGGCATCCCAGCCGTTCAGCGACGCGGCGTCGTACGGGGCGAAGTAATCGGTGGCCTCGAGCGAGCCGTCCCCTTGGACCGCCAACCTGACCACCGCCTCACCAAGCGTGGCCGGAGGTGTTCTGCCCGGTGTAGGGGCCGCTGCGACATCGCCGTTGCCGGTGGACAGCAGAATCTGGCCTGCGCCATCGGACACCAACCGACCACCGGACTGCCAAATCCCGGCCCCACCACCGGTGTGCGACGCGGAGGTCCACAATGTGCTCAGCGATCCACCGGTGGAAATCCCGGCCACCCACCCCGAATACGGGTAGGAATCGCAATGCGCGCCGAATGCGGCGTACACCGTTCCGCCCATCAGCAGCAGGCCCGGCCGTTGCATTTGCTTTGTCGCAGTGAAGGTTTGGGTGTGGTCGTTGGCGGCGGTACCCGCAATCACCACGGGGAAATTCGGCCGCTCAGCGCCGCTGGTGATGTCCAGGGCGTGAGCGAACCAGGCCGCCGGACCGCTCGTCCCCGACACATAGCTCTTGCTCACCAAGTACATGGTGTTGGTGGCTGGGTCGACGACCGGGGTTCCGGTCACTCCGATGTCCGGTGTCAGGTCCGCACATCCCAGGTCCGCGGGATTCCACGGGGTGCCGAGGTTGCGGGTCCAGCGCTGCGCACCTGTTGCCGGGTCCAGTCCATAGATGTTGTTCTTCTCGGTCGCGACCAACAATGTGTCGTTCGCGACCAACGGCTGCGCATAAACCTGCCCGCTCACCGTCGCGGAGAATTGCTGACCGAAACTGCCACCACCGACCAACGCGGGCGACAAATTGGGCTGATTGGAGTACCACCCGGTTCCGTCGGCGCCGTAGGTGGTGACGTCGGCATCCGACGCGGACAC
>JBBQGJ010000721.1:0-2700 GCA_038322925.1 Mycobacteriales bacterium
GGGGACCAGTCGTCGCACGGACGTCACGGGCAGCTGGTCCAGCCCGGAGGTCAGCAACGTGCGTGCCCACTCTCGGGCAGCGTCCCGTTCGGCGGCGGGCGGCGGATCGGACCGCAGGATGCGCTCGGTGATCCGCACGCACCCGATGTCCAGGCTGACCGCGCCACTGATCTGGTTGACGCCGCGCCGCCGGTTCCCGGTGACGATCTCGGTGGAGCCGCCGCCGATGTCCACCACCATGAACGGTCCGGTGGCCGGATCGAGTTCACCGACCGCGCCGGCGAAGGACAGCTCAGCCTCCTCGTCGCCGGTGATCACTTCGGGGTCCTGCCCGAGCGTCGAGCGGACCATCGTCACGAAGTCCTGCCGGTTGCCGGCGTCCCTGGTGGCCGAGGTCGCCGCCATCCGTACCCGGACCACACCGGACGATCGGATCGCGGCCGAATAGTCGGCCAGCGCACGCCAGGTTCGATCCAGCGCGTGGGTCGACAGCATCCCGGTGGCATCGACGCCCTCGCCCAGCCGTACCACCCGCATCTCCCGATGCACATCGACCAGCCGCGGACCCGCCTCGCCGGCGAACACGTCGGCGATCAGCAGGCGGATGGAGTTCGTACCGCAGTCGATGGCCGCGACCCGCAGGGACCGGTCCGTCCGCTGGTCGCTCGGGTGGTCGTTCGCCTGGTTGCTCACGGCGGGGCTGCCCTTCCGCCTGCGCCGGACCGGCGACGGTGAGCCATGATCGGACGGTACCCGCGCGTTCGGCGAGCTTCGCGAGGAGGCCCGGCAGTGCCAGACAGTCCGGTTCAGCAGGTCACGAACCAGGTCCGGCCGCTGGCCGACCACGACCTGACGGCCGCGGACCCCGCACTGCGAGCGGGTCTGGCGGCGGCCGGAACCACGATCACCCCCGCGCTCGGGGACCTGGCAACCGCGGCCGGCTCCGCGGCGATCATCGAGCAGGCCCGGCTGGCCAACGTCCATCGGCCCGTGCTGCATACCCACGACCGATCCGGGCATCGGATCGACGAAGTCGAGTTCCACCCGGCCTGGCACATGCTGATGTCGCGGGCCGTCGGCGCCGGGCTGCACGGGGCGCCGTGGGGACCCGGCGCCGGCGAGCACGCACACCTGCACCGCGCGGCGGGTTTCTACCTGTGGACCCAGACCGAATCCGGGCATCTGTGCCCCATCTCGATGACCTACGCCGCCGTACCGGTCATCCGACAGCACCCCGCGCTCGCCGCCGCCTATTGCCCGGGGCTGCAATCCACCCACTACGACTTCGGGCTCCGCCCGGCGCGGTCGAAACTCGGCCTGCTGGCGGGGATGTCGATGACCGAGAAGCAGGGCGGATCCGATGTCCGGGCGAACACCACCACCGCGACCCCGATTGGCGGGTCGGGATCGGCCGCCGGCGAGTACCGGCTGGACGGGCACAAGTGGTTCACCTCGGCGCCGATGAACGACGTCTTCCTCACCCTGGCGCAGGCGCCCGGCGGGCTGACCTGTTGCCTGATCCCGCGGGTGCTGCCCGATGGCCGGCGAAACGGCCTGCGGCTGGTGCGGTTGAAGGACAAGCTGGGCAACCGGTCCAACGCCTCGGCCGAGATCGAGTACGACGACGCGATCGGCTGGCGGATCGGCGACGAGGGCCGGGGGGTGGCCACCATCCTGCAGATGGTCACCATGACCCGGGTCGATTGCGTGCTGGGGTCCGCTGGGCAGATGCGGGCCGCGCTGTCGGAGGCGGCGTTCTACGCCGCGCACCGGTGGGCCTTTGGCCGACCGCTGGCCGACCAGCCGGCGATGCGCGCCGTGCTGGCCGATCTGGCGGTGGAATCCTGGGCGTCCACGCTCACCGCGCTGCGACTGGGATCGCTGGTCGACCGCACGGCCGGCGCCACTGTCGATATCGGGAACAGGGCGGCGCAGGATGCCGCGCTGCTCCGGCTGGTGCTTCCGGCGGCGAAGTTCTGGGTGTGCAAGCGCGCCGTGCCGATGATCGCCGAGGCGCTGGAATGCCTGGGCGGCAACGGGTATGTCGAGAGCTTCCCGATGGCCCGGCTGCTCCGCGAGTCGCCGCTGAACGGGATCTGGGAGGGGTCGGGGACGGTCAGCGCGCTGGACGCGGTACGGGCGCTGGACCGCTCGCCGGCCTGCGCTGACGCGCTGCTTGCCGAGCTCGGGAGTGCGGGCGGCGCGCACCCGGCCTTCGACGGCGCGGTGACCAGGGTGAAATCACTGCTGTCGGCGGACCCCGATCCGGCCTCGGCGAGGACAGTGGCGTCCCTCATCGCGCGGCTGTTCGCGGCCGGGTTGCTGCTGCAGCACGCGCCCGCGGAAGTGGCCGCGGTCTATTGCGCGACCCGTCTCGGTGACGGCGGGGACCGGGTGTTCGGCGATCTCCCGCCCGGATTCCGGCTGGCCGACATCGTCGCCGCCGCCACCCCGATGACCTGAGGGAGCTCAGGCCGCCTGTTCCCGGCGCAGATGGGTCACCGGACACACCCCGGGGTCCCGCACCGCGGGCGTCGAGTCCCGGATCGGACCAGTGACGGGCCCGTTGATCGGACCGTTGATCGGACCGTTGATCGGACCAGGGAACGGACCAGGGAACGGACCAGGGAACGGACCGGGGACCGGACCGCCCGCAGCCGACGGCAAGGTCCACGCTGCAGGGTTCTCCCGGAAACCCGG
>JBBQGJ010000722.1:0-2699 GCA_038322925.1 Mycobacteriales bacterium
GACCGTTGGCCTTCCACTACAAGCCTGGCCGTTTCTTCTCTAAATTCAGGTGAGAACTTCTGGTATTTCTTTGCCAATTCAGTTCGTCCTTTCCAATCGGACCCTATTTGGTCCGCAGTCCGGAGAACGGGAGGCACGCCAGAGACGACCCGTTCCACGTTGGGGCGGAAGGTGCGGTACTTTTCCCGCAGTTCGGCTTTGGCGGTCCAGTCCGCGCGGGCGGCACGGAGCAGGTCGTCATGCTCGTGCAGGTTGAGGGTGCGCCCGGACTTGGATGTGGTGCAGCCCGCGGCAGGAATGGGCCGGGGTTTGATCACCGCATCGTGTCCGGCATCGGTGATCGCACCGCGCAGACCCCCTGTGCCGTAAGCGGAATCGCCGTACCATTCCCGCCCGGTGGCGTCGCCGGAGTCGGCGGGCACCGCGTCGGCAGCCACGAACCTCTCCGCCACACCCGCATCAGAGTTCTCGGTCCCGGCGGCCTTGGTGAGCGCCTCGTCGGTGATGATCCCGGTCTCCGGCTCGGCCACCACGTGCGCCCGGTACCCGTCGCGGCGGGCCTCGGGCGACTTGCGGGTGTGGCGGGCATCGGGATCTACCGTGGAGATCACCCGGTCGTGGGCGACCTTACGGGCGATGCGCCACCGCCCGTCGGTGCCATCGGATCCCTCGGCGGGCTCGACGTCCTGCCCGGCGACCAGCGCCAGCAACGCCAGCGCCGCGGCCACCGGCCCCTCGACCTCGTCGATCCCGCCGAGCGCCTCGAGCAGCGCGTTCGCGTCGTTGACCAGGGCCGAGACCAGCGCGTCCTTGGCACCGGGCTCGTCCCAGTCGATCGACGGCTTCCCCGGGGCGCTGTAGTCATGGGCGGTGCACACCGCCGCCGCCACCTCGGCGGCACCGGGCACGACCCGCCCGACCCGCCGGATCGCCGAGACCAGCTGGGTGATGGTGTCCTGGGTGGCGACCGCGTCGGCCAGGATCGTGGAGTCCACCGCGCGCCTGCGGCGGCCACCCAATATCCCGGTTTCTGCGACGATCTGCCGCACCGCCTCATTGACCCGGTGCGGTCGCTCCGACTTCGCCAGCCGCTTGCGCCAATACACCAGTGTCGTTGGGTCGAATCCGTTGTGGTCCAACGCCATCCCGGTGGCAACCTTCCACCGCAGGTCGCATCGGGCGGCGTCGGCAGTCTCCCGGTCGGACAGATCATGCAGGGTCTGCAACACCAGAATCGAAGCCATCACCGACGCTTGCCCGATGACGATCAAGCCCCCCGTCGAGGGTGGTAGCAACCGCGACTGGTGGCCCAACGCAGTCAACTTGAAGATCCTGCAGAAGGACCCCGACGTCATCAATCCGATGGACGCAGGCTTCGACTACCGCGAGGCCGTCCAGACCATCGATTTCGACGAACTGGCCCGCGATTTCGATGCGTTGATGACGACCTCGCAAGACTGGTGGCCAGCCGACTTCGGCCATTACGGCCCATTCTTCGTCCGGATGCCCTGGCATTCCGTGGGTACCTACCGCGTGCAGGACGGTCGCGGCGGCGGCGGTAAGGGCATGCAGCGGTTCGCACCGCTGAACAGCTGGCCCGACAACGTCAGCCTGGACAAGGCCCGCCGCGTGCTGTGGCCGCTCAAGAAGAAGTTTGGCAAGAAGCTGTCCTGGGCCGACCTGATCGTCTATGCCGGCAACCGCGCCATGGAGCAGATGGGCTTCAAGACCGCCGGCTTCGCCTTCGGCCGCCAGGATTACTGGGAGCCGGAGGAGGATGTGTACTGGGGCGCCGAAGCTGAATGGCTGGGCACCCAGGAGCGGTACGCGAGCAGCGATAGGACTAAGCTGGAGAATCCGCTGGGCGCTACCATGATGGGCCTGATCTACGTCAATCCCGAAGGCCCGGAGGGCGTTCCGGATCCGATTGCCGCCGCCATCGACATCCGCGAGACCTTTGGCCGGATGGCGATGAACGACATCGAGACCGCCGCGCTGATCGTCGGTGGTCACACCTTCGGCAAGACCCACGGAAACGGTGACGCCGACCTGGTCGGCCCCGAGCCGGAGGCCGCTCCACTGGAGCAGATGGGTCTGGGCTGGTCCAACCCGCAGGGTACCGGCGTCGGATTGGACACCGTTAGCAGTGGGCTCGAGGTGACCTGGACGCATACCCCGACCAAGTGGGACAACAGCTTCCTGGAGATCCTCTACGGCAATGAGTGGGAGCTGTTCAAGAGTCCAGCCGGCGCCAACCAGTGGCGGCCCAGGGACAACGGCTGGGCGAACTCGGTGCCGCAAGCGCAGGGCGACGGCAAGACCCACCCTTCGATGCTGACCACCGATCTGTCGATGCGGATGGACCCGATCTACGAGAAGATCACCCGGCGCTGGCTGGATCATCCGGAGGAGCTGGCCGAGGCGTTCGCCAACGCGTGGTTCAAACTGCTGCACCGCGACATGGGTCCGGTGGTGCGCTACCTCGGGCCGCTTGCCCCCAAGCAGACCTGGTTGTGGCAGGACATCGTGCCGGCCGGCAACCCCGACCTCTCCGCCGATGACATCGCCACGCTGAAGAGCGCGATCGCCGATTCGGGTCTGACTGTGCCGCAGCTGGTGTCGACGGCGTGGAAGGCCGCGTCGTCCTACCGCAACAGCGATATGCGCGGTGGCGCCAACGGTGGCCGGATCCGGCTGCA
>JBBQGJ010000723.1:0-2675 GCA_038322925.1 Mycobacteriales bacterium
TCGCACCCCACGGTTACCCGCGACGCACGTCAAGCTGGGGACGGTCCTTGAACACAGAACCGGGGCTACACCTTCGACATCGACATCAACCGAACCTTCCCTAGGTGAGCCCACTCAACTCGTGCGACCTCGTGTCGCAGCACCCGCTCTTCACCCGCCCCGGCCCCGATCCGGTACCGGCTTGTCGGCCGGCCCGCCGACGTCACAGGGCAGGATCCCGTGCAGCGGTGAAAACGCCGTGACGCCGGGAACCGCACCGGCACCGGGTGACGGCCGGTTGGGGGTTGCCCTACTGTACTGGTGGTCGTCGTCGATGTCGGGCGGCAGATCCCGCAAGTTCTGCGCCGTGCGCCGGTACGCCTCGGCGATGAACTCTCGAGCTTGACCCGTTCCCCACCCGCCACTGATTCCGGCCACCGATCTGGATGCCCTTCAACTCCCCCGAGCGCACCGCACCCGCAGCGAAGGCGAACTGGCTGCCCGCACCAGCCGGCCCGTTCCGGCTGGTCTTTCGGCTCTACATCATCCCCGGGCCGACCGTCCTGAACGGCACCTACCAGCTCCCCGGTATCACCGCGGGATCCCCAGACTGATCCGGCCAGCCTTCCATCCAGCAGACGGTATGAAACTCGTCCGGAACGACATCGCCCGCGCCTCCGACAACTCGCCCACCGGCCCAGACGTTGACGACCAAGCTTGGGTATTCGACAGGTGGTCGATATCGGACGCTCCCAACTTAACCGCCTGGACCTCACCGTCGACAGCGTCGCGCCGCTGACCTGACCACCCCGCCGCAGCCCGCCCGTCAACCCCGCATCCCGCACGGCGGCCGACCCTGACGCGGCGAAACCCGTTGCACCGCGCGGCGATTACCGAACGAGCCGCTGCGCCACGCCGACTGCGTCGCCCCGCGTTCGGCGCGGCGGGGCTCTTCGGACCGCGGGCCTCGCCCCTCCCAGGATCCGGGACCTCCGCCGCTCCCGCGCCCCGATCCGTCCGGGTCATGCCACCCCAAGGGGGACCCCGACCTGACACCGGACGGACCAGGCGACTCCCGCTCCACCGGCCCCGGATGCCTTCCGTGTCAAGGCCCTCCGGGCCGAAGAACGAGGGGACGGGACAGAACCGATCATGGACCAGCAGCGCAGCCGAGCGGCAGCCACGCCCACCACCACCACCAAACACGCACCACCAACACCCGGGCAGGCAGCGACACCAGGGCAGGTCGTCACCGGGTGCCTGTACGAGGCGGACCGGGAGCCGTCGCAGGCGTGCGCGGCCTCCCATGGGGGAAGGTCAGCGCCTCCGGGATCATCGATGTGTTGGGCAACTTCGCGTTCGCCCTGGCACTTTCGCGAGCGCCGCTGCTGCCGGTCGCGCTCCTATCCGGTATGTATCCAGTGGCGACCGCCGCGCTGGCCATGGTTGGTCGTCGGCGAACGACTGGCAGTCCGCCAACGGGTGGCGCCGCTGTCGTCGGCGCCGCGCTGATGGCAGCCAGCTGAGCGAAATCACCTTCAACAACAGGACCCGACGTCACCGCCACCGTTCCTGCCCTTCCAGCCTCACCAGCGACCGCGCGGGCTTGTGGGTTGAAACCCTGCTCGCCGGCGCCGCCGAACTCCGTGTCCCGCCGGGCTTCAACACCGATGACGCCACCGACCTGCAGCGCCTGTTCGGTTCGGCTACCCACGGTGAAGCCGACCGAGTTTCCGGCCGTGGCGCGACCAGGCAGCTATGACGGTGGTGTTGTCTTTGAGCCTGCGCCCGGCGGTGCCGCGAGATTCGTTGCCCACGATCACCTCGACGAATCGACGACAGCCGGCTGAACAGTTCGCGGAGGCGTTGCGTCCAAGTTGGACCGGGGAACGTCAGTGGCTCGGCGAACCGCAAGTGCGTCCACGATGAGCGGATCGCAGCTGAGTGGGACGATTTTGGGAGTTCGATTCGTGGCCTGTTACCGGCGCGGAACGCCGTCGTCCACGTTTGATGGTGAGGAGCACCAACCGATGAGTGGCCATCTCCATCCGTCCGTTGCTACGTCTGTGGCCGCGGCCCGCACCCAGGAGGTTAGCGACGGGATCTACGCCTACATCCAGCCTGATGGGTCCTGGTGGATCAACAACACCGGCTTCCTCGTCGGTCGCCGCGGCGTGGTCAGCGTCGACGCCTGTTCCACCGAGGACCGCACCAGGGCCTACCTGGCCGCGATCGAGGCGGTCACCGACCAACCAGTGCGGACTTTGATCAACACCCACCATCACGGTGACCACACCTTCGGGAACTACCTCTTTACCGGAGCGACGATCGTCGCCCAGGATGGGGTGCGCGATTCGCTGCTGAAGTGGGGTCTGCCAAGGTCGGCTCCGTTCTGGTCCGACGTGGACTGGGGTGACATCGAGCTTGCACCGCCGTTTCTGACCTACCGGGACGAGGTCACCGTTTACCTCGACGACATGCCCTGTCAGGTCCGGTACATCGGTACGCCCGCGCACACCACCAACGACTCGGTGATCTGGATACCGGATCGCAGACTGCTGTTCAGTGGGGACCTGCTCTTCAACGGTGGCACCCCGTTCCTGCTGCAGGGTTCCATCGCCGGGGCGTTGGTCGCCCTAACCACCGTGGCTGGGTTCGGTGCCGAAACGATCGTGCCGGGGCACGGTGCGGTCTGC
>JBBQGJ010000724.1:0-2660 GCA_038322925.1 Mycobacteriales bacterium
GGGAATTGGACCCGGCCGACGCCGACGCCTACTTCGGGCGGGTTCTACGGGGCACGGCCAAGGGAACGCGGCTGTCGCGGGCGCAGGCTCTCAAGACGTACTTCCTGTTCCTGGAGCTGCGTCACAAGGTCGAGATCCACGCGCTGACCGGTCGGGTCGTGCAGTGCCCGATCGACGAGCTGAACCGGCCGCGGGGCCAGATCGGTGCTGCGCTGCGCATCCCACCGAGCGACGCCCAGGTGCGCTGCCTGTTCGCGGGATGGCGCGGGGAGTTGGCGACCTGCCGCAAGTACGCCCCGACCGCCAGGAACTACGCGGCCGCCCGGCTGATGGCCGAGGTTGGTCTTCGCGTCAACGAGGCCCGCAACCTGGACCTGGCTGACATCAAGTGGGAGCTGGGTCGCTTCGGCAAGCTGCACGTCCGCCACGGCAAGGGCGCACGCGGTTCCGGGCCGCGGGAGCGGATGGTGCCGCTGATCAACGATGCCGGCCGGACACTGCGCTGGTTCGTTGCCGACGTGTGGGGACACTTCGACGATGACCACACACGACCCGGCGCACCGCTGTTCTGTTCCGAACGCCGCAACGCCGACGGCACCAGCGGCAGGGTCGGTGCTGAGGCCCTGCGGGCCGGGCTGGCGCAGGCCGCCCTCAGCCATCTCCCGACCTGGGCGGACAAGCTCACTCCACATGTCCTGCGGCACTTCTGCGCAAGCCAGCTCTACCTGTCCGGCATGGACCTGATCGCGGTGCAGGAAATCCTCGGCCACGCCTGGGTGGCCACCACCGTGAGGTACGTCCACGTGCATCGAACCCATGTCGAGGACGCCTGGCTCGCCGGACAGCAACGCGCAGCCGACCGTCTGAAAGGACTCCTGCCGTGAAGTGGAACCTGCGCCTGACCGCCGCCAACCGCGGCATCTGGAAGGCCAGCGAGTTGCTACGCCTGCTCGCCGATCGCGGCCTGGTGGTGAGCGCCGGGATGATGTCGGGGCTGTGGTCCGGCGACCCGGCCAGCATCAAACTCGATGACCTGGACGTGATCTGCGCGGTGCTCGGTTGCGGCGTGGCCGAACTACTCATCCCCGAACCCGACAAGGTGCAACCAGCCGCGGCCGACGAACCGACGCCGGCCGCCTCCGCTGCCGGCAGCCCCACGATGAAGGTGACGCCCAGACGCAAGGACGGACGCACACTGCCACCCGCCTGATGGGCCAATCACCCCAGGACAAGCAGGCTGCCAGCTGCGCGGGCTGCCTGGCCTGGGGTGTGTTCTCCGGCCGGTTCTGCGGCGAGCAAAGGATCTGCTCGCCCGGTACAGGACACGGTGGTCGAGCATCAGCTGAGAGCACGCGCTGTCCGCCCAGGTCGCGTGCCCGGCCTGCGGAAACCCCGCGCCGGCACAAGGACAGCCGGCGCATCGTGATGCGCACGCTGTTCGGCGTGCTGCGCCTGGACAGCCGACGCTGGCGGAGCTGTCCCTGCGCGCCGGGGTCGGGCCGCACGTTCAGCCCGCTGGCCGCCGTCCTGCCGGAGCGGACCACCCCGGAGTTGTCCTACCTTGCAGGCCCGTTTCGCCGGTCTGGTTTCTTACGGGCTGTCCGCCCGACCTGCTCAACGAGATCTTGCCGCTGGGCCCGGGCGTCATCTTGCTTGGGCTACGTGCAGACCTGTCGGGCATGGATCGGGACAAGACGCGTCTGACGAGAACGGGCCGGGAATCCGGGTATGCCGGTGCAGTTCACTGACGGTAACGGGAAACCAACCTGTAACACGCCGCACGCATCCGTCGGCCGCGGTGCGCGTCTGCCAGGTATGACCTCCTTGATAACCATGATCGCTACCCGGCCGTCCCTGCTCGCCCGCGACGGTGCGCCCACGTGTGAGGACGACTGCGTGTACTGCTCGGGCCCCGAAACCGACTGACCAGACCGGCAGTGCCGACCGGACCCGAACCAGCGGGGCCCCGGCCCTACCGGGGCGATCGGCGTCCTGCAATCCACCCCGCACACATCGCCTTGCGATCCGCTGCAGCGGCGACGAGGTGCACCAGTGGTCGGCGGCATTGGGTAAAGCGCGGCGGAAGCGCGGGCGGATGTGATGACCGCCTGCCAGGTGATCGCCGCGCGGACGGCAGGTGACGGCGTCGGCGTTCATCCCACGACGCCGACAGATCGGCCGAGGACCGGCCGGTGCATCAGGTCGACCGTGATGCTGCCGGACTACCAGTTCGCGTGCTTGCGCGGGGCGCGGGTTCCGGCCGCTGACGGCTTGTCGACCCAGGCGTTGAGCAGAACCAGCGTGACCGCGAGCACGGCAGCGATGACGATGATGATGTCGGCCATCTCCATGGGGTCGAGGGTAGGCGGCCGGGCCACCCTGCACGCAAGTCAGGCAAGAGGGTCGCGCCGGCGGGGATCGGCCCGTACCCGAGCCTGACCCGACCGACCTGGTGCGGGGTGAGCGTCCGCGGGCCCGTCCTCCGGGTTGCCGATCGCGATCCGACCGTACCCATCAGTCCCGACCGCGCCCATCCACACGTGACACGTTCCGGTCACCAGCACCTGGGCGCGCCACCGCGGGTCACCGGAGAACGACCCCTTCACGGTGACGGCCGACACGGCTCTCGTCGTCCAGGGGTCGCTGACCGTCCCGGCCCG
>JBBQGJ010000725.1:0-2649 GCA_038322925.1 Mycobacteriales bacterium
GGACCCGCGCGCACTGTTCGTGCGGGTGGATCTCACCGACTACGGGCAGACCGTCGCCGCACTGCAGGGCGTGGACGACAGGTACGACCGGATCGACGCGGTCGTCCACCTGGCGGCGATCCCCGCCCCCGGGCTGACCACCAATCCCGCGACCTTCCAGAACAACGTCACCGGGACCTACCACGTCTTCGAGGCGGCCCGGGCGGCCCGGATCAGGACGATCGTCTGGGCCTCGAGCGAAACCGTGCTGGGGCTTCCCTTCGGGCCGGATTCGCCACCGCCGTACCTGCCGGTCGACGAGGAGTACCACCCCAGGCCGCACTCGGCGTACTCGCTGGCGAAGACGCTCGAGGAGGAGATGGCGCTGCAGTTCTGCCGGTGGGATCCCGAGCTGTCGATGACGGGGCTGCGGTTCTCGAACGTGATGGAGCCGGCCGATTACGCCGAATTCCCGGGCTTCGACGCCCACCCGGCCGGCCGGGTGTGGAATCTGTGGGGGTACATCGATGCCCGGGACGGAGCGCAGGCGGTGCGGCTGGCCGTGCGCGCCGCACGGCCGGGCAAGGACATCTTCATCGTGGCCAACGCCGACACGGTGATGAGCCGCAGCAGCGCCGAGCTCGCCGCCGACGTCTTCCCCGACGTTCCGCGGCGCAAAGACCTCCTCGGTACCGAGACGTTGCTCAGCATCGACACGGCCAGGCGGGTGCTCGGCTTCGAGCCGCAGCACAGCTGGCGCGATCAGCGTTGATCGGATGACGCGTCGATCCGTCAGGCTTTCGGGAAGGCCGCGATCAGGTCCGCAACGGACGTATCCGGCCGCAGGCCCCGCCAGCTGGGTGCGCGCAGCCTCCCGTCCGGCGTCCACTCGCTGTAGGACACCTCCCCCACCAGGGTCGGCTGCACCCAGTTGGCGTCCCGCGCGTCCACCCGCGGAACCGTGTCGGACACCGGAGAAGTCCTGCGGTGCAACGGTTCGAGCGCAGACATCAGCTGCTCGAGGGCCGCGTCGGTAAACCCCGTACCGACCTTGCCGGCGTACCGCAGGCCGCCGCCGGCGGTGGGAACCGCGACGAGCAACGCACCGAGCGAGCCCGCCCGCCGTCCGGCACCCGGCCGCCAGCCGACGATCGCCACCTCGACGTCGTCGAAATTCTTGATCTTGAGCCAGCTCCGTGACCGTTTGCCCGGCAGGTACGGCGAGTCCGCCCTTTTCGCGACGATGCCCTCCCACTGGTGATCAACGCTGTGCTGCAGGGCCTGGCCGACCGGACCGGGTAGCTGCGGCGGAACCAGGCACACAACGCCGGACAGCGGCAACACCTCCAGGATCCTGCGCCGATCGTCATACCGTTTTTCCAGTAGCGACACTCCGTCCAGGTTCAGGAGGTCGAACAGCCAGAATTGCACCGGAACACATCGCCGGACCCGGGCGACGTCCCGGGCGGCAGCGAGGTTCATCCGCTGCTGCAGCAGGTGAAAACTGGTGCGGCCGTCCGGGTCCAGGGCAACGATCTCGCCGTCGAGGACGCCGGTGTGCCCGTCGAGCAATTCGGTCAGCACCTGCAGCTCGGGATAGCCGCCGGTGAGATCGTTCCCGGCGCGGCTGCGCAACCGCAGGCCGCGGCTGCCGAACGTTGCCAGCGCCCGGATACCGTCCCATTTCCCCTCGAAGCGCCAATCCCGGTCATTGCCGATCTGGTCGACCGCGGCCGCGGTCGCGAGCATCGGGGTCAGATCCTGCGGTGGATCGGGGTGCCGGCGCAGTCGCGGCCCGACCCCGCTGGGCGCACCGGCAGCTCGCGACGGTGGTCCCGATGTGACAACTCCGTCGGCACCTGGTTGCGCCGCGCTGTTGTCGGCGACCTCTCGGAGGTAGGCGGGCCCGTCGACGCTCTGGTCCTTCATCCGGTGCATCAGCCAGGAATTGTCCTTCGTCCGGATCAGGACGTACCGGCCGCGGGCCCGCTCGCCCTCCAGCACCACCATGATCTCGTCGGCACGCCATTTCTCGGTGGAATATGTCCCGGCGTCCCAGATGCTCACCGTGCCGCCGCCGTACTCGCCGCGCGGGATGATTCCCGCGAAATCCGCGTAGTCCAGCGGGTGATCCTCGGTCTGCACGGCCAACCGGTTCTGCCCGGTGTCCGGCGGGATGTTCTTCGGCACTGCCCAGGACACCAGGACGCCGCCACGTTCCAACCGGAAGTCGTAGTGCAACCGGCGGGCATGGTGCTCCTGGATGACGAATGTGTTGTCGTTTCCGTGCGGCACAAATCCCGGCTCCGGGACCGGTTCCGGGGTCTTCGATGCCGATCTCATCGAGCGGTAGCGGTCGAGCTTGCGATCGGTATCCGAACCGTCGTCGGGCACGCTCGGTGTCGGCGCGGAAGTGCGGCGCGGCGCAGTCCGCGAATCCTGCGTGGGCGAACGGGTTTCGGCACCGTCACTGTCACCGGTCTCGAGGCCGAGCATCGGGTCCGGGGCCAGCGACAGCAGCTCCAACACCTCCCGGTAGTCCAGTTGCCGCAGTTCCGGGTCCGCCAGTTCCTCCCACGTTCGCGGCGCGGCCACCATCGGCCGATCCCGCCCGCGGAGCGAATACGGCGCAATCGTGGTCTTGGATCCACTGTTCTGCGACCAATCGAT
>JBBQGJ010000726.1:0-2646 GCA_038322925.1 Mycobacteriales bacterium
GTTGCTGCCCTTCTTCAGCTTCATGACGTTCCTGATCGCCATCCCGACCGGCCTGAAGTTCTTCAACTGGATCGGCACCATGTGGAAGGGCCAGGTCAGCTTCCAGACACCCATGCTGTTCGCCGCCGGGTTCCTGGTCACCTTCCTGTTCGGCGGGCTGACCGGCGTCATCCTGGCCGCGCCGCCGCTGGACTTCCACGTGTCGGACTCGTACTTCGTGGTGGCGCATTTCCACT
The DNA here is from genome assembly GCA_038322925.1 of Mycobacteriales bacterium. Taxonomy (GTDB): domain Bacteria; phylum Actinomycetota; class Actinomycetes; order Mycobacteriales; family Nakamurellaceae; genus Nakamurella. Next base: position 237 of record JBBQGJ010000726.1, read on the forward strand.
ACGTGCTGTTCGGCACGATCGTGTTCGCCACCTTCGCCGGCATCTACTTCTGGTTCCCGAAGATGACCGGGCGGTTCCTGGACGAGAAACTCGGCCAGCTGCACTTCTGGACCACCTTCATCGGGTTCCACACCACGTTCCTGATCCAGCACTGGCTGGGCAACATCGGGATGCCGCGGCGCTACCCGGACTACCTGCCGACGGATGGTTTCACCACGTTCAACACGATCTCCACGATCGGTGCGTTCGTGCTGGGTGCCTCGACGCTGCCGTTCATCTGGAACATCATCCGGTCCTACCGGTACGGCGAGATCACCACAGCGGACGACCCGTGGGGCTACGGGAACTCGCTGGAGTGGGCGACCAGTTCACCGCCACCGCGGCACAACTTCCTGTCCTTGCCGCGGATCCGGTCCGAGCGGCCCGCGTTCGAGTTGCACCACCCGTACATGGTCGACCGCATGCGCAGCGAGGCGCATCCTGCGCGCGGCTGGAAGCCGCTAGCGGAGGCGGAGGCGAGCGCGCATCTGAAGATCCCGGAGACGGAAGGTTCGGGCCCGGGGACGGCTCCCTTCGGAGGCTGATCCGCGGCTGATCCGCCCGGCACCACCGAACCAAGGGCGTTCATGTCATCTGTGCTGATCACCGTCACCGGTCCCGACCGACCAGGCGTGACGGGTGTGTTGTTCTCCGCGCTCGCCGCCCATCGGGTGGAGGTGCTGGACATCGATCAGGCCGTCATCCGAGGTCAGCTGACCCTTGGCGTGCTGGTCGGCATCCAGGACGACCCGGAGAGCCTGCAGGAGGACGTCGAGCACGCCATGGCATCCGTCCAGATGACGGTGCGGGTGGGGATCGATCAACCCGGCGACGACCGGCGCCGGTTTCCCACCCACGCCGTCGTGGTGCTGGGCCGGCCCCTGCAGGCCAGCGCGATCGGCGCGCTGGCCCGGCGATTCGGCACGATCGACGTCAACATCGAGGCGATCAAGCGGATCGCCGACTACCCGGTCACCGGTCTCGAACTATCCGTGCGCGCACCGGATGACGAGCAGCTGCGGGCGGCCGTGGTGGAGGTCGGCACAGAGACCGGCGTGGACATCGCGGTCGAGCGGGTCGGCATCGCCCGACGTGCCAAGCGGCTGATCGTGTTCGACGTCGACTCCACGCTGATCACCGGCGAGGTGATCGAGATGCTGGCCGAACACACCGGCAGCAGAGCGGCCGTCGAGGAAATCACCAGCGCCGCGATGCGCGGCGAGCTCGACTTCGCGCAGTCGCTGCGGGCGAGGGTGGCCATGCTGAAGGGGTTGGACGCGTCGGTGCTGGACGAGGTCGGTGCGTCGCTGGTGCTGACCCCCGGCGCCCGGACAACGGTGCGGACGCTCAAACGCCTCGGCTACCGCTGCGGCATCGTGTCCGGCGGGTTCACCCAGGTCACCCGGCATCTGGTCGACGAACTCGAGCTGGACTTCGCCGCCGCGAACACCCTGGAGGTGATCGACGGGCGGCTGACGGGGGAGGTCGTCGGCGACATCGTCGACCGGGCCGGCAAGGCGAAGGCGCTGGCCCGGTTCGCCGCCGAAGCGGGCGTGGGGCTGAACCAGACGGTCGCGGTCGGGGACGGCGCCAACGACATCGACATGCTTTCCACCGCGGGCCTCGGGATTGCCTTCAACGCCAAACCGGTGGTCGCCGAGCACGCCGACACCACGCTCAATCAGCCGTTCCTCGACCCCGTGCTGTTCATCCTGGGTATCTCCCGTGACGAGATCGAGGCGGCCGATGCCGCGGACGGCACGCTGCGCCGGGTGCCACTGGACTGACCGAACGGGCTCGGCAGAGGTGATCGGGCGCGGGTGATCGGGCGCGGGTGATCGGGCGCGGTGCCGAGGCGCGCGCCGAGGGCAGCGGCAGGTGACGGACGGGCAAGGGGAGTGCAATGACGGCCAGTTCTGGATTCCAACCAGAGCTCGGGTCGGCGCTGGCCCCGCTGCGGGAGCGGTACGCGCACTGGCTGGCGTTGAGCTCGCAGGAGGTCGAACGCGACCGCGAGGAGGCTGTCGCCGACATCCGTGTGATGCAGCTGGTGCTGCGGATGGAACGTCAGCACCCGCCTTCCTGGCACCGTGCCATGCGGGCCGCCGTCACCGGGACGGCGTCGATCTGCCTTGACCCGCGCAGTCAGCCGGGAGGGGAATGGTTCGACGCGGTCCGCGAGTACTGCGTGGGTCATATCCGCAAGGTGACCCGCCGGGCCAGGGGCGCGCACTGGGTGGCCGCGCAGGACCTGCCGGGCGTCACCGTCGAGGTCGCCGGCACCCAGGTGCGGGTACTGCTGCCCGGCCTGGTCAGCGAGCTCGACCCGCGGATCTCCCGGTTGCAGGTGGGCGGCACCGACGTGCCGGTC
>JBBQGJ010000727.1:0-2644 GCA_038322925.1 Mycobacteriales bacterium
GCAGGCCACCCGCGGTCACCCCGCGGCGGCGTTGCTTCACCGGGCCGACCGCACAATCCATGGCCTGCGCGATGCCCAACACCCGATCCACCTCGGCCACCGCCGCGACACCAGCGTGACCTGTCAACAGGGGATCAGGCGCCCCGATCCCTACCCGACGGAACCCACGGCGGCGCTGTGCACCCTTCGGGGACGCCAGCTGCGCTAGCATCATTTCAGTGCCCTTCGTTGCTGGGTTTGGTTGTTCTCGTAAACACCATTTTCCCAGCTCGGAGGGCATCCCTACGTCATAGACACGGCTCCACCGCCATCCAACTCACGGATCTGGGTCTGAACCCGAGCCAGTTCACGTCACTGAGTCAGGTCGCGCCATGGAGATAAAGAACTTCGGGCCCGAGGAGTGCCGGATCTGCACCCGGGCCAACCACCCGGGGGTACGGGGTGCTCGGCGACCAGGGCGCGGATAGGGTTCCGGCCGGTGGCGAGGCGTTGCTGCAGCAGGTCGAAACTCAACCGTGCCCCGTCCCACGCGACGAGCTCCCCGTCCACAACCGACCCGCCGGGATTGCGGCGACCGCGGCGGCGACGACTTCCGGGAAGCGGCTTGAGCAGCAACCGAACGGTCAGTGGCGTTAGCGGGCCGGACTTACGTGATCCTGGTACTGCCGAATGCGTGCTGACCTGGGGATATGTCAAAGTTGATGCGGCAGCGAAAACCCGCACATCACCAACGAACTCCAGTGTCGATCACCGATATCGGGGCGCGAGCGGCCACGGCCGTGGCCAACAGGTCGGTCCTGGCTGCGGGTCCGAAGGCGAACGCGGCGCCCACGATCTCGGCCAATTGTTCGCCGGTCGCCGGGTCATTCATCCGAACCCCTCCTGCGGGTAGACGGCACATGGGTAGTTCGTTGCAGGCTGTCCCAGTGCAGGTCGGCGAGGCGCTGCCTTGCTGGTGATCGAGTCCTCAGAACATCTGTGGTTGTAGGGCAACATCGAATGTTCACGAAAGTTGATCTTCCGGGGATAGTTGGGTGGCCAGGCCGGCCTGTCGCCCCGCTGGACGCCGGGACAACGGTTTCATACGCACCGCAACTGCACCGCAACGACCACAAAAGGGATCGGAATTCCGCAGCTGATTCGTCTGAAACGAAAAAGCCTGTCCCAGATTGCATCCAGAAGTCGTGTTCGACGAGAATAGGAAGTGAGCGCCGCACACGGCGGCCTCACTGAATAGCTCGGGAGACCACGATGAAAATCAAGACAGCGGTGACCGGAGTGGTTGCCGCCCTGCTGATCCTCACCGGTTGCTCCAGCAGCAGTGACGACAGCGCAGCCACGACCGCGACCAGTGCGGCCGCCACGTCGGCCGCCGCCACGTCGGCCGCCGCCACGGAATCCGAGGCGATGGGCTCCGAGGCATCGGAGGATGCCGGCACGATCGTGGACGTCGCTGCGGGCAATCCAGATTTCAGCACCCTGGTCGCGGCGATCGAGGCGGCCGGTCTGGTCGAAACCCTCTCCGGAACAGGTCCGTTCACGGTGTTCGCCCCGACCAACGAGGCCTTCGAAGCACTCCCGGCCGGCGTCCTCGACACGCTGCTGCTGCCGGAGAACAAGGAGACCCTCACCAAGGTCCTGACCTACCACGTCGTCCCCGGTGAGGTCACCTCGGACCTGGTCACCGCAGGCGACGTGGCCACGGTCGAAGGCTCGACTATCGCGATCACCACTGACGGCGGCGTGAAGATCAACGGCACCACCACCGTCACCGCGGTGGACGTCAAGGCATCCAACGGTGTCATCCACGTCATCGACGCCGTCCTCATTCCGGCCGAGGTCGCAGCGACGCTGTAAGCACCAGGACCAACGATGGGCCCGCCGGCAGTTCCGGCGGGCCCATCGCATCTTCTCTCACTGTCCGAGATCGGACCCTGACATCGGCGTCGTCATGGGCAGTGAACTGCGGTTTTGGGTGAACTCCATGCGTGGGAATGGAAACCTGCGGCAGAGCGTTGATGCGACCGGAACCGGGTGATGCTTCAACTACCGGAGCAGGGCCGGTCTGTCGTTTGCAGGTGATTTGCCGCGTCACGGGCGCCGTCGGCGTATGCGCCGGCCCGGTCCCGGCAGATCACCTGCACGCCGGGGTGGGCGCGCAGCCAGTCGGCGAAGTCCTTCGCCTCCCGGCCCAGGAGCACATCCACCGGGCGGTGCCCGCCGGTCAGGTCGACCAGCACCGTGCTGTAGTGGCCAACCCGTAGTTTTCATCGAAAAAACAACGATTAGCTTGGCGCTCGGTTGAGCCCTGTGCCCTCCGTTCGATGGCGACTATCGAACGACGGTCGCGATGTGCAGGACGACGGCGGTCAGGAGCAAACCACTGATGTAGCCGAGGACGGCCGCAAGAATGCCTGCGATGATCGACACTTGCCCAGGACCGGCGGTTCGAACGCATGGCAACGGGTTGCTGCTTGCAGCGAAAATGATTGCAACGAAACAAATTCCGATCGCTGACGTGACGTCCGCAGGCACCTTATCCGCGCTTCGAGGTGGCGTCGCCGCCAGATCGCCCCAGGGTTCGATACACGGTCGGTCGGGACACGTTGAACAGTTCGGCCAGGTCGGTGACGGAGTAGTCGCC
>JBBQGJ010000728.1:0-2633 GCA_038322925.1 Mycobacteriales bacterium
GGTCGCCGGGGCGCGGCTCCTGCTGGCGTTGGTTCCGACGATCGCCGAATAGATGGTGCTGTCCGACGTGTCCAGCGGGCGGGTGTTGATCGCCGACGAGCAGATCGCACCGGTGATCATCCTGACCGCGTACTGCGACCGGGGCTTGGTCCAGCGAGCAATCGACGCCGGCGCCATGACCTACCTGGCCAAACCGTTCTCCACGGCAACGCTGCTGCCCGCGATCGAATTGACCGCCGCCAGATACGCGGAGGCCGCCGCGTCCCGCGCGGAGCTCGCCGAGGCCACCCAGCGCCTTCAGACCCGCAAAGTCATCGACCGGGCCAAGGGCCTGCTGATGACCCAGGGAGGGATGACCGAACCGCAGGCCCTCCGCTGGCTGAAGCGGACCGCGATGAACCGCCGCACGTCGATGGACGCAGTTGCCAGAGACGTGATCGAACACCCGCTGGCCAGCGCTAGTTGATCACCGTGCCGAAACCCGGCTCGTGCCCACAGAAAGGACGAAATCCAATGACCCTCCAGCAGCAACGAACCCAAGAGGCGCTGCGGGCCTTGCCGTCCGCCGGCTGGGTCGGCCGCCGCGACCGCGCCGGACACGTGCTCTCGCAGATGGCCGGAATGTCGGACGAACACATCGCAACGCTCACGGTGGGCGACGTGGTCATCGCCGACGGGGCGGCCACCATCACCGCACCCACCGGCACCATCACCCTGGCGGCATCCAGCGACACCCTGATCTGCGGACCGTGCGCCCTCGCGCGCTGGTTGCACGTCCTGGACATGACCGTCAACTACCCGGACCGCTACGTCATCGACGCCGTCATCGCCCGCGCCCCGCCGCTGTCCGCCAACTCACCGCACCTGTGTCGCGGCACCCACACGGTCACCGACGCGACCCGGCAAATGCCGCTGCTGCCGCCGATCGACCGCTGGGGACTGATCTCCCCGATCACCGCTCAGCGCGGGCATCAAGACCGCCGCCAACCGGACGCCCTCCGCCACGGCGGCACAGCCCGCGTCCACCGACCACCCGACACCCGAGAGCTGTTGGCCCACTGAAGCCACGTCGCCGGGAAACCGCGCCGTCACCCGGCCGGCCCGGCCCCAGCCAACCGCGGAGCATGCCGCCGCCGTCCGGGTCCGACCCGGGTACGGCGCCACCGGTGGTCCGCTCCCCACTGATCGCTCGCGGACAGGCGATCGGGCTGACCGTGAGGACGACAGCCAACACCTGGTCCTTTGACCTGTATTACCTCTACGTCCGCCGGACCAGGCGCGAACGCCGGCCCAGGCGCGCGTTGAGATGTCCACTCGGCGCGCCCTTTTCGCAGCTACCCGACGTGATTCGACGTAATCGCTGAATGACCGACGCCGACATCACCACCTCGATCGATCGGTGATATCGCCGCCCTTGCACGGGGCGCCCGGGGCGAAACATCACCACGGTCGGTACCGGATTCTGGTGAGCCGTCGTTGACGACGACGACGACGGTCGGATACGACACCTACCGTTGACGACCGCTGGTCGACTCATCTGTTCGGTGATCATGGTGGTCGGTATCGGACTGATCGGGACCGTGTCGGCCACAGTGGTCGCGTGGTTCGTCAGTCACAAGCAGCAAGGGCGCCGCGCTCGACGATGAAAGGCGGTGATCAGGAGGAGGGCTCGGCCTACGGCTACCGCCGGCCGGCCAGCGCTCCTCGTGCAGATCGAAGGTACGCCCGCTGGGCGGTCGCGCGTTGCGTGTCTCGCCCTGCGCCACCGCCCACCGCCGGGTCCCCCGGTCGATGGCGAGCACGGTCCCGCCGTCGCCGGTGGGCGGGATTGCCTGCCTCGTGCAGGATCCGCGGCGGATCCCTGCTGTCGGCAACAAATAGCGTCCCTGCGGACGGCGGGGGGCGGGCGGGTCGGGGTGGTCATCGGCAGTCATTCCGCTCAGCTGACGAGAACCGCTGCGGCAGTGACCGATCGATGGGCGCCGAAGAACTTCCACATCGCCGTCGATGCACGCGGACCGCGGGCATCGCTGAACGACCCGCTCGAGGAACCACCCGACCAGGCATGACCCAGGCCGTCGACGACCCACACCTCCAGGACCGTGCGCCCTCCCACGTCCCAGCGATTCACCTGGTACCCACGACGTGCCCGGGCTGATGCCGGGCGGGTGGGAGGCGTCGTGGCGGTGCGGGGAGGCCCGATCGCGGCGGCCCGTCCTGTCCCACCGTGCCGGTGGTAGGAGAGCCATTGGTCGGCAACCCGTTGCGCGTTGACCCGTCGCACGGTGCTGTCCGCCGTGCCCTGGAAGACGATCAGCGGCGGCGTCGCCTCCGTCCCGATCACGTCCGCCGGGACCTGCGCCGCCGCCCCCTTCAGGGCCGCGCCCTGCATCACGGCCAGCGCGTTCGCCGGACCGGACGCAGAACGGTAGGGCGGCGCGGAATGGACACCGACCGCCGCGAACAGTTCCGGGTAGGTCGCCGCCAGCACCAGCGCCATCCCGCCGCCGGCCGAGATGCCCGCGACGTACACCCGCTCGGCGTCGATCCGCCAGAACGCGGCCTCCTGACTGACCCGCCGAACAATTCCGGCGAGGATGGCCGGCTCGCCCTGCGCCCGGAACTGGTGCGCC
>JBBQGJ010000729.1:0-2610 GCA_038322925.1 Mycobacteriales bacterium
CGTTCCACATCACGATGCGGATCACCGTGCTGACCCAGCTGGCCAAGGGTCTGCGCTGCCAATCCGGGAGGTCCGCCAATATCGCCCAGGAGCTGCAACGGGTGAAGTGGTTCCTCTGGCACGGCAACGTCTTCCGTGCCCTGCAAACCGTCGACGACCTCACCACCGACCTCACCGACACCGACACCGTCGTCGAGTCGGGCAAACTGGCCAAGGCGGTCCGCGAGTTCGGCGGCTACCTCGCCGCCAACGCCTGCGCCATCCCGAACTACGGGGAGCGCCGGCGCGCCGGGGAGACCATCTCCACCTCGGTCGTCGAATCCGCGGTCAACCAGGTCATCAGCAAACGCATGGTCAAGAAACAGCAGATGCGGTGGACCCCCCGCGGCGCGCACCTACTGCTCCAGATCCGCACCCGGGTCCTCAACGACACCCTCACCGACGACTACCGGCGCTGGTACCCCGACTTCACCCACACAACTGATCAAGAGCACCTGGCCGCGTAGCCTCCCACGGCTTGTCCCGCTCTCCGACTCCGACAGAGCCCCGTCCATGCCGGGCCGCCGAAGCCCGGGCTCATCGTCTTGTCGCCACACAGGCAGCGCCCCATCGGACCGCCGATCGCGCGCATCCCCCCGGGGGCTTGTCGGATACCGGTCGGTGTCGTCGCCGGGCAGCTCAAAGAACGGGCGCCGGCGGACGTCCAGGCGCGCCAGCCCCCACACCAACACGAAGGGCTCAAAGACGATTTGCCGGTTGCGGTCGTCTCGGCGGATACGGGTCCGCTTGGGGGCGGAGCGAGCCATCACATCTCTGACCAGCAGTTTCTCGCTTGTCGGGTCGCGTACTCCTCTGCGGCGAGTGCTGCGGGGCACGTCACGACCGCCGGCTTTCGTTACAGCAGATCCCGCTGGCCGCCGACGGCTATTCGAGTCACCCCACCCGATGGTCGTGGGAGAGCGGCGGTGATTCACGGACTGTTCACCTTCACGATCTCGTACGGGACGTCAGGTCCAGTCTGACCGAAGGCCGCGTTCACCACGTACAGCGTGTTTCCGAACGCAGCGGCTGTCGTCGGTATGTCGAAGTTGGGATCGCTGATGGTTGCCTGGAGTGTGGCCGACGTGAGCGTCGGCGAGACCCGCATCGGCAGCACCTGATTCAGTTGGTTGCGGACGACGGTGAGTTCCCGGCCGCGGAGCAGGATGCCGTCACCAAAGGTCAGTTCGGCGTCGGTGTCGATGCTGGAGGCGTGGCCGGTCGTCGGGTCGACCGTGTAGATAGCACCGGTGGTGCTGTTCACCACGATGAGCGTGCGTCCGTTCGGTGTCGCATCGATGCCGTTGGCGTTGAACGCATCCGGGACCTGTATCCACGCCCCGGTCAGCGGCACCTCCTCTGGGTCACCGGCCGGTTGCCCGCCGATGAGTGGCACCCGGTAGAGCACAGCCCTGAACGAGTCGGTGAACCACGCGGAATCCGGGGTCACCGTGACGTCGTTGACGAACGACCCGGCGCTGGCGAGCTGCAGGACGGCGACCTCTGCCCCGGTGCTCGCGTTGTACACGTATGCCTGCCCGGTCGGCCCACCGGCGACGAACAGCAGCCCGCGCGAGTGCTTCAGCCCGACCGCGATCCGCCCGGTCTGGCCCGGCACCAGCACGCCGCCGATGCCGGCCCGCAGGTCGCCCTTCCAGATAGCGCCGTTGGCGAGCGATCCGGCGTAGACGGTGGCGCCGGGCCCGGTCGCGATACCCTCCGCCTGCCAGCCGTTCGGCAGGGGGATGACGTCGGGGAAGGGTCGCGCGGCGGCGGGGCCGGCCAGGCCGACGGTCAGCAGAACAGTCACCAGCAGCGCCGGGATCCAGCGGGGGGAACGTCGCATGCAGCCAACGCTATGCCCCAATACAACTCCTCGCAGCAGCGCCGAGCGGGGAAGTCGGCGCACTCCCGGCTGTTCTCGCCACCACGATCGCACCCACAAACAGCCTTACCAAATCCAGCCCGTGACACCAACTCCCACCGGTTCGCCGATCCCCTCGCTCGAGGCCTTCCGCTGGCTCGTGTCATTCGCGAGTCAACACCGTCGATGTGGTTGTCAGGCAGTCCCCAGAGCACCGCGTACCGGGCCGGTCGACCCGCTAACCCGGGCAACACTCAAGATCATCGCTAGCGCCAACGGCTGCACGGATCCTCCTCGACCCCCGACTAACCCGCTCGCGGCCCCCCGCGCCCGGGTGAGGACGATGGGGCGAAACCCCGTCGGCCCATCGCCCGCGGCGACCAACGTCGAGCCGGACCGGGCGCTGAGCGCCGCGAGTCGGAGGCAAGGGAAGATCCGTGCCGCCGTGAGCGCGCACGGTGGTCCGACGTGTCTGACCTGTACTGACGCGGTCGCCGTCGCAGCGGGGCCGGCCAGGACATCGACCCGGCCACGCCGCTAACCGGCGACTGGTTCGCGCGGGCCGCGGCGGCCTGTCCCGAACCCGCCCGTCTGCCGCTCGCGATGTCCGGTGGTGTGCCGCACCCATCGAGCCTGGGCAGGGAGATGATGCTGCTGTAAGGCCTGATGGCGCAGTCCAAGGCCCGTCCCGGCCCGGGCTGAGAGGT
>JBBQGJ010000730.1:0-2602 GCA_038322925.1 Mycobacteriales bacterium
GGTGCCGACCAGCAACGCGGTCGGGGTGGCCAGCCCGAGCGCGCAGGGGCAGGCGATGATCAACACCGCGACCGCGGCGGCGAACGCCGCCTGCGCGTCGGCGCCGGTGCCCAGCCAGTAGCCCAGGGTCGCGACCGCCAGCACGATGACTATCGGCACGAACACCGCGGACACCCGGTCGGCGAGCCGCTGCACCGGCGCCTTCCCGGACTGCGCCGCTTCCGCCAGCCGGGCCATCTGGGCGAGTTGGGTGTCCGTACCGACCCGGGTCGCGCGGACCAGCAGCCGGCTGCCGGCGTTCAGCGTCGCGCCGGTGACCGGGTCGCCCGGGCCGACCTCGACCGGCACCGGTTCCCCGGTCAGCAGGCTGGCATCGACCGCGGACGATCCCTCGAGCACCTCGCCGTCGGTGGCGATCTTCTCCCCCGGCCGGACCACGAACACGTCGCCGACGGCCAGCGCATCGACTGGGATCCGCTGTTCGCGGCCGTCCCGCAGCACGGCGACGTCCTTGGCGCCCATGTCCAACAGCGCCCGCAGCGCCGCGCCGGACCGCTTCTTGGCACGCGCCTCGAAATACCGGCCGGCCAGGATGAACACCGTCAGCGCGGCGGCGACCTCCAGGTAGATCTCGTCCGCCGCGGACCCCGCGGAGGGAACCAGGGTGAACGTCATCCGCATCCCGGTCATCCCGGCGCCGCCGAAGAACAACGCGTACAGCGACCAACCGAACGCGGCCAGCACCCCGACGCTGATCAGGGTGTCCATGGTGGCGGCGCCGTGCCGCAGATTCGTCCAGGCCGCGCGGTGGAACGGCCACGCCCCCCAGACCACCACCGGCGCGGCCAGGGTCAGGCTCAGCCACTGCCAGTTGTCGAACTGCCACGGCGCCACCATGGCCAGCACCAGCACCGGCACCGTCAACGCCGTCGAGACCAGCAACCGTTGCCGCAGCGAGGCCACTTCCCGGTCCTGATCCGATTCGGCGGCACCCGGGCCGGAAGCCTCATCGGCCGGGGGACGGGGTGATTCGGGCAGCCGGGCGGTGTACCCGGTCGCCTCCACGATGGCGATCGCCGCGTGCACGTCGGTGCCCTCCGGCAGCACGACGTGCGCCTTCTCGGTGGCGTAGTTGACGCTGGCCTGCACCCCGGGCATCCGGTTGAGCTTCTTCTCGATCCGCGCGGCGCACGACGCGCACGTCATGCCACCGATCTGCAGATCGACCGCCTGCTGCGTCATGCCACGAACCTCCCTCGTGAAGCCAGGACCCTGGTATGGACAGTCGGGGCGGTGCTAGCAGCCAGTGCTAGGAGACCAAGGCGTAACCGGCCTCATCGACCGCGGTGCGCACGGCGTCCACCGACAACGGCGCCTCACTGGTCACCGTCACCCGGGAATCCCCACCCGCGTTCAGGTCGACATCCACGGCGCTGACGCCGGCGAGCCTGCCGACCTCCTCGGTGACGGCGGCCACGCAGTGCGAGCAGGTCATGCCGGAAACGGAATAGTTGGCGGTGGTGCTCATCGGCTCCTCCAAAGGGTTGCGGATCAGTGAGATCGATTACCGGACAATGCTTGTCGGTGCCCGGCCGCGGGTTCGTCCGCCCGGCCGGCTGGGTGGGGTGTTCAGGCGCACACGGTGGGCTCCTCCACGTTCTCTCCTTCTCTCGTCATACCCCCTGGGGGTGTGTTTGTAAACCCCGGGAGGGTATAGGTCACAGGTGGGGAACGTCACCGGTCGCGCACACCCGGGTTCGGTCAGTGCCCGTGTCCGCCGGATTCGGTGTCACTGGGTTCGGTGTTGCCGTGCCCGGTGTCGTCGGTGGCCGTCACCGCGGTGGTCTCCGGGGGCCGTGCGGCGCCGTCGGACTGCCCGGCGTGCACGGTGAACTCGGCGGTCCGGACCACCCCGTTGTGTTGGAAGTCCAGGTACAGCCGGTAGTCACCGGCGGTCGGCGCGGTGGCGTAGAACGTGATGCCCGGACCGGCCGGGGTGACCCCGTCGCCGGGTGCGCCGGCAGGGTGCACGTGCAGGTACGCCAAGTCCCCGGCCCGCAGCGCCACCAGATGCCCGTACGCGGCGAGGTAGGGCTGCAGGTCGGTCACCGGTGCGCCGTCCCTGCTGACGGTCAGCGTCAGCTCCGACGACCGGCCGGGCACGAGGTCCCCGGCCAGCGTGACGGCATACCCGTCGACGACGGCGGCGGACCGAGCCAGCGCGGGCAGCGGCACCGGCTGGTACGCCCCGGGCACCGCCAGGTCCGCGCCCAAGGTGAGTCCACCGTCGTGGCCGGTCGGGGTGAAGTCGGCGAACACCCGGTACTCCCCCGCCGCGGACAGATCAACCAGGACACTCCATGTCCCGTCGACACCGAGCACCGGGTGGACGTGCTGGAAATGCGCCTGATCTCGGCGCACCACGATCAGGTGCAGGTCCTTGTCGTGCTCGGTGTCGTAGCGGGTCACCGATGCGCCGTCCGGACCCAGGATCTCAAACCGCAACGGCACCTGCGGTCCCGCGGGCAGCGACCGGTCGGCCAGGGCCAGCGTGTAGCCGTCCTGGGAGACCATCAGCCCCCCGGGCACCGTCGCCGCGCCG
>JBBQGJ010000731.1:0-2602 GCA_038322925.1 Mycobacteriales bacterium
GGGACCAGCTGACCTCACCTTCCAGGTTGGACGGCCCCGCGTGATCCAGGTCGGGGAACACCCCGGCGGAGTGCAACACCCGCCGTTCCAAGCGTTCTCGGTCCGCGGGGTCCTTGGCGCGTTCGGCCGTCCGGACCCGGCCGCGCCGGATCTTGTCGAACAACGCCGCACCGGTCACGCCGGCGCTGGAGGACCAGGGCATCTCCAGGAGATCAGCGAGCCGACCCAATCGCCTGGCCAGTTCGCCCCAGCAGGCTGCGGCGTCCTGCGTGGGATCGGGCAGGTTCAGAAACGGTGACGGGGAATCTTCTCGCGGGTCCCAGAGCCACACGTAGGGCTCGATGACTAACCGGAAGGCCCGCGCGCCGCACCGAATGGTCGTCCACGGCTTCATGACCTCGCCGTCTGCTTCCCAACCGGCGGTGTTCTGCAGGAACGCTGTTTGGGTGGCCAGGTGGTCCAGGATCCGATCCCGAACCACCTGCGGGGCAACCTGTTCACCGTCATCATCAGGTGCGGTGAGCAACTCGGGATCAGCGAGCAGACCCAACTCGGAGAACAGGGCCTCGCTGAGCACCAGGGTTCCGGGTCCGGAGGGGTGCCCGACGTTCAACCCCTCACCGACCGCGGCGATGTCACCGATCGAGGTGATGGAGGTGGCGGGCCGCACCTTGCCGTCCGGGGTGTAGACGCCGGTCACATCCAGAACCGCTGCGGCGTAGGCGAAAGCGTTGTCACGCGATGTTCGCCGCCCGTAGGTGGTGGGTGGCCGGGTAGACGTGGGCCGGGCCGGTGTGGTGGGCACTGCGACTTTCCCTGCCGCGGCTGCGTCCGGGGCAGGGGTGACCGGGCCGGTCGGGGCGATCACTGACATCTGGTCGGTCGGCGGAGGTGTCGGATCGGCGGGCACCGGCGGCGGTGTGTCTGTCGGCGCGGCCGCGGATGCTGGATCGACCCATTCGGCGTTCTCGGCAGTTGTTTTCCAGCACGGGTAGTGAATGCAGACGTCGTCGATGTACAGCGCGCAGCTCATACCGCAGCGACTGCACGGCGCTGACTCCCCCACCTGGTGCTTGGTCTGCTCATACAGCTTGGCCATCTCGTCGTCAGCCTCGTTCGATTCAGCGGGGTCGTTATGCGCGGGGTCGTGATGCGCGGGAGCGTACGAGCCGGCACCGACACCTTGCGGGGCAACACCTTCGTGATCGGCCGGCTCCGGTTCTGGGTGCGGTCCGGTGGGGGGCGGCTCAGGGGGCCTTCTCCCTGCCGGTCCTGGGGATGGTTCGTCCGGCTCGTTGAAGACCCGGTTCGCGTCCAGGTCCCACCGTTTGACCTGACCGCCAGCGCCGGAGGGGTCCTGCACGGTGCAGCTGTACCGGGTGCCGCCGTTGATGACTTCGGTGCGCAGCACCCCGATGGCGGCCAGCTCATGGGAGACGACGTATTTGGTGACCTGCAACGGTTCTCCGGCTCTGCGGGCGGAGTTGAGGATCACCGACATGGTGGCGTCGGGATCCAAATGCAACCTGGTGCCGTGGGTGGTTTGGGTGATGACCCCGATCTCGTTGCCCTGAGAGTCCAACCGGAAGTTCTCACCGTCGATGCCCATGCCCATCGAGATTCGCTTCCATCCCAGCCGGGTGGCCTCCGGCAGTGCCGGGGTGTGGCCGCGGGGTGCCTTGACGTGCGCGAGACCTGATCGCAGCGCCGAGTCGATCAGCCGGCGGCAGCGTTCACCAACGCTGGTGGGCGAGTCCGGGTCCTGTGATCGTTCGCCGGCTTCGGTCAGTGCATCCCGGATCTGGGGAAGCAGCTGGTCCCGTTCGTCCTCGGTGTACGCGCCGATGTCGACCAGCCAGTCGCCGACCAGTTCCCAACCAGCCTCGATCTCACCGAGCGGTTCGGCGACCCGGTCGCCGGCACCTGCGGCGCGTCGGCGTTCGGCGGCCAGGGTGGCGCGCTGCTTCGACCGAGCTACGTGGCCCGGCTGGTCCTTCGCCATCCACGACAGCAGTGAGGCCATCACGGTGGCCCTGGCCAGGCGGGACTCCGGCTCGTCCAGGACCAGGATGTCGCTCAGGGCGACTTCACCCTTGGCCAGGTCGACAGTGGTCAGACGCTGGTTGCCGGAGTCCGCGGAGGCCTTGACCTCACTGGTCAGCAACTGGCTGGTGCGGGTGACGTAGCCGAGCTGCGCGCCGCCGCGGCCGCCCTTGAGTCGCATGTTGACTCGGGTCCTGACCTCCTGGTTGTACTGCATGCGGGATACCGAGGACAGGAACGATGCGGCCGCCTCGTGGGACTTGTCCGGGGCGAAGTCGTCGCCGAAGAACAGGGCATCTTTTGCGTGGTACCACAGCTCGGGCAGCGCGTTGATGGTTGCGCCATGCCCTGACATGGAGGTGCTCGCCCAGGTCCGTTCCCATGCGGCGCCGAAGTGATGCATGGTCAACGCCGCGATCGCCGACTTGTACGTGCCAGGCACCCCGTAGAGCACGGTCGAGGGCCTGGTCACACCCAGGACCGCCCGGTACGCGGCGCCGGCGAGCACCACACCGATCCTGGCGGGCAGTCGGGTCGTCATAGCCAACGAATGCTCATC
>JBBQGJ010000732.1:0-2586 GCA_038322925.1 Mycobacteriales bacterium
GCCCGCCCAGCAACCCGGCGAGGGCCGCGATGACCAAGCGGAGCGCCTTCGGCGCGCTGCCATCTTGATCGCGCCGCTGCCTACACCCGGCCCGCTCCCGGTCAAGGCCACCCGAAGATCCTTCCCCCACAACAGGGAAGCCATCTTCGGGGCCCAGCCCTGACCGCGAGCCTCCGGGCCGGGTGCGTGACGGCAGCGCGGCAGGCGGGGCCTGCCGAGGCAAACGCGGCGCGATCACAACCCCAAAACCACCCACAATCATGCCGGGAGGCCCAGAAAAGCCACCCGCACACCGCCGCGTGGTCTGGCAGGCGGCGTCATTGCTGCCGGCCTACCCCGACCAGGGCCAACCGGGCGGCCTCGACATGATGCGGGCCACCGTCAATGCCCTGGCCGAGAACGACGGTGCTCCGCTGCCGGCCCGCGCCGGTCACCTATGGACCACACCATTGATCACCGCGGCCGCCGAATACTCGGAGACCTTCAATTGGCGACGACGGCGCACGCCGTTCCTCACCGACTTGTTCCGGCCGTACATCATTTACCGCTCCCGTGATGCCGCGCGACCCGGTGACCAGCTCGAGTCCAGGCCACGCAGGCGGGGCTGGTAGCGATGTGCAGCTACTGCGGATGCCGCAACATCCCGATGATCGCCCAACTCAACGCCGAGCACGACGCGATCGTGAACAGCAGCTACGCACTGGAAATCGCCTTCCGCGACCAGGACGTGGAGGCCGCGCGGACGGCCTGCAAGGAACTCGGCGGCCTGTTACACCCCCACACCCAACGCGAGCAGCTCGGGCTGTTCGCCGAGATGGAAAAGGACGAGCTGTTCACCGAGCACGTCGCATCGCTGTGCGCCGAACACGACCAACTGGACGCCGACCTCGAGGCCATCGTCGTGGGCGACCTGACTCGGATCCCGACCATGATCGCCCTGCTGAACAACCACATCGACCGCGAGGAGAATGGGCTGTTCCCCGCAGCACTGGCGTACCTCGACGACACCCAATGGGACACCATCCACCGACCCGAACTGATGAATGGGCCGGAGCACCCTCACCCTCACCCTCACCCTCACTGACCCGGACCCGGACCGCGGCCGCTGGTGTAGCCATGCAGGGCGGATTTGGGCGTCAGCCCGCCCAGTCAGCCTGCTGCCACCTGGGCGGCCCACAGGTCCGGGCCGAAAACCTCGTACCGGATGTGCGACGGCGGCACGCCCTTGTCCAGCAGCGTTGACCTGACATGCCTCATGAACGGCAGCGGCCCGCAGGTGAACACTTGCACGTCCTCGGGCAGCGGTATCTGCGAGAGGTCCATCAACCCCTGCCGGGAGCGTTGATCGGCCGGGTCGACGGACTCGTACCAGGTGTAGGAAGTGAAGTTGTCGATGTGCCGCGCCACGTGCAGCACGGTATCCCGCAACGCATGGTCCTGCGCGGTCCGGTCCGCGTGCGCCACGATGACCGTGCGGTCCGGCTGCGTGCGGGCGATGTGCTCCACGATCGGCAACACCGTGGTGATCCCCGCGCCGGCGCTGGCCAGCAACAGCGGGCCCTCCGACGGGTCGACCACGAAATCCCCCGCCGGCGCACTGACATCCAACACATCGCCGACCGCCAGCTGATCGTGCAGGTAGGTGGACACCCGGCCGTCCGGCGCGCCGTCCACTCCCCTGACCCGACGCACGGTGATCTGCAACCGGGTACCGAACGCGGTCGAGGACACCGTGTACTGGCGGGGCTGACGATCCCCACCCGGCAGATCGACGAACACCGACACGTACTGCCCGGGACGGACCTCCGGCAGATCCGCGCCGTCGACCGGCTCCAGCACCACCGAGATCACATCAGCGGTTTCCTCGATCCGGCGGACCACCCGATACGGGCGCACCGCATGTGCCGGGTCGACCCCGGCCTGCTGATACAGCCGGGCCTCCTCCGCGATCAACTGCGCGGCGAACAGCCAGTACACCTCGCCCCACGCCTCGGCGACCTCCGGTGTCACCGCGTCACCGAGCACCTCACCGACCGCGGCGAACAGGTGGTGACCGACGATGGTGTACTGCTCCGGCCGGATCCCCAACGACATATGGTGCCCTGGCTGAACACCCGCAGCAAATCCGGGTACTCGACGAACATCCGCGGATAGAACCGGCCGGTGATCTGCTCGGCATGCCCGGCCACCACCGCCGCCGCGGTGGCCTTCACCACCGCCTCGGATCGAGCGGACAACAGCGATAACGGGGATTCCAGCGAAATCGACCTGATGAGCCTTCCAACAGGGCGGCGCGGTGGGATGGACCGGTCGACACAGGGTCGGCCGAAACGGGAACAGTGGTTGCACGATGGGTTAATCGCCCCAACGCGGTAACTCTCGAGCACGGTGACGGATCAAATTCTGTCCACCGGCCAGGACGAGGATCCGGCGCCGCGGACTGGCGCGTCAGCCACGGGTCAGCAAACGCAACCGGCAGGCGCCGGGCTCGGCGAACGGCACCAGGTCGGTGCGCTCAGGATCACCTCCGAGGACGTCCATGGCGCCGCGGACTATTCCCAGGTGCACCTGGCAGACAACCTGCGG
>JBBQGJ010000733.1:0-2577 GCA_038322925.1 Mycobacteriales bacterium
CCTCGGGGTCGGAGAGCAGGTGCCAGACGATGACGAGGATGGACCGGCCGACCGCGACGATCGCTTTCTTCTTGCCGCGCCGTCGGGCGATACGCCGGTAGCGGGCGCCGAGGAAGGTATTGGTGCGCGCCGCCCCGGCGACGGCCTCGCCGAGGACCCGGGCGAGGTAGCGGTTGCCGTGACCGGTGGACCCGTTTCCCTTGGTCTTGCCGGCTGAGGACTTGATCCCGGGGGCGAACTTGGCCCAGGAGGCCAGATGCCCTGGGGTGGGGAACCGGGTCATGTCGACCCCGATTTCAGCGAGGATGATCCCCGCCGCGGTCGAGGCGATCCCGGGGATCTCATCCAAGCGGGCGACCGCGTCAGCGAAAGGGGCCAGGTGAGCCTCGATCTGGGCGTCCACCGCGGCGATGTCAGCATCGACGGCGTCGACACGGGCCAGCATCCGCGCGAGCAGGAACCGATGGTGCTCATCGAAGGTGCCCATCCGTAGCCCGGCGAAGGCTTTCTCGAGCAGCCCGATCTTGGGACGCATCCGGGAGCGCGCCATCTCGGCGAGCACCTTGGGGTCGCGTTCCCCGGCGATGATCGCGCCCATCATGTCCCGCCCGGAGACCCCGAAGATGTCCGAGGCGACCACCGACAGTTTGACGCAGGCGTCTTCGAGCAGCTTCTCGACCCGGTTCTTCTCCGCGCCGCGGACCCCCACCAGGTCAACCCGGTAGCGGGTCAGGTCCCGCAACCGGCGGATCTCGGCCGGTGGCACGAAGCTAGGACGCAGCATCTGGCGTTCGGCGACCTTGCACAGCCACACCGCGTCCAGCACGTCGGTCTTGGGCCGACCCGGCAGGTGACGCACGTCCTTGGCGTTGACCAGCCACGGTTGCAGCCCGTGGGCCTCCAGCAGGTAAAACGGTGGGCGCCAGTAGTCACTGGTTGCCTCCATCACCACCCGCTGCACCCGCAGCTGCACCAACCGGTTGGCCAACTCGCTCAGCGGCCCGGCCATCGTCGAGTGGGTGCTCACCTCCTGAACCCGGCGGCTCCCGCCTGCCGGTGCTGGAAGCCGCACACAGCACACGATTTCGGCCTTGCCGATGTCCAAGGCCGCCACCCGCTGGATGATCTGCTCGTCGTCTTCAGATTCCGCGAACATCCCCGCTCCTTGTGTCGGTCACTTCCTGCGCGACCGCCCGGGGGACCACCAGGGCAACCCAGCGAATCTAGTCCTCGCGCTCAGGCCGTCTCCGGCACTGGCAGCAATGAAGAGCCCACCACGCGGTCCCCCACCCGGCTAGACGACGGCCTCAACGGACCATAGGAACAACGGCGTCACCGGACGGCCGCAGCCTCATTCTCAGCCCGGAACGGGCGCCCCACCAGGGGCATTGGGGCTAGATGATCAATTCCAAGGGGTGTGGGTGCGGCGTGCCGTGGTGGGGTGAGCGGCCAGGGCGTCCAGTGTCGGTGTTGCTAACCCACCATCGAACGGGAGGTTCGTGTGGACACCGATCTGGACACCCTGGCCACCGCACTCTACGTCGCGGTCGACGACTTGGTCGCTGCGTACCCCGAGCTGGCGCCGTGGCGCCCCGCCGTGGGGATAGCACCGCGGGTCAGCGACGCCGAGCTGGTCACGTTGGCGGTGCTGGGCACGCTGCACGGCAGCACCAACGAGACCGCGTGGGTGCGGTACACGCACGCGCATCTGAGCGGCCTGTTTCCCTACGTGCCGCAACAGTCCGGGTACAACAAGCGACTGCGCAAGCTGGCCGGGCTTCTGGACGCGGTGACACGCCAGCTGGCGGGCGCGACCAGCGTGTTCACCGACGACGTGCTCGTCGTGGACTCCACCCCGGTGGAGTGCGCCCGATCCCGGGCGACCGTGGCGCGTTCGGCGCTGGCCGGGTGGGCCGAGTACGGGTACTGCGCCTCCCACAGCCGGTTCTTCTGGGGGCTGCGCCTGCACCTGGTCGCCACACTGCACGGGCTGCCCATCGCCTACGCGCTGACCGGGGCCGAGGCCGATGAGCGCCAGGTCCTGCTCGGGCTCATCGACACCGACCCGGCCGTCAGCCTCGTGGCCGGGCGCACCATCATCGCCGACAAGAACTACTACGGCCGACAGTTCGAACACCAGGTGGCCGCCACCGGATTCACCCTGCTGCGCAAGCCCCGGGCCGGGGAGGGACCGCGAGCAGGCGGGCGCCTGTTCAAGCCGCTGCGCCAGACCATCGAGTCGGTCTTCAGCACCCTCAAAGACCCGCTGAGCCTGGAACGCCACCGAGCCCGAACCCCCCGCGGAGTCATCACCAGGGTCCTGACCCGACTACTGGCCCTGACCGCCGTCATCTGGCACAACGACCGCGCCGGCGCGCCCACCCGCCGGTCGCTGCTCGCCTACGACCACTAACCACCCCTTGGAATTGATCGGACTAGACTCGGGTGCTCACCGACGGGGGTCGTTCGCCGCTACGGCCGACACCGGGCCCGCACCTGCACGCCACGCGAGAAAGACGCTGCCATGCCCTTGGACTACCAGGTCGCCGACCTTCGTCTCGCTGCCGCAGGGCGCCA
>JBBQGJ010000734.1:0-2577 GCA_038322925.1 Mycobacteriales bacterium
CGGGTGCATTGCATGGAGGCGCTCGCCCGGTGGCGGGTCGACGGCCACACCATCGCCCAGGACTACTTCATCGGACTCGCCGGTCGACTGGGCCTGCTACCGGCCCTGACCGACCTCATGCTGGACCGCGCCTGCGCGCAGCTGACCGAGTGGTCCGCCCGGTTCGACCGCGACGATCTCCTGGTCGGGGTGAACGTGCCCCCAGGGCTGATGACCGACCGCGACTTCCCACGCCGCATCGCGGCGGTGCTCAAACGCCATGCGCTGGCCGCCGACCGGCTGATCCTGGAGATCACCGAGGACGCCCTGCTCGGCCAGACCGACGCCGCACCACCGGTGGCCGATCGACTGCGCCGCCTCGGTGTTCGGCTCTGGCTCGACGACTTCGGCGCCGGCTACTCCTCACTGCTCAGCCTGCGGCAGATCTCCCTACAGGCCGTGAAGATCGACACCGCGTTCGTCGCGAACATCCACACCGATCCCGCCGCCGAACGCTTCCTCCGCGCGCTGCTGGCACTGGGCCGCGATCTCGGTCTGACCGTCACCGCCGAAGGCGTCGAACTCCCCGAGCAGGCCGCCATCCTGCGTTCCCTCGGTTGCCCGCTCGTGCAGGGATACCTCTACGCCCACCCGGCCCCGGCCGCCGAGTTCGACCACCTACTCGGTCCACCCCCACCACCAAAGCCCCCGCCGATCCCGCCCGGCGGGGCTACGCCCGCAACTGTCCAGGTGGCGAACCTGCCCCTGGAGGAGGTCGCCGTCGACGCCAACGCCGACAACATCGCAGTCCGGTAGAACGCCGCCCAACTCCAGCACTGAAGTAACAACTGGCGGGCCGACATCGTCAACGACATGGACTCCCGCCGGGTGGTCCCTGGCCGCAACCGCAGGTGCTGCCGAGTATGCGGGTTGGCGCGGTGGCGGAGCTGACGGTGGCCGCCCGGGTGAGCGGGCGGCGGGTGCTGCCGGGTTGTAGTAGGACGCGCCGGCGGCGGTGCGGACCGCGATGGGCGTGCCGACCATGCACACGAGAGCCGCGTACCGTTCGGATTGGTTCCGTTTCACAACGTGGGGGAACGCCACACCGCAGCTCGGGTCAGGAATTCCCGTTGAGGTGATCAATGAGATCGAACGACTCCGCCCACGCGTCCTCGGTGCGGTGATGCCGGCGTCGAGGTGATCGGTGGCGACGCGGGTGCGCAGCACCCGTCTCGGGATGACGGCCCGCCATCACCTGGAAGCCAATAAATCCGCGATCTACAGGTCAGGGACGTGGTGCGGTCGCTCAGTAGGCGCCGGCGGAGGAGAGGACAGCCGTCGCGGTCTTCAAGAGGATGACCAGGTCGCCGGTGATGAACCAGTTCTCCACGTAGTAGGCGTCGAGCCGGACCGAGCCGTCCCAGGTCAGGTCCGATCGGCCGGACACCTGCCACAGGCCGGTCAGGCCGGGCTTGACGAGCATGCGGCGGCGCTCGTCGCCCTGGTACCGGTCGACCTCGCTCTTCAGCGGCGGTCGCGGACCGACCAGGCTCATGGTGCCGATGACCACGTTGAACAGCTGCGGCAGTTCGTCGATGCTGAACCGCCGGATGAACCGTCCGATCGTGGTGACCCGCGGATCGTTCTTCATCTGGAAGAGGACCACGTTGCCGGCGTCCCGCTGCTCGTCCCGCAGCTTGTCCAGCCGCGCTTCGGCGTCCACCACCATGGACCGGAACTGATCATCCGGAAAACCTCGCCGTTGAGGCCGACCCGGTCCTGCCGGAAGAACACCGGTCCCTGGCCGGTGAGCTTGATGGCGGCGGCCACCGTGAGCAGCACGGGCGAGAACACCGCGATGAGCTGCAGGCCGCCGATGATGTCGAAGGACTTCTTCATGATCCGGTTGGCGCCGCGGTAGGTCGGACGGTCGACGTGGATGAGCGGAAGGCCGGCGACCGGCTGGGTATGAATCCGGGCGCCGGCGATGTTGGTGATGGCCGGCGCCAGGATAAGCTCAGCGTCGGTGTCTTCCAGGTCCCAGGACAGCTTCCGGACCGCGCCGGGCCGACAGAAGCGGTGGAGGTGACCGTGACGGCGTCGGCGCCGGACGACCGGACGACGTCGGTGACCGTGTCCAGACCACCGAGCACCGGGACGCCATCGATGTCCCGCGGCCGGCCGCCGGCGGCGTCGGCCGAACGCTGATGCTCGCTCAGGCACACGCCGATCACCTGGTAGCCGGCCCGTGGGGCCCGGCGCAGGTCGCGGAGCAGTGCGGTCACCGTGTCGATGGTGCCCAACGCCAGGACGTGGGACAGGTACTCACCGGATTCGCGCTGGCGGTGCAGCCACCGGCGGCCGCCGAACCGCGACGCGAACAGGGCGGCGAGCCCGACGGGCATCATCACCAACAGGTAGCTGCGGGGCAGGTCGAACTTGACCAGATAGGACGCGATGGCGACCACACCGAAGACCGCGAACGTCGCCCGCACGATGCGGCGGTACTCGATCGCGCCGTACCCGATGGTGGTCGGGTCCCTGCTGCCCGACCAGGTCAACGCGAGCATCCAGACGATCAACAGCACGGCGGTTAAC
>JBBQGJ010000735.1:0-2567 GCA_038322925.1 Mycobacteriales bacterium
GGCCCTCTCGCCCGGTACACGCTGAACTTCGACCGGCTGTCGCCGATCGCGCAGGACATCGCGCGCGAGGTCGGGCTGGGAACGACGTGCCGCAACCCGTTCCGCTCGATCATCGTGCGCGCCGTCGAGCTGGTGTACGCCTACGACGAGGCGATCCGGATCATCGACGGCTGGCGGGACGGGGTGGTCCCGGCCGTCCCGGTGCCGGCGCGGGCCGGGGAGGGTTTCGGCGCGAGCGAGGCGCCGCGCGGTGTGCTGTTCCACCGGTACGTGCTCGACGAGGAGGGGATCATCAGCGACGCCCAGATCGTCCCACCGACCTCGCAGAACCAGCCGAGCATCGAGGCGGATCTGCGGACGATGGTGCAGAACTGGTCCGATCTGGACGACCACGCGTTGTCGCACCGCTGCGAGCACGCCATCCGCAACTACGACCCCTGCATCTCGTGTGCGACGCACTTCCTGGACCTGACGGTGAAGCGGTCATGACGCCACCACAGACCGGCGGCTGGGGCAAGGGCGCGGCGCCGGCCGTCCAGGAGGTTGATCGCTGATGTGCCTGGGCGAGCTGGCTGAGGTGATCGAGATGGGCGCCGCGAACGCACTGGTGTCCGGCAGTGGGCGTACCCGGACGGTCAGCCTGCTCACGCTGACGGACCCGGTGACACCCGGAGACTGGGTCATCATCCACTCCGGTTTCGCACTCGCCCGGCTGACCGCCGACGAGGCCCGCGAGGCCACCGCACTACGCACCACGTCACCGACAATCTCGGAGGGGCTCTGATGACCAAGACCAGACGCACCGGGCTGATGCTGGCCCTGCTGACCGCGGTGATCAGCGGCTTTGCGATCTTCCTGAACGCGTACGGCGTCAAGGCCGTCGGCAACGCCACCGTCTACACCACGGCGAAGAACGTTGTCGCCGCGCTGGTGTTGTTCGCCGTTGCCGCCGCGGGCCGGACCGGGGTGTGCCGGTCAGCCGCCCACACGGCCGCGGCCAATGGTGGGGTCTGGC
Source organism: Mycobacteriales bacterium (assembly GCA_038322925.1). Taxonomy (GTDB): domain Bacteria; phylum Actinomycetota; class Actinomycetes; order Mycobacteriales; family Nakamurellaceae; genus Nakamurella. The sequence goes on from JBBQGJ010000735.1 coordinate 1,016, forward strand.
CGCGGTCGGGGTGATCGGCGGCAGTGTGCCGTTCGTGCTGTTCTTCGAGGGTCTCGCGCGGGCCTCGTCCACCCAGGCGGCGTTCCTGAACAAGACCCTGGTGTTGTGGGTGGCATTGCTGGCCGTGGTCGTGCTCAAGGAACGGCTGCAGGTCTGGCACTGGATCGCGATCGCGCTGCTGCTCGTCGGGCAGGCCGGCCTGTCCGGGGGTTTCACCGCATCCATCGCGTCCGGTGAGTTGCTGATCCTGGCGGCGACCCTGCTGTGGGCGATCGAGGTGGTCGTCGCCAAGCGGCTCCTCGGATCGCTGTCGTCCTGGACGGTCGGGCTGGCCAGGATGGGATTCGGCTCGGTCGCGCTGATCGGCTGGGTGCTGGCCACCGGATCAGGCGCCGCACTGCTGACGATGAACGCCACGCAGTGGGGTTGGGTGCTGCTGACCGGCGTCATCCTCGCCGGGTACGTCGCCACCTGGTTCGCCGCACTGGCCAGGGCCCAGGCCGTCGACGTCACCGCCGTGCTGGTGCTCGCGGCGCTGATCACCGCCGGTCTCAATGCGGTGGTCAACCGCACATCGCTGGCGCCGCAACTGGGTTGGTTGCTGCTGATCGTCGCCGGCGGCACACTGGTGTGTGCGTTGGCGTGGCGGCGGGCACCGCAAGAACTGCCCGCAGCCGCGTAGCCGAGCGATTTCTGTGACCGGCGCGCCTGTGACCGGCGAGCGGACGGGAACGCCCGGTGGTGCCGTGTTGTTCGGACGCTACGCCTACCCGCCGAACGAGCTCGGCTACTGCGGTCCCGACGCTCATGCCCAGCTGTTGGAGCAGGTCGCGGCCCGCGCCGACAACGGCGACCTGTGTCGCCTGGTCAGGGGTTTCGACGGCGCCTGGCCCTACCTGGAACTCATCGCGGGCGCCGCCGGGATCGGCGATCCGCTCGGCCCCAGGGTGGTCGAGGCCTACTGGGTGGGCAACGAGCTGCTGGATCGGGTCGGGCCGACGGCGATGGGCGTGTCGCTGGACGACCGGTTCCGCGATCGGGTCGGTCACCGGGCGTTCGACCGGCTCGTGGCCGCCGTGCCCGCGGGAGCCCTGCCGCACCACAGCTTTCACGTGTTCGGGGTGTACCCGTGGCTCGGTCTGCTGCGCGGGGGCAGGGTCGACGAACCGCTGCGGGTGCTGGACCGCTGCCGGATCCGCTGGGGTCGGGTCATGGCGATCAGCGGTGACGGCAACGCCCGGGTGATGTCCCGACCGCTGGCCTGGGACGGCCGCCGGCTCGAGTTGGCCGCCCCACGGGAGGAGATGGCGATGCTGCAGCTGGGTGGACTCGGGCTCGGCCCGTGACGAGGATTCGTGCAGGATCCTGAGTCAGTCGGTGCGTAACGTTCGGAGGCCGGTGGCTGGTGGGCCGGCCGGTGGTGCGGTAGCGGCCGTTGAGGTTGATGCTGGGGTGTCCGAGCGGTGTAAGCCGGGCGAGGTCGGCGGGGTCGGGTTGGTATCCGTTGGCATGCAGGTGATCGAGGGCGGCCTGCGTGTACACGGTGTTCCAG
>JBBQGJ010000736.1:0-2557 GCA_038322925.1 Mycobacteriales bacterium
TGATCCAGCCAGTCAATCGCACTATTCTCGAAACCTAACCCTAAGGAGATCCATGTCCGCGACCAAGATCGTGACCGATGCCAGCTTTGCCGATGACGTCCTGCTCAGCGACAAACCCGTGATTGTCGACTTCTGGGCCGAGTGGTGCGGCCCGTGCAGGATGGTCGCTCCGATCCTCGAGGAACTCGCTGGCGAGCACGACGGCATCGTGGTGGCCAAGCTCAACGTGGATGAGAACCCAGGGGTTGCCGCACAGTACGGCATCACATCCATCCCGACCATGAATGTCTTCTCCGGGGGCAAGGTCGTCAAGCAGATCATCGGCGCCAAGCCGAAGGCAGCCCTGCTCGCGGACCTGAGCGATTACATCGGCTGAGAGTGGCCCGACTCGGTGACACCGGGCCGGTTGTTGCCGAGGTGCGCGACCGGCTGATCAGGCTGGGGCAGTTGTCGACGACCTCACCGGCGGTCTTCGACGACAACATGGACCGCTCGGTGCGCGCCTTCCAGCAACACCAGGGGCTCAATGTCGACGGCATCGTCGGACAGGAGACCTTCCGGCGCCTCGAGGAGGTTCGCTGGCGGCTCGGCGACCGGGTGCTTTCCTATTCGGCAGGGCACATGCAAATCGGCAACGACGCACTGGCGCTGCAACGACGGCTCACCGACATGGGGTTCGACAGCGGTCGCGTGGACGGAGTCTTCGGCCCATCCACCGATAACGCACTGCGGGACTTCCAGCGCAACGTGGGTCTCGAAGCCGATGGTGTGTGTGGTCCCTTGACGCTGCGGGCACTCGATCGTCTCAACCGCACCGTCAGTGGCGGCGAACCCGAGCAAATGCGCGACCAGCAGGAGTTGGCCCGGCTGCAGTCGGGTACCGCCGACAAGGTGATCGTGATCGATCCCGGGCACGGCGGCAACGACCCCGGTCGGGCCGTTTCCGGCTCGACTCTCACCGAGCAGGTCTTCATCGACGACGTCTGTTCCCGGTTGGAAGGCCGCCTGTCCGCGATCGGGACCCAGGTGCTGCTGACCAGGCCGCTAGGGACCAACCACCTCTCACCGGCCACGGATGAGGAACGAGCGGCCTTCGCCAACCGGGTCGGTGCCGACCTTGTGATCTCTGTGCATTGCGACTGGGAGCCCTCCGGACACGGAGCAGGTGCGGCAACTTACTTCTACGGCAATTCCCGTACCGCTTCGATGGTGGGCCGCCGCTTCGCCGAGATCCTGCAGGACCACGTGGTGTCCCACACGCAATTCGCGGACTGCTACACCCACGCCAAGACCTGGGACCTGCTTCGGCTGACCCGGATGCCCGCCGTGCGCTTGGAGATCGGCTACCTGTCCAACGCGGCCGATCTCGAGCACCTGTCCGATCAGTTCGCCCGGCAGGAGATCGCCGAAGGTATCGCATCGGCCATCCACTACTTCTTCTCGCCGTCCGGCTAGGGGCGCTGCGACTCTGGTTCTTCTTGGCCACCGGGCGGTGGCGCCGAACCCCTGGCTCTCGTCCGGGAAAGCCGCCGGTCACGCGGGCGGCAGCCGTTGAGGGCGACGACGTTGGGCATTGCAAGGCTGTGTACCCACCACCAACGCCGCCCTCCAATGTCCAGGCACCCCAACAACGCCGCCCTCAACGCCGGGTTGCTGGACATCTTCACTCCGGAACGGGTGGCCAAGGCCGACCCACGTCAAGCCGCAGGTCCAAACGGGCCGAGGCCGGAGACCCCAGCGCACCACCTGTAGCTACCCGCCGTCACCGCGGCCCATGCGGGCGCAATCCGGCCAGTACAAAACCTGCGAGCGCGCCCAGCGCTACGAGGGCGAGAATTCGAATCAGGACCCGCGAGGGTCGGCTACTGTCCACGAGAGGCATGGTAGAGAAAGACCGGAGGTGGGTGCATGTCAGGATCACGGCTCGACCCGTGGATCGATTCCTACGCTGAACGTGCGATGGGAATGACCGCGTCGGAGATTCGCGCGCTGTTCGCGGTGGCGTCCCGCCCGGAGGTGGTCTCCTTGGCCGGCGGCATGCCATACGTTGACGCACTACCGATGGAAGCCATCGCCAGCACGATGCAGCACCTGCTGCTCACCCGCGGGAACGTGGCCCTGCAATATGGCAACGGCCAGGGCGACCAGACGCTACGCGAACAGATCTGCGAGGTCATGGCGCCGGTGGGGGTCAAAGCCCACCCAGATGACATCGTCGTCACCGCCGGTTCGCAGATGGCGCTGGACCTGGTGACCCGCATCTTCTGCGACCCCGGTGACGTGGTTCTCGTGGAAGCTCCCTCATACGTGGGTGCGCTGGGGGTTTTCCGGTCCTACCAGGTCGACGTCCGGCATGTGGCCATGGACGCCAACGGACTGGTTCCGGAGGCGCTGTCCGAGGCCCTGGCCGCCTGCAAAGCCGCCGGTCAGACCGTGAAGTTCATCTACACGATCCCCAGTTACCACAATCCGGCCGGCGTCACCCAGCACCAGCACCGGCGCCAACAGATCCTCCAGATCGCCCAGTCCGCCGGTGTACTGCTGCTCGAAGACGACC
>JBBQGJ010000737.1:0-2550 GCA_038322925.1 Mycobacteriales bacterium
AGAATCGGGTCAGCGCCCCGCTGTGATGCCGCACCGACAGCCCGACCGAGGGCCGCCGTCCCGACCGCACCCGGCGCCGGGGCAGATCATCAGCGGCCCAACGCTTTCCCGCTTCCCGCAGCCAGGGTTGGGTGATACCGGTGAACGACACGGTGCCCGAGTGCCCGAACACCGTCAGGTCCCAGACGTCGCCCAGGACCTCGCGTTCCGGGGTAAGCAGGGCCCGGCGGGCGTGACCGGCCAACCCGTGGAACACCCCGTTGAACGCCAGGCTCGCACCCACCGGTGGGGTGTAGTCGTCAAGGCAGGTGACCTGCTCGCGGCGTAGATCGTCCACCACGGCCCGTAGGTCGGCCTCTTTGGTGCGGACCCGGCCGACCCGGCAGCGTTGCTGCAGCCCGAGCACGACCTGGACCAAAACCAGCAGCGGTAGCCCTCGCAGGCTGATCTGCCCTCCGCACCCGATCGGCGGATCTGTTAACCGCCATCGTGTCTCGTCGAAGCCCGGGTCGGATCGGCGGCCGCGGACCCGAAGCTGATGCGCCTGGCAGTACCGGCCATCGGGATTTCGGCGTTGCCGCGGGCAGGAGGCCACCGCGCAGTCCCGGGCGGCCGGCAACGGCCGGACTCGCGGGTCGCTCAGGAATTGCTCCACGGTCACGTGCAGGGCGCGATGCTGATCTTGATGCCACCGGCACAACCCCACCGTCGAGGCATCCGACTCCCGGCCGCAACCGGTCACCCGGCACGGCCCGACCCCTGGAACCGGAACGGGACGCGCTGCTAGCAAGGAGATCTGGTCCGCACCCAACCCAGACGCGGCCAGCCTCTTCGCGCAGGAATGACAGATCCGGGTCGCACACGTCGCCGTTGTTTCGCAGCCCGCCGCCCGGCAGATCGGCCGACCCAACAACCGATGCCCCGGCGGCGGGTTGAACACCAACCGTGCCGGGTTCCAGCCCGCCTCGGCCAAGAACTCGGGGTCGATCAACGACGCCAGCCGACGCGCCTGCCCGTCGATCCGGCAACCCACGGGTAACAGGTGCGTCAGATCCGTCGCCGACCCCGTTCCACCCGCTGCGGTCGCGATTGCCACGGCCGGTGTCATCGGGTCACCCCGACCGATACCCGGGGGCCGGTTACCCGATCGACCGCGTCGCGCAGCCGTGCCGGATCGGGATGCAGGTATACCTGCGAGGAACTCATCGACGCGTGCCCGAGCAGTTCGGCGACCTCATCGAGGGTCCCACCCGAGTCAACAACGTTGCTGGCAAAGGCATGTCGCAGCTGGTGCGGGCTCACCCGACGGTCCAGCCCGGCCCGGCGAGCAGCAGCGGCAACCAACACACCCACCGCATCCGGTGGCATCGGCGCGCCGACCGGCTCCCGGAACAGGTTGACGATCACGAAGTCCCCGGCACCGGCCCCCGGCACCCCGCCGCGTTCGAACTCGTAGTCGTCGAAGGCCTGCACCACCAGGAAATCCAACGGCACCATCCGTTGCCGGCGGGACTTCGCCCACGCCCCGTTGGGGTTGTCCCGGCGCACCACATGCAGATGCGCGCGTGGTACCTGGCAGCCCAGCCGCTGCGAATCCAACAGCAGATGCACGTCCGCCCGGCGCAGACCGCAGACCTCACCCCGGCGCAAACCCGCCCTCGCCATCAACAACACGATCAGCCGGTCCCGCGCCGACCGGCAACCGGTGAACACCGCCACGATCTCCTCATCACTCGCCCGGTCAACCGTCCTCTCCGGCTCATGCAACCGGTGCCGGGCCCGCATCCGCCACGCCAACCGCGCATCCTCGCTACGCGCCTCGGCCGGCAGGTCACGATCGTCAGCCAGCTCATAGATCAACGGCAGCAACCGATCCGGTGCCGCCCCGGTCGTGACCGCGTGCACGATGAACCCGCGGACCGCGGTCAGCACCGCATTGATCCGCCGCTCCCCCCGCACAGCAGGCCCGCCCAGGCCGGCCACCACGACGCCGGCGCCGTCGTCATTCGAATCGGCCGGGCCCGCCGGGGAATGCCGCAACCAGGTGATGAACAGACCCAGCTGCCCCACCCCGCCCTGCCAGGACCTACCGATCCGTCGGCACCACCGCAAATACAAGGCGATCCCACCGGCATACGAACGGGTCGTCAGCTCCGAACCATCCCGACCCAACCGCGTGTGTCGCAAGAAGGCGTCCGCCGGGCCCACCACCCCCAGCTCGTCGTCCAGCACGGTCCAGTACTTCACCCCGGACGGCAACACCACAGGGAACGCTCGCATCCGCTCACACTCGCTCTCCAGGCCGGTGACATGAACATCTACCAGCCACGAGCGCCACACCCTCGGAGATGTGTTGCAAACAGTCCCGCGTGTCGGACCTACGCAACAACGCGCAACGGTCTGGGGACCCCCTGAGAACTCCGGTCGCTGTTGTATTCGTCCTTCCAGTCGCTGATGATCACCCGGGCTTGGGTGATCGACCAGAACAGGTTGATGTTCAGGCATTCGTCGCATACTCGGCCGTTGAACGATTCGATGTATCCGTTTTCC
>JBBQGJ010000738.1:0-2527 GCA_038322925.1 Mycobacteriales bacterium
TCGCCGGCTCGGAGGTTTCGGTGAAGTTGTCGGCGGTCGGCCAGGCCTTGATCGCCTCGCCGGATCTGCCCAGCGGTGGCAACGCCTATGCGCTGTCCGGCGCCAGGAAGATCGCCGACGCCGCCTACGCCGCGGGTGCCCGGATGACGCTGGACATCGAGGATCACACGACCATCGACCAGACCCTCGAGGTGCTGTTCGAGGTGCGCAGGACGCACCCCGATGTCGGTGTTGCCATCCAGGCGATGCTGTTGCGCACGCCGAGGGACCTCGAGTCGCTGACCGGTCCGGGTTCCCGGGTGCGGTTGGTGAAGGGCACCTACGACGAGCCGGAGTCGGTCGCACTCACCGACCCGCGGGAGATCGACCTGGCCTACGTGCGGGCGATGAAGACCCTGATGCACGGCAAGGGCTACCCGATGATCGGCTCGCACGATCCGCGGATGGTCGCGATCGCAGGGCAGCTGGCCGATGACGCCGGTCGGACCCCCGATCGGTGGGAACACCAGATGCTGTACGGCATCCGACCCGACGAACAGCAGCGATTGGTTCGCGCCGGTCGCTCGGTGCGGGTCTACGTGCCGTACGGAAAGGACTGGTACGGCTACTTCACCCGTCGTCTCGCGGAACGACCGGCGAACCTGTTGTTCTTCCTGCGGTCGGTCGTCACCCGCGGCTGATCGGCACCTGTGGTCCACCTCCGCGATAGACCACAGGTGGGCACACCCGTCAGCGCCCGTCGTCCTGTGCCACCCCGGCGCTGCTGGTGGGGCCGGGACGCGGAGATCCTGGCCAGGACCGCGCCGTTATGCTCCTGGGCGACAGCAACGTGTTTCCCAGGGCACTGCTGAGCGGAAAAGCGATAGGTAATTCCGATCGCAGTCATCACGTGCAATCGGGCAATCTCTTACATCACCGAAGGTCTCTTGCACGACGTATGAGGTGCCCTCTTGACGACGATCAACTGCATTTGTTCGGCTGGCCTCTTCAGTGTGCAGAAGTGTTCACGGCACGTCATGTTCCCGGCATTCGGTACATGAGCTGGGTGTAATTCACCTGATCGAGCGACGCAGTGGCGGTGCCGGTGAGTGACCGGCAGAGCTAGTGGTGCAGATCACGGTCCGAGCCCGCAGGCGTCAGCTGATGCTCCCCGGCGACATCGAGTGTGCTTCCAGGCACCTCGGCGACGTTGCATCTCATCGCATCTGGGCTGACCGACTGGGCTGACCGACTGGGCTGACCGACTCTGTAACAGCGCGCGGTTTGGGCGCACCCCTCTGCGCCCAAACCGCGCACACCTGATTGCATCAGGGTGCTGGCTTTACCGTTCCGCGTCATGTCCCCAGTGATTGGGACGTGTGAGATGGCTTACGGATTGGCCTCTCTGTGATAATTCGGATATGTCGTTGCCCCGTCCGTTCCTCGGCCGATGACGGTCGAGGAACGGTGGCGCCGCCGTCGGGGGCGTTCTGCGGCCAAGGGTCGAGTGTCCCCATTTCAGCGGATACCGGACGACATTGCTGCGGTTTCCAGAACTGATCAAGCCTGGGCCGGATTGTTTGATCGAGCATTGTCCGTGGTGTTCGGTCTGATGGTGCTCAACACGACCGCGGTCTCGATCCAGTTCTTCGGTCAGACTGCCGCGGTGACGGGGGTCGTCGGTGTCTCAGCGATAGTCGGGGCGGTGGCCGCACTGGCCGCGGCGGCGCTCGTCATGGTGTTCGGGGTGGTGACACCGTTCGTTGTCTACCTCACCGTGGGAACGGTGGTCGGCGCCCAGGTGGTGGTGGCGGCGGCGCCGACGAATGCTGCCGCATTACCGGAAACCTGGTGGGCCTGGCAGTTGATGATCCCCACATGTGTGCTGGTCGCCGGGCGGTTTCCCATGACGCGAGCATTACCGCTCCTGGGGTTCTCTCTGGGCGTGTACACGTGGTTGCGGTGGTCCCCGCTGAGCGGACCTGGCCACGGTTGGCATGCGACGGTGTCCGATCTGTCGATTTACCTGGCGTTCTCGGTGTTCGTGATTCTGTGGGTGCCGGCCTGGCGGCGCACTGCGGACGTGGCCGACGCCGCGGCGGCCGGCCGTCGCCGGTCGCATGCGGCGACCGAGGCGGCGCGGGCGGCCGACCGCCAACGGCGGGCCGCCGCGCGACTGCTGCATGACGAGGTGATCCACTCGCTCCGGGCGATCTCCCTCCCGCCCGGCGCCATCGACCCGGCCGCGGTCCGTGGCATGACGTCCGAGGCGTGCACCCTGCTGACCAACGGGTCACCCGAGTTGAGGGGGGCGGTGACCGGCGGCCTGACAACGGCTCTGGAAGAGGTGGCCGCTCGGTCCCCGTTGATCGTAAGGATGCGGTGCTCGCGTGAACCGGTTGTGCCCGATCCGGTTATCACCGCCATTGGCGGCGCCGTTGCCGAGGCATTGCGCAACGTGAGCCGTCACTCCGGGGTGGGAGAAGCGGCCATCACGGTCCGGACAACTGTCAGCGGCGTCGAGGTGGACGTCACCGATGAGGGCGCG
>JBBQGJ010000739.1:0-2525 GCA_038322925.1 Mycobacteriales bacterium
GGGCAACCCATCTGGGCCGGACGCGGCCACGCCGAGCTCGTCGAAGCCCAGTTCCACGAGGCCCTGCTCAACCTGGCCGTCGCCCCCGACACCCCGCTGTGGCTGCTCTGCCCGTACGACACCAGCACGCTCCCGGACGACGTCATCGACGAGGCACTGCGCAGCCACCCTGTGCTCGCCGAGGCGGGCGCCTACCGCGCCAGCACCCACTACGGCGGCGCCCACCACGCGGACTTCCTGTTCGGCGGTCGGCTCCCCGAACCCGCCGCACCGACCACCGTGATCGGTTTCGACCCCGCCCGGCACCGGCACGTCGATCAGCTCATCCGGGCAGCCGCGGCCGAGGGAGTGACCGTCGACCGGGCCGCCGAACTCGCCACCGCGACCGACGAGATCGCCACCGCCGCCCACCACGACAGCGGCGAGGTCGAGATCCGGCTGTGGCACGAGGACGCCGCCGTGCTGTGCGAGGTCACCGACGCGACGGTCATCGACAACCCGATGATCGGCCGCTCCGCCACGCCCACCATCGGGAGCCTCGCCGACCGGCGGGACCGCGCCATCCGACTGGCCAACGAACTGTGCGACCTCGTCCAAGTCCGGTCCGGCCGGGACGGCACCACCGTCCGGATCCACACCCGGCGGTCACCGCAACCCACCCGAGGGCGGGGCCCTGCACGCAACGAAACAACGCCGTGACGTCCACCTCGCAGGCCGTAGTCCCATGACCAGTCCACACCGGAGCTGCTTGCGGATCGGTGATGCGACTTCTACGGGGTGCCCGCATGGGTGAGGGTCTCGTAATCCAGGTGGCCGCTGGATCTCCACGCTGACGGCCGCACCACGTCGAGAAGCAACTGACGGGCGTGCGGCATGGCGATTCCGAGCCTGTTGGCATAGTGGTTGTAGCCGATTTCCCAGGTGACCTTCCAGGCGCCGTTCGTGGTGTTCACCGGATTGGGACACACCCAGTTCGCCGGTGGGTTCTGCCCGCCGGCGACGGCGTCGTGGACATAGCCGCTGTTGAGTTCCAGCGCGGCCACGATCCGGTCCTGCTCTTCTCCGTAAAGATCGACACCTTGCAGCCGCGCCGTCTCGGCACCATTGATCATCGCACCGAGACCCATTGCCATGTGGTTGATGTCGCGGCAGGACTCGCCCTCGAGGCCGGAGATGAACCTGGTCGGGGTGTACCAGTATCGACCGAGCGACGACCGTGATGTCGACGTGTGGGCATACATGGTGTCCGGCGGCGAGATCGGCATTCCGGCCAGACCGGGAATGGTGTTCGAATCGCCCGACAGGTAAATTGCGGCCGGTACCTGCGCGCGCCAGGCGGCGACGCCGGCATCGAAGGTGGCGTAGTCGTCGGTGAAGATGCCGATGTTCATGGTCGCCTCGGCCATGGAGATGAGCCAGTTCGCGCCGCCTCCGTACCACCCGTCGATGACGTGCGGAAGGTAAGCACGGTCGAGCATCCCGGAGAAACCCCCAACGTTCAGCGCGGGATCTCCGCGGCGCGGTGAGTAGCTGTACCTGATGATTTCGGCCGCCCGCGGGAAGACCTCGCCGACCCAGGCGGCCTGCAGGTGACCGTCGCTGTAGGTCGCGTCGAAACGGTGATCGACCAGGGTGGAGGACCACGCGTTCATGATCGCGATCGCCCCCCGGGCGGCGTCGGCGTCGCCGGTGTAGTACCACCGCAGCGCCTTGGTGTACGCGGCGATGCTGTCGTTCAGCTCGTCCGAACATCCCTCGTCCGGGGACCGATGCGATCCGCAGCCGACGTACGCCCGGGGCCGCGGGGTCCACGACGGCGAGCTGTAGGCAACCCCGGCGTTACCCCCCGAGTCGGCTTTCGCCTTCATCGCATTGGCCAGCGCGGATGTCCATGGCTCTGCACCGGCGTTGATCTTCGCTCTGACGAAGTCGAGTTGCTCGCTGCCGACCAGGATTCCGGGGTGGGCGAAGCCGGGCGCCGTGGGCGATCCGATCAGGTATCCGTTGATGTCCACCACGAGGTCGACGTCGCCGGCGGAGGCACTGAACACCTCGATCCTGCCGCCTGCTCCGACCGGCACCACCAGTGTGGTCGAGATGTCCTGCCCCGCAGCGAAGTTCAGACTCGACGTGGCTGGCCGCGGCACCCCTGCCGGCCACACCTGCAGGTAGCCGGCGGCGCGAGGGGCTACCGCCGCGACCGTCACCAGCACCGCCCCCGCTGTGCCCGATCCTGGTACCCCGCCGCGGCCTACGACCTGCATTCCCACCGTGCGGAACCCCGGTAGCGGCGGCCGCGCCTGCAGACCGACCCTGGAATCGACGATGCGCGCCGACTGCACGGGAACGAGGGTCCCGTCAACGGTCGCGGGCCCCGCGAGGGTGTACCCGGTGACGTCCACCAGCAGGTCAACACCGTCAGCCGAGCCGTTCGCCACCTCGATCCGGCCACCGGCCCCGACCGGGACCATCACCGTGTTGGCGATGGTCTGCCCCGGCTGGAAATTCAGGTTCGACGTAGCCGG
>JBBQGJ010000740.1:0-2512 GCA_038322925.1 Mycobacteriales bacterium
GACCGGATGCGTCGCTCCACGGTCCGCTTGCCCGCGGGCCCTGGTGGCTCGTCAGGCCCGCGAGCAGCCGATGGCTACGCCCAGGTCGAGGGCCGCGCGGCGAAGAAGGTCCTCGACCTGCTGTTCGTGTGTGTCCACAACGCACGCCGTTCCCAGATGGCCGCTGCCTACACCCACCACTTGTCCGGCGGCAAGGTGCAGGTCCGTTCCGGCGTCGTCCTCACCATGGGGCTGCGGGGACGCCTGCCCCATCTTCCCGGGAAAGCGCTACCTCGACTGGGTCCTCGACGACCCTGCCCGCCAGGGCGTCGCCAGCCGTCCGGCACATCCGCGACGAGATCAAGGCCGGACACGCCCGATGTCATCACTCACCAAGTCTGGCCCTTCACACGCCAACCTGGAGTGATCCCTACCGGCCCTTAGGGTCCGGCAGACATCTACGACGGGATTTGACCTTCGGGTCACGCTTGGTGGGTGACAGGGACCGGTGTGTCCGATGAGGTGTTGGCCGAGAAGTTCGCCAGCGTCTTCCCTCACCTGAACGAGCGGCAGCGGCGGCTGGTGGCGGGCGCGGAGGCGCGGGCGCTGGGCCACGGTGGGATTGCGCAGGTGGCCCGGGCCAGCGGGTTGCATCCGGAGACGGTGTCCGCGGGGATGGCGGAACTGGCCGAGGGTGCGCCGGTGACCGATCGGGTGCGCAGTCCCGGGGGCGGGCGTCGGCCGCTGACCGAGACCGACCCCGAGCTGCTGCCGGCGCTCAAGGAACTGGTCGACCCCGAGGCGCGAGGAGATCCGACCTCATCGCTGCGCTGGACGGGCAAGTCCACCCGGACGCTGGCCGGGGAGTTGACCGATCTCGGCCACCGAGTCAGCCACGTCGTCGTCGGTGAACTGCTGCACCAGCTGGGCTACAGCCTGCAGGCCAACGCCAAGACCCGGGAAGGCCGCCAGCACCCGGACCGAGACGCCCAGTTCGGCCACCTCAACGCCACGGTCGCCGCGGCGACCGCCGTCGGCGAGCCGGTCATCAGCGTGGACACCAAGAAGAAGGAGCTGGTCGGTGACTTCAAGAACGCAGGGCGGGCGTGGCGCCCGGCCGGTCAGCCGGTCCAGGTACGCACCCACGACTTCAAGGACCCCGCCCTGGGCAAGGCGAACCCCTACGGGGTCTACGACCTGGCCCACAACGAGGGCTGGGTGTCCGTCGGTGTCGAGCATGACACCGCGCAGTTTGCCGTCGCCTCCATCCGCTCCTGGTGGGACTACCTGGGCTCCCAGCGCTTCCCGCGCGCCACGGTGTTGACGATCACCGCCGACTGCGGCGGCTCCAACGGCAACCGCACCCGGGCGTGGAAGACCGAGCTGCAGCGGCTGGCCGACGCCACCGGGCTGACCATCCGGGTCGCCCACTTCCCGCCGGCGACCAGCAAGTGGAACCAGATCGAGCATCGACTGTTCAGCTTCATCACCATCAACTGGCGCGGCAAACCGTTGGAAAGCCTGCAGGTCATCGTCAACCTGATCGCCGCGACCACCACCCGCAGCGGGCTGAAGGTCTACGCCCGCCTCGACGAGGGCAACTACCCGGACAAGATCAAGGTCACCAACGCCGAACTCGCCGCCGTCCGGCTCGACACCGACCCGTTCCACCCCGAGTGGAACTACACCATCACCCCGCACACTCAGCGCGACTAACTACAGCGATGTAATTCCCTTCCAAGCCCTAAGTGCTGAGCGGACGGCCATCCCCGCCATAGCGGCGCCGCAGACGATGGGGGCAAGTTGTCGAGGAACGGGGATGGACACCATGGCTTGGCGCGAGAGCAGCAGCGCGGTGGCAGCGGTCGGGGCGGCAGCCGGACTGGGAGTCGGCGGGGCAGCTGTCGCGGTCGCCAAGGAGGACCCCGCTTTCCGTGCGGGGCCGGCGGATCGGTCGACCGTGGGCCGGCGGACTCACAGGAATTTCATATCGTCCCTGGCCGACCTCCTCAGGTTCGCCAGGCACGGTGGGCGTCAGCGGGAGTGAGACTGCCGTAAAAGCGGGAGTGGGACTGCCGTCAAAGGAGGAACGACCATGAGGACCAAGACGCTCGTGATCTCGGGTGCCGCCATCGCCTCGGCGGCGGCCATCGGCGTGGCAGGCGCGGGCCTGGCCAGTGCCTGGAGTGTGCCGACCAATCAGTACGGCTCCGGAGCAGCGGTCTACGGCCCGCCCGGTCATGAGGCAGACGGCGGTGGCATGGGCCACGGTCGAGCTGATCACGGGGGACGGCTGGGCCAAGGGCTCTCTGGCGACACCGCGGTCAAGGCGGTCCAGGCTGCGGTGGGCAAGGAGCCGACGGCCCTGGTGCTCGGGCTTGGTAAGGCCGACGACGGCACGTACCGCGTCGCCATGCGCCGGACCGACGGCACCCGGGTGCTGCTAACCCTCGACGGGAACTTCACCGTGACCGGCACTTCGGAGCGGGCTCCTCAAGCCGAGCGGTCGCCCAGGCCGACACCCACGTCGACG
>JBBQGJ010000741.1:0-2471 GCA_038322925.1 Mycobacteriales bacterium
TCATGCCTGCACCGTGGCGTGCAAGACCGAGCACGAGGTACCGGTCGGGCAGTTTCGAACCTGGGTCAAGTACGTCGACCAGGGCAGCTTTCCGAACAACACACGCGATTTCGGGGTGATGCGGTGCAACCACTGCACCGATGCCCCCTGCGTGAAGATCTGCCCGACCAAGGCGCTGTACAAGCGCAAAGACGGCATCGTCGACTTCGACAAGGACCGCTGTATCGGCTGCAAGAGTTGCATGCAGGGCTGCCCCTACGACGCGATCTACATCGACGAAGACACCCACACCGCGGCCAAGTGCAACTTCTGTGCCCACCGCATCGACGAGGACCTCGAACCAGCGTGCGTGGTCGTCTGCCCGACGCACTCCATCTGGGTCGGTGATGTGGACAACCCTGACAGCGGGATATCCAAGCTGATCAACTCCCATCCGGTGACCGTCCGGGCGGCCGAGCAGAACACCGGCCCCAACGTGTTCTACCTCGGCGCCGACCGCGCCGTACTGGACCCGCTGGCCGCCCCTGTTGACGACACCTACATCTTCTCCTCCCCCGATCAACATCGCGTCGACGTCGGCCGCGATCTCACGGTCGACCCGATCAGCGGGGCCAGGACCACCCTGAACACCGCCCATCCCCGCCCGTGGGGCTGGCGTGTCACGACCTATCTGTGGACGAAGGCCCTCGGCGGTGGTGCGTTGCTCGTCGCGGCGCTCGCCGTCCTGCTCGGTGTGGATCTCGGCGCCCTGACCACCGTGGTCGCCCCGGCGATCGGGGTGGTTGGCGTCGGCGTCACCGGCCTGCTGCTGATCTGGGACCTGAAACGACCCGAGCGGGCGCTGTTCATCTTCCTGAAATCGAACTTCGGTTCGTGGCTAGTGCTCGGGTCCTACGCGTTGGCAATCTTCGGGGCGGTGTCCGGCGTGTGGCTGCTGCTGGGCATCGGGGTACAGACCGGGGTGATCGGTCCCGCCGACACGGCGTTCACCATCCTGGCGATCCTCGCGGTGCCGGCGGGAGCGATGCTGGCCGGCTACACCGGCTTCCTGTTCGGTCAGGCCGAGGGCCGGGATCTCTGGCAGTCGCCACTGCTGTTCTGGCATCTGATCGTGCAGGCGGTGATGGTCGGGGCGGGTGCGCTCGCCGTCGCCGCTTCGATCGCTGGCAGCGGTACCGATGGCAGCACCCTGATTTTTCGGGTCTTCTTGATCGCCACCGTGCTACACGGGCTGATCCTGCTCAGCGAATATGGGGGCAAACACCCCAGCAAGGGCGCCGCCGTCGGCGCGCACATGATCACCCACGGGCGCTACTCGAGGCTGTTCTGGTTCGGGGCCGTCATCCCAGTCGTCATCGCGGTCGCTCTCGCCGTCCCGGGATGGACGGGTGGAGCCGCCGCACTCGTCGCGCTGGCCGGTGTGCTCGTGCAGCCGGCACTGCTGGCCTACGAGTCCGTGTTCGTCCGCGCGGGCCAAGACGTCCCGCTCTCGTGAAAGTTTCTGCCCCGAAACAGCATTCACTTCAACGGAGGTCCGACCGATGACCGAGACTGTGCCAAACCGGACCCAAGAACCGGCCGCTGCAACCCCGACCGCACCGGCGCGGCCCGCGCCGACTGATGCCCCAGCCCATGTCGGCCACGTCTTGCCCGGCGCCCGCACCCATGAGAACCTGCGGAACTATCCGCCAGTCAGCGACTGGGACAACCACGTCGAGTACGACGCCAAGGCCCACCCCCGCAAGGTGCCGCACTCCTACATGCTGGTGCCCACCACCTGCTTCAACTGCGAATCAGCGTGCGGACTCCTGGCCTATGTGGACAAGGACGACCTGTCGGTCAAGAAGGTCGAGGGCAACCCGGCCCACCCCGGGTCGCGCGGCCGCAACTGCGCCAAGGGCCCGGCCACGATCAACCAGATCAACGATCCCGAGCGGATCCTGCATCCGTTGCGCCGCACCGGTGAGCGCGGTGGCGGGCAGTGGGAGCAGGTCAGCTGGGACACCGCGCTCGACGACATCGCCCACCGGATCCGCACCGCCATCTCCGAGGGCCGTAATGAGGAAGTCGCCTACCACGTCGGGCGCCCCGGCGAGGACGGCTTCGCCGAACGGGTGCTGCAGGCGTGGGGGGTGGACGGGCACAACAGCCACACCCAGGTCTGCTCGTCGGGCGCCCGACTCGGCCAAACGCTGTGGGGCGGCTACGACCGCCCCTCTCCGGACCACGCCAACGCCAAAGTCATTCTGTTGTTCTCCAGCCATCTGGAGACCGGGCATTACTTCAACCCACATGCCCAGCGGATCATGGAGGGCAAGCAGGCCGGAGCGAAACTGATCGTGGTCGATCCACGGATGTCAAACACGGCGGCCCACGCCGATGTGTGGATCGCTCCATGGCCCGGCAGTGAGGCCGCAATTCTGCTCGCTGTCGCCTCCTATCTGCTGCGGACCCGCCAGATCGACGAGGCC
>JBBQGJ010000742.1:0-2469 GCA_038322925.1 Mycobacteriales bacterium
GATCAGCAGCGCACCCCGGCTCGGATCCTCGCCGGCCAACCGTGCGATGACGATGCCGCGCCCGGGAACCGACTCGAGGTAGGTGGTCTCGTAACCCACCTCTTCCAGCTTCTGCTGCAGGTAGCGTGCGGCGCGGGCTTCGCCGTCGCCGATCGTGTCCGGTTCCCCGGTGTTGACCGACTCGATTCCGATGAGCTCGCCGCAGAGCTGGACGACCTCCTGCTCGGCGGTCGACGGCTGCCGTGCCGTCGCGGAAATCGGCCCCGATGAAGTGCTGACGCCGGGTGTGGGACTGCGGTCGGGAGCGGTCATCGGGCTTTCCTACCACCCGCGGACAGGGCATCGGAACGTACCCTTGCCTTTCCCGATTCGGTTGGGTGGACGGCAGGCATCGAGTAGGCTCACTCACCGCGGCGCCCGGCGCCGCTGACACCTGTCCGGGTGGCGGAATGGCAGACGCGCTAGCTTGAGGTGCTAGTGCCCTTAGGGGCGTGGGGGTTCAAGTCCCCCCTCGGACACCCACCTGACACGGAGATTCCCTGTCACCCGGCTTCCCGGCCCTCCTGGTGGGTTGTGAGCGGCCAGCCAGCCAGCGAGGCGGTCAACACCGCCGACACCAAAGGTGTTGTGGGTGTGCGCCACGAAACTGCTGCGAGTGGTGTTGGTGTGCCACCAGGTGTCGGTGCGCTGCCCGGCGTTGTTGTAGGAGAACCGGGTGACCGCCCGGTGGTGCCGGTCATCGCGGTCAACTGGTTCGCCGCGTCGTAGGAGTAGGAGGTCCTCAACCCGGCGACCGTACGGGAGGTCATGTTCCCGGCCAGGACGTAGGTGTAGGACAGCGCGGACGCCGCCGGGGCGCCGCCCCCGGTGACCGGGGCCGCGGCGATGACGGTCAGGTTCCCGCGTTAGCCCTGTAGTACCACTCGGAACCCCGACATCGTTCTACCTGCACTGCCTACCCCGGTCGCTGATGCACGACTGGGTGCGGCACCACGCGAGCGACGAAAATGCCGCCGCCTACGTCGAGCTGCCCGACTTCGGCACTCCCGACGACCAGCTGACCACCATCATCGACACCAAGGAGCACCTGGCCACCCGCACGGCCGCCAGGCCCTGCACCGCTCCCCACGCTCACCCTTCGGCGGACTGCCCGACAATCTCAGGCGAGCGTTCCTCGGCCGCAACCACCTGATCCGGATCAACCCGCCCTGGCCCGGCGGCCCGACCGAGCGCGAGCTGACCAGCCCGATCCACCAGCCGATCACCACTCCAGGCACTCAGCAGAAGCCCCATGAGCAGCACGACTGCCACCAGCACCGGGTAGCAGATCCGCTCGCGTCATCTGACCGATTGTCGACCCCACCACATGCGTGCCGGTCAGCCGCCAGGAACCCCTATTTCGCGGCGAGAAGGACGATCGGCGTAACGAGCCGCGGCAAGGGGAACCAAGACGGTACACCGTAGCTCTGTCAGAAAGGCGTCGATCACGACTACCGTGCGGGAACTGATGGGTCCGCCGTCGCCGTCGGTACATCACGAGGACACCGTGGTGACCGCGGCCCGGCGGCTACGGGCGCACGCCGCCACGGCAATCCCGGTGTGGGGGCACCTCGGTGCGTACATCGGAATGCTGACGGCAAAGGACATCATCGACCGGTGCGTGGCCGATGGTCAGGACCCGCGGACAACCTCCGCCGGTTCGCTCGTGCTGTCGTCCGGACCAGTGGTCCACCCCGACGATGACGCCGGCTCGACCGTGCTCGATCTCATTCTGTCCCAGCCGGTTCCCATGCTGCCGGTGGTCGACGGGGGTCGGCTCGTCGGCGTCATCACCCTCGATGCCATTGCCGGCCACCTGGTCGACACGATCCAGGACGACGAGGACGGCAGCGAACCCGGGCACGACTGGTGGCGTCATGAGTGACCCGGGGCCAGGCTTTCAGCCCCTGCAGCCTGTGAACGACCGCGGTGGTGTGGAACGGCAGGCACCCGTCGTTGCGGACGGCGCTGGCGGCATCGCGCAATGTTCCGCTGGTGTCCTGCCGTCGACGAGCCCCGACCGGGAACGCTGACCGACAATGGCCAGCGGTGGTGTCCGTTGCCGGCGGCACGATGTCGGTGACGGCACCAGCGCGAGGAGGCGGGAATGCTGCTGCGGGCGGGGACTCTCGTCACCGGCAGCGATGTGCTCCGTCCCGGGTGGATCGAGATCGACGGAACCCGGATCACCGCGGTGGGATCCGGCACACCCCACCGCCGCGCCGACCTCGAGTTCGATGACGACACCGTCGTGCCCGGATTCGTGGACATGCACGTCCACGGCGGAGGCGGCGGCGCCTTCGAGGGGTGGCCGGAACGGGCGGAATCAGCAGTGCGTTTTCATCGTCGGCATGGCACGACGACGATGCTCGCCAGCCTGGTGACAGCCCGCCGGGACACCCTGGTGAAGCAGCTGTCCGAGCTGGCACC
>JBBQGJ010000743.1:0-2466 GCA_038322925.1 Mycobacteriales bacterium
TTACCTGCTCGGCGACCGGTCACTGGACACCTTCAAGGCCTCCGTGGTCAAGGACCTCACCGACGCGGTGATCGTGCACGACCGGTACCAGAACTACGATTCCGCCGAACTCGGCACCCTGATCCACCAGCTGTGCTGCTCTCACCTACTTCGTGACCTGGACGGCGCCGCCGAGGTCTACCCCGACGCAGCGTGGCCGACCCAGATCGCCGACGCCCTCCGCGCCCTGATCCACCAGGCCAACCTCGCCCGCCAACAGGGCTCCAGCAGCATCCCCAGCACCATCACCGACCCGCTCTACCAGCTGTTCCGCGACGGCATGCTGGTCGGACTGTCGGCCACCACATCTCACGGCACCCGCCCCAGGGAACGGAAAACCCGGCTGCTCCTTGAAGTCCTCCGCGACCGCGAAGCCGACGTGCTCCGTTTCGCCCGCGACCTGAAAGTGCCACCCACCTCCAACCAGGCCGAACGCGATCTGCGGCCCGCCAAGGTTCAACAGAACATTTCCGGCCGGCTCACCAGCGAGAAACGCACCCAGGACCGCTTCACCATCCGCGGTTACCTATCCACCGCCGCCAAACACGGCCACAACGTCATGACCGCGATGCGTCAAGCAATCATCGGCGACCCCTGGATGCCGCCGCTCCACGCCACCCCCGCCTGACCACAACCGACCCGCCACCCACACCGACGCGCATCGGCCCGATCGGTCATCACCCCGTGCCACCAACAAGGTGCCGCTGAGAACACCGACTGAATGTTTACGCCGGGAGGGGTCGATCATGGTGACATTCCACTGTTCCGGGGGCCGGAATTCTGTATACGTGGATGGCCGCGGAGTGGCTCCGGCCAATGGTGCGCCAGCCGATCCGGCTCACCGGACGTCCATCGGAAAAGACGAGCTGTCCGGCCGCTGCCAGTGAGATGGCAATCCGCCGCGTTGGTGCCCGACGTCGAGTCAGGAATACCGGCGGAGGGAGCAGGGACCTGGCGGCCGGGCTCCTGATTCAAGGGCAACTGGTTCGTCGCACCCCGCCGATCATGTGCGGGGCGAAATCTCGAGCGGGTTGTCCCGCGCGATTGTCGGGGAGATTTTCATACCGCAGCCGGCTGGTGGATGCCGGAATCAACGAGCGAGTGGATGAATCTTCGGACGCGCACCAAATCCACCGGGGGTTACCCAGCTTTGATGCATTGCCAGGAGGGGAAATGTTCACATTCCATGGCCGGAAGGCCGACGTCGAGAGCGCTGGTATTCCGGTATCGCGACGGACCGGTCGTCGAGTGTCCACGAAGGCGGTCGCCGTGGTGATGACGGCGAGCATTGCGTGCCTCGGCCTGCCGGCAATTGCCCAGGCGGCGCCGCAATACGTGCCGACCGGTACGTTGGCGACCGACTCGCTGTCCCGCACGGTGAACGGCGGCTGGGGGTCGGCGGCCGTGGGTGGCGCCTATACGGTCTCTCCGGCGTCCGCGGCTTCGGTCACCGCGGCCGGCGGCCAGTTCACCCTGACGCCCGGCGTGTCCGCGGAGGCAGTCCTCGGCGATGTCAAGACCCAGGACGCCATCGCGAGCGCCGACTTCTCGTACTCGCTGGTCTCCGGTTCGTCCACGAACACCTACCAGGAACTCCGGTTGCGTGATACCGCCGCCTCCGCGTACGCGGTCCGTCTCAAGACGACCGGCACGGTGGGCGCAGTGGCGATCACCAAGTTGATCGGTACCGCGGCAACCACCATGGTCAAGCAGGATCTCGCCGCGCCTGTCGTCGCGGGTAGCTGGACGAGTGTCGAGATCCAGGCCACCGGAACGAATCCGGTCACGATCACCGCACGGGCCTGGCCCGCGGGTACCGCAAAGCCCGCCTGGCAGTTGACCTACGCCGACTCGGCAGCGGATCGCGCGACGGCCACCGGTCCGGTCAGCATTTGGGGCTACGTGTCAAGTGCTGGATCATCGGCAAACGTGAAGACCCGGAATATCTCGGCGCGGGCCGTTGCGTTGCCGCCGACCTTCGTGCATCCGGGAATCCTGTTGGGCACGCCGCAGCTCAGCTTCGTGAAGGCCAAGCTCGCCGCCGGCGCCCAGCCGTGGTCGACCGGGCTGGCGAACCTGAAGAACGCCAAGGCCGACACCGGCGCCAACAAGGGCGTCGCCTACAGCTCACTGTCCTGGACGCCGCGCCCGGTCGCGTATGTCGGTTGCGGTGCGTACCACAATCCCGACGAGGGCTGCTTCGACGAGGTCAATGACGCGGTCGCCGCCTACACGCAGGCGCTGCTGTGGTACTACACCGGGAACAACGCCAACGCGCAGATGGCGATCAAGATCCTGAATGCCTGGTCGGCCAAACTGATCGACCACAAATTCGACAGCACCTACAGCGACGGCCACCTGCAGGCCGCCTGGATGGGCCAGGTTTTCCCGCGGTCCGCGGAAATCATCCGCTACACCTACACCGCG
>JBBQGJ010000744.1:0-2462 GCA_038322925.1 Mycobacteriales bacterium
TTCACCGGAGTCGTTCAGCAGCTATCTCACCACAATGCACGAGCGGCACCTGACTGGGTGGGACCGGATCGTCGCAGGTCAGCCCGGTGACAGGCCCTGAATAGGTTGCCCCCAACCCCCTGTGCGGAAGTCCGCGCTAACTACTAGCTAACGAGGGGGGAGTGGCTGCGGTGTTCCGCCGTCCCGCCGTTCGGGTGACGACGATGCCAGAGGGCGACGACCGCGAACACGATTGCCATCACCGCCAGGGCCATGGTTGTGGCGGTGAGGATGCGCCTGCCCGTCGTGCTCATGGGGAGATCGTTCTGACACCGGGGCGGGGCGTCAAGGCAGCGATGAACGTACCGACCGTGCCGCGTGGGGGTGCCCTGGCACCGTGCTTGCATGCTTGGTGGTCGCCGCGTGGCGGACCCCATGCCGTGTGCTTCATGAACGCGCGGCTGCGTGCATGAAGCCGGTTCCTGGTCAGGGCTGAGCAAGAGGCGGGTTTGTCCTGGTCAGCCGGTCGGTGAGCGGTGGCCTACGGTGTGCCGATGTGGACCGGATACGCGCTCGTGCCAGGAGCAACCGTGCCCGGTCGCCGCCCGTCGTGGACCGCGCCCGATCGACCGAATTCCGATGGTTCGCGGCGGCCAAACCTGACTCGGTGGAGCGTCGCAACGGGCTGCGGCCGTGAGCGAGCGTCGTGAAGGTCACCGCGGTGCGGATCCGTTACGAGCACATCGCGGCCGGTTGGCGGCGGGCTTCCAGAGAGCGGCGTGCGGGGTTGCTCGGTGAACTGGAACTGTTGGCGTTGCAGTTGCCGCCGGCGGTGCAACCCGACGACCCGGACCGCGCCGACATCATCGCCTTGCGGGCGGCCATCAGCCAGTTGATCACCGAGATCACCGTCGGGTTGGCCGATTCCGGCCTGAGTTGCGCGGATTGACCGTTTGCCGGGATCAGCGGCGGCGGCGCGGCGCCGGGTGACGTGGGGTGCGGGTCGCGGCGGGCATCACCCGCAGCCGGTCACGGGCGGCGTCCTGGACCAGGAATGGGTACGACGTCGCGGGTGGGGTGGGTGTCGAAATGCCGGTGAGTGTCCCAGACCACCCGCGCCACCAGGGTGGTGCCTTCACCAGGCGGCACGTGGTTGTGCTGGGTCGCTGGTGATCATCGTCGGCCGGTGGTTGTCGAGTCGGTCCATGAGGTCGGCCAGGTCGGTGGTGGTGAACTTCCACATGAACGGTTTCGCGGTCTGGTTGTAACGTGTTTCGAAGGCGGCGAGCCGTTCGACGACGACGTCGAGATCATCGAAGTCATTGGGGGATAAGACTTTCCGTTGAACGATGGAGAAGGCGATCTCCATTAACCGTCCCTGGGGCGTGTTGTCAAGCGATTGGGGCGGGCAGGCGGGTGAGGGCAAGTCGATCGAGGTGGTGGGTGAGGCTGGTGATGACGCGGGCGTGCCGTGCTACTTCGGTGTTCCAGCCTCGGGTTTGCGCGTCGTCGCGCAGCGCTGTGCGCGATGTCATCGGGAGGTGTCCTTTCGTTTCGGGTCAGCGGGGGCGATCTCGTCGAGCGCCTGCAGAGCGTTGAGGGCGCGGGGGTAGCCGATGAAGGGGATGAGCGCGGTGAGCACGCTCAGCAGTCTGGCGCGGTCGTTGCCCACGTTGAGGTTTGCCGCGACGTGGCCCTTGACTTGGGCGTCGCAGCCGCCGAGCGCGGCGAGCATCGACAGGGTGAGCAGTTCGCGGGTCTGCACCGTCTGCAGGAATGCCAATAGCGACTACCTGCAGGTTTGGATCGACGTGCTGCTTGAGGGCACCCCGCGGCGTCGGGCTCGTCCTCGGCGCACCACCTTCGCCCGGCTGGCCAGCATCCGACCGTTCCTGGCCGAGACCGCTTTCCACTACAGCACTTTGCGGCAGGTCACCCCCGACGACGTGACCGGGTGGCTCGACGGGCGCAAACACCAGGCAAATGACGCCAGCGCCCTGCGGGACCTGTTCCGCACCCTGAAGTCCAAGCGGCTGGTGTTCACCAACCCCACCGACCGCATCCGTGTCGTCAAGCGGACCAGACCACACCCAACCGGCAGCATGGACGAGTTCATCCGGGGACCGGGCGGCGTCGTTGCCCACGTTCGGCGCGCCCTGGACCGACGCCGATCGGCTCCGGTTGCAGGAGATCGCGGCGGTCGTGGCCCGTCGGGCGACCGGCCACCCACTGCTGTGGGAACGGGACCGGGAACGGGAGCGGGCGGCGGTCCTCGCTGACCTGGACAGCATGCTGACGGACGACAACGCTTGGCGCGGCGAGTGTGACGCGCGGGTGGTGGGCCAGCGAATTGACCTTTCGGCATGAAGGGTTTCCCGCCTGTCGCCGTGGAGGTGCCGCGGGGTCGGGTGCTGATGGTCGGCAGCGCGGACAAGGTCGACCAGACCAGGGACGGAGTCCTGCTGGTCACCGACATCAAGACC
>JBBQGJ010000745.1:0-2450 GCA_038322925.1 Mycobacteriales bacterium
AGTCTGCGGACCGGCCAATCCGAGCTGGCGATCGCCGCAGGGGTGAACCTGCTGCTCTCGCCCGCCGTGACAGGCAGCCTTGACGCGGCAGGAGCGTTGTCGCCGACCGGTGCCTGCCATGCCTTCGACGCCGCCGCCGACTGATTCGTCCGCGGTGAAGGTTGCGGTGTCGCGGTGCTCAAGCGGCTCTCCGACGCGCTACGTGACGGAGACCGGGTGCTCGCGGTCGTCCGCGGCTCAGCGGTTAATCAAGACGGTCGATCCAATGGACTGATGGCACCGAACCCGGCCGCTCAGGCCGCAGTGTTGCGTGCCGCCTGCGCCGATGCGGGCGTCGCGCCCTCCTCGGTCGACTACGTCGAGGCGCACGGAACCGGAACGTTACTCGGCGACCCCATCGAAGCCCGGGCCCTCGGGGCGGTATACGGGCGCGGACGGCAACCCGACGCGCCGCTGCTGGCAGGCTCCGTGAAGACCAACCTCGGACACTTGGAAGCAGCCGCGGGCATCATCGGGCTGATCAAGGCAACCTTGGCGGTGCAACGAGGCGCCATTCCAGCCAACCTGCACTTCGACTCCCCTAATCCGCATATCCCCTTCGACGAGCTTCGTCTGAAGGTGGTTGAAAAACCGACCGAGTGGCCGGCAACCAGACGATCGCACCGGGCAGGCGTGTCGTCGTTCGGCTTCGGCGGCACGAACGCGCATGTGGTGCTGGAGCAGGGCCCGCAGGCGTGCGTGCCGGAGCCTCCCAGCCGAAAAACCGAGGCGGTACCGGCCGTCACCACCCTGGTGGTGACCGGCAAGAACAGTGACCGCATGGCTGAGATGGCCACGATGTTGGCCGACTGGATGACCGATGCTGGGGCGCAGGTGCCGCTGGCCGACGTCGCGCACACCCTCGATCACCACCGGACCCACCAGGCGACGTTCGGCACGGTCTGCGCGGCTGACCCGGCAGAGGCGGTAGCCGGCCTGCGGGCGCTGGCGGCGGACCAGTTCGCGACCGGGGTGGTCGGCCCACATCAGGGACCCTGCGGTTCCGGGACGGTGTTCGTGTACTCGGGTCAGGGTTCACAGTGGGCGGGGATGGGCCGGCAGCTGCTGGCCGATGAGCCGGCTTTCGCGGCCGCCGTCGCGGAGTTGGAGCCGGACTTCTTGGCGGAGGTCGGGTTCTCATTACGCGACGTGCTGGCCAGCGAGCAGGAACTGACCGGCATCGAGTGGATTCAGCCGGTGTTGGTAGGTGTTCAGTTAGCGTTGACGGCGTTGTGGCGCTCGTACGGGGTGGAACCCGATGCGGTGATCGGGCATTCGATGGGCGAGGTGACCGCGGCGGTGGTGGCCAGGGCGCTGAGTCCGGCCGAAGGGTTTCGGGTGATCGCCAGGCGGTCGCAGCTGATGTCCCGCCGCGCCGCCAAGGGCGCGATAGCTCTGCTGGAGCTCGACGCGCACGCCGCCGAGGCGTTGATCGCCGATTTCCCAGGGGTGACGGTGGCGGTGTACGCCTCGCCGCGCCAGACCGTGGTCGCCGGGCCCACCGAGGCCGTTGACGCCGTCATCGCCGGGGCAAGTCAGCAGAACACGTTCGCCCGCAGGGTGAACGTGGATGTGGCGTCCCACCATGCGATGATGGATCCCGTCCTGCCGGAGTTGAGGGAGGCGTTGGCCTCTCTGGCGCCGAGGCCGCCCCTCATCCCGGTCATCAGCACAGTCGAGAATGCCGGTGCCGCACCGCTGTTCGATGCCGACCACTGGGTGGCCAACCTGCGTAACCCGGTCCGGTTCAGCCAGGCCGTCGCCACCGCCGGCGCTACCCACTGCACTTTCATCGAGATCAGTCCGCACCCGTTGCTCACCAAGGCAATCTCCGACACCCTTGATGACCCGGGTAACGGCAACGCACATCACCACAGCCTCGGCACGCTGCAGCGTGACGCTCACGACACCGTCGCATTCCACACGAACCTCAACGCAACACACACCGTCCGGCCGCCGCTCGGCGAGCACCCGCCGGAGCCGCACCCCGCCATCCCGACCACTCCCTGGCGCCACACCCGGCATTGGATCGATGTCGCACCTGCGTTGTCCACCAAGGGTTTTGGTGTGCGCTATCGGCGACGTCCGCTAGCCGTCGAGGACAGCCCAATCCCGGCGGACTGGCTGTACGAACCGACCTGGCCGGTTCACCCGCTACCGACGGTAGACACCGCCGGCGTCGGCCCCTGGCTGGTGCTCGGGGACACCGACCTGGGTGCAGAACTCGGTCTGGGGTTGGACCGCGGCGCCGACAGGGCCACGCTGCGCGCCGCCCTCGCCGAAGTGGACAACGTGCTGTACGCGCCGTCCTCCACCGGCACAACCATCGACGTCGCGTCGGCCTATGACCTGTTCAACGAAGCGAGAGCTCTTGTCGAAGAGCTGATTTCGATGTCCTCACCGCCGCGACT
>JBBQGJ010000746.1:0-2450 GCA_038322925.1 Mycobacteriales bacterium
TGTTGGCGCCGCAACAGGTCCCGTACGATGCCCTGCCCTTCGGCGATCAGCTCCCGATTCCACCGCGCCCGGTTCTGGTCGGCCAGTAGCACCAGCTCCCCCTCCCGGGTGGTGCGCGCCGCGCGGCGCGCGTCCGCCAGCAGCATCAGGGCCAGCAGCCCGAGCACCTCCGGCTCGTCGGGCATCAGCTCGGCCAGCACCCGCCCGAGCCGGATGGCCTCCTGGCACAGGTCCGCGCGGACCAGCTGGTCGCCGGAGGTCGCGAGGTGACCCTCGGTGAAAATGAGGTAGATGACGGCCAGCACCGCACGCAGCCGTTCCGGAAGATCAGCCTCCGCCGGGACCCGGTAAGGGATCCCGGCGTCACGGATCTTGCCCTTTGCCCGAACGATCCGCTGGGCCATGGTCCGCTCCGGAACCAGGAAGGCCCGGGCGATCTCAGCGGTGCTCAGCCCACCGAGCAGCCGCAGGGTCAGCGCCACTTGAGCACCCTGGCCGAGGGCGGGGTGGGCGCAGGTGAAGATCAGCCGCAGGCGATCGTCGCGCACGGCGCCCTCCTCTGCGGGTTCGTCACGGGCGTGCAGCAGCGCGGCCTGCGCGGAGCGATCCTCGCGGGTGGCCTCCCGGCGCAACCGGTCGATCGCCCGACGACGTGCGGCCGTGATGATCCAGCCGGCCGGACTGGCCGGCAGCCCTTGGGTGGGCCAGCGCTGCGCCGCAACGGTCAACGCGTCCTGGACCGCCTCCTCGGCGATGTCGATGTCGCCGAAGACGCGGACCAGCACCGCCACCGCCCGTCCGTACTCGTCGCGGAACACCCGCTCGATGTCGCGGCCGGACGGCCGTCCGGATGTCGCACCGGATGAGGTGGCCACCGCCGCGGTCAGTGCTCCCCGTCGCCCTGGAAGGGCCGCACCTCGACCGGCAGGGTTGTCGCCCTGGCCATTTTCCCGGCCCAGTCGAGCGCGGCGTCCAGGTCGGGCGCACGGACGATGGTGAAACCTCCGAGATGCTCCTTCGCCTCCGCGAACGGTCCGTCCGTGGTCAGCACGTCACCGTCGCGCACCCGGACGACCGTGGCGGTGCTCGGCGGGAACAGCCCGCCGGCGAACACCCACGATCCGGCCGCCTTGATCTCGGCGTTCAGCACGTCAAGGTCCCGTGAGATCTGTTGCATGACTTCGGGTTCCGGCACCGGTCCGGCGGGCTGGTAGACACTGAGCAGGTACTGCTTCATCGGTGGTCCTCCTCGATTCTCGCCATTTCGGGGCTCTCACCCACTACACGATCGGCCAACCGCCGGATCGACACCGCGCCCGAAAACGGGACAACCTGTGCCGCGGCCGCCGAGCGCACCCACCGGACAACGATTCAGCCCTGCTGCACCCATCCGGAGGTCTGTCCCAGGACCCGGCTGCCGTCCAGGTCCGCGAGCGACAGCCCGGCGAAACCCGTTGCCAGCGAGGAGGTCTGCCAGCGAAACCGGGGGTTGTCGGTGGTCGCGGCCTCGACGATCACCGCGGCGGCATCGACCGGGCTCTGCGCCGCGGCGAAAGCACTGCGGGTCCGCGCCAGGTACGAATGCAGCATCTCGGCGTACGGGTCGTCCTCGCTCTCGTCCGGCAGGGTCGGCTCGCCCTGCGGCGTCACCACTCCGGAGACGTTCGCGACGAACTCGCTGGCTACCGCGCCCGGCTCGACGACGCTGACGC
This sequence comes from Mycobacteriales bacterium, assembly GCA_038322925.1. Classification (GTDB taxonomy): domain Bacteria; phylum Actinomycetota; class Actinomycetes; order Mycobacteriales; family Nakamurellaceae; genus Nakamurella. Next base: position 1,713 of record JBBQGJ010000746.1, read on the forward strand.
CGATACCGAAGTGCGCGACCACCGGGGCCAGCGATTGCATCAGCCCCTCCACCGCGAACTTCGCGCCGCAGTAGGCGTCGGCGAATGGTTGCCCGACGACCCCGCCGACGCTGGTCACCGTGACGATGCGACCCCGACAGGCTCGGCGCATGTGCGGAAGTACCAGCCGGGTCAGCGCGGCGACACCCAGGTAGTTGAGGTCCAACTGTGTCTGTAGATCGTCCAGGGTGAGTTGCTCGAGCGAGGCCACCGACCCGCGGCCGGCGTTGTTGACCAGAATGTCGATCTGGCCGTAGCTCTCCAGCACCGCGTCGACGCAGGACTGCGCGCCCGTGGCGTCGGTGACATCGAGCGCGCGAACATCCAGTTGCACCCCGGCAGCGGCCGCGGCGTCCCGCAGCGGACCGGCCTTCACCGGATCCCGCATGGTGGCGACGACCCGCACGCCATTCGCCGCCAGGCCGACCGCGGTGTGCAGGCCCATTCCGCTGGAGGTACCGGTGACAAGCGCGACCTGAGCCATCCCCGCTCCTTCGTTCCGGTGATCCAGTGGTGATCCAGTGGTGATCCAGGGGTGATCCAGCCCACCGATCGGGTCCGGATGCCGACCCGCGCGGGCCGCTCCCCATGATGCCCGGCGCCCGCACCGGCGGCAGAACCAGGCGGTCGATCAAGACAAATCCGGCACGTCCCATCGACACTCACGCCGTGACCATCGGGCCGGCGCACAGCCATTCA
>JBBQGJ010000747.1:0-2449 GCA_038322925.1 Mycobacteriales bacterium
CGCGGGGATCGGGTTCTACCTGGACAATGGCCGGGTCCACGTCGGGGACTTGGCCGCCGCGACCGGCGCGGCCTACCGCGCCTGGTCGACCGACAGTGCCGTCGGCCTCGACTCGATCATGCTGGCCCCCACCCGCGACCTGGTCGCCGTCCTGAACGCCCGCGCCCGCGCCGATCGCCTCCTGGCCGAAACACAGCCGGTGGGTGCCGAGGTGACCCTGGCCGACGGGAACCGGGCCAGCGCCGGCGACACCATCATCACCCGAACCAACCAGCGCGCACTGGTCCTCAGCGCCACCGACTGGGTCAAGAACCGCGACCGGTGGAGGGTGACCCGGGTGCACCCAGGCGGCGCCTTGGACGTCCAACACCTGCGAACCGCCCGGCACGTCACCCTGCCCGCCGCCTACGTGAGCGCCTCCACCGGGCTCGGGTATGCCTCCACCGTCCATGGCGCCCAGGGCGTCACTACCGACACCTGCCACACCGTCGCCACCGGGGATGAGTCTCGACAGTTGTTCTACGTCGCGATGACCCGCGGGCGAACCGGCAACGACGTCTACCTGGTCACAGCCGGTGATGGCGACGCGCACAGTGTCGTCAAGCCCGAGACGGTGCTACCTCCCACCGCAACGGACATCCTGGCCGCCATCCTGGCCCGCGACGAGCGGCAACGCTCGGCCAGCACGTTGGCCCGCGAGCAGGCCTGCCCGACGACACTTTTGCGTGATGCCGTCGCCCGGTACCACGACAGCCTGGGAGTCATCGCGCAGACCGTCGTCGGCGCCGACGTCATGACCGGCGTCGACACCGCAGCCGAGGAGCTCCACCCCGGGCTGACCGACTCCCCCGCCTACCCCACGCTGCGCGCCCACCTGGCCATCCTGGCCGCGGGTGGCCACGACCCCGTCGCCGCACTGGCCACCGCGGCGGGCCGCCGCGAGCTGGGGACCGCCACCGACCCCGCCGCGGTCCTGGACTGGCGCCTGGACCCCACCGGCGGTCGCAGCTCAAACCGCCGGCCGTTGCCGTGGCTGCCGGGGGTCCCCGCACGGCTCGCCGTCCACGAGCAGCACGGCCCCTACCTGGCCGCCCGCGCCGACCTGATCGCCGCACTGGTCGTTGACGTCCGCACACAGGCCACGCTGTACACACCAACCACGGCGCCTCCGTGGGCGGTGCACCTGATGGACCCCGCCCACGCCCAGCTGCTCGGTGACCTGGCCGTGTGGCGGGCAGCGGTCGGTGTCCCAACAACCGACCGGCGCCCCACCGGCCCGCCCCAGTTCGCCGCCGCAGCCGCCCGGGCCCAGCACGGGCTGGACGCCCGAACCGCTGCGGCCCAAGGTGATCCGCGCACCCCGCTGCGCCAATGGACACCGCTGGCCACCCGGTTGGGCCTGCACGTCAGCCACGACCCGTACTGGCCCGAACTAGCCGGACGCCTCAGCTCCCTGAGCCGGGCCGGCCTGGACGTCGCAGGCATGGTCACCGCCGCCGCCGCGGAAAAGCCACTACCGGACGAGCAGGTCGCCGCCGCCTTATGGTGGCGCCTGTCACGACACCTGACCCCCGCTGCCGTCACCGCAACAGGCGGCTCCGGTGCGGCAACACTGCGACCCCCCTGGACCCAAGAACTGGTGGCCAGTCTCGGGGAGCTGCGGGCCGACCGGGTCATGGCAGACCAGGCCTGGCCAGTCCTGGTCGCCGCCGTCAACGGCGCCATCGGCTCCGGATGGCAACCTCACCAGCTGCTCGGCGACATCCACGCCGACATCGATGCCACCGGGGGGCAACCGCTCCCTGCCGCGGACCTTGCCGAAGCCCTGGTGTGGCGGGTAGCCGCCCTAACCGACCCCGCACCCCTGCACGGGTACGAGCCACCACCGGACCCCGCCGAGCAGGGCGCACCCGAGGACCTTCATCTTCTCGCGTTCGACGACCAGGTCCCACACCCCCACCCAGCCCGCAACCCGGACGGCGTCCAGCCCGCAAGGACCAAGGTAGGAACCGCGCCGGCGGTCGAGGGGCAGGACGAGGCGCTCTTCCACGCCGCACGCCAACGCGAGTACGCGCCCGCCCCGGACCTGGACGCGATCGACACAGAGCGCCAGCTCGTCGAGGCGAACCGGTGGGACCACGCACCGGTCCCGTGTGAACGGCTTCTCGAGCTCAACGAGATGGCCGCAGATTTCTTCACCGCCGGCTACGCCGACTCGTGGGGACCGGCGTACGTCAGCGGCCGGCTCGGCACCGACCTGGCCGATCACCCCTGGTTCCGGCCCGGGTACGCCCCCGCCGGGTGGACCAACCTGACCGACCGTCTGCGCCGGCGGGGTGTGAGCGACGAAGAGATCCTCGCCGCTGGCCTCGGACGGGTAGCGCGCACCGGCCGGATCATCGACCAGTTCCGTGACCGCCTCGTCCTACCCATTCGCAACATGGACCAG
>JBBQGJ010000748.1:0-2438 GCA_038322925.1 Mycobacteriales bacterium
GGTTCGAACCGTCACGCGCAGCGAATGCCCGCCGAGCTTGTCGACTTGGGCGGGGGTGAACCCGGCGGCGGCGCGGCGGTGGATCATCTCGTTGACCGCGTGCCCGGTCATCGCGGTGGCGCCGATGGCGCCGATGGCGCCGGTGGCGTGCACCCCGCCGGAACAACGCCCGGGCCGGGTCGGCCGGTTCGAGGAGTCGGGCGCCGCGGCAGCAGTGCTGCACCTCGAGATCCGCCCCGTCCTCTCCCCCGCCGATGCCGGTTGTTGTGGCTTGCCTGCGGAGGACGGTCATCACCGCCCGGCGGCGGCCGTCCGGGGCGGTGCTGTCCCACGCCTGCAGGACCTGCCGCCAGCGCACGTAGGCGCAGGGCGGGCAGGTCACCGGGTCCCGCCCGTACGGGAGGGCCTTGACCGTGCCGTGGGCCTCTTGGTCGGTCTAGGACCGGCGCAGCCGCACATGCAGGCCGTCCGTGGAGGGCAGGGTGATGTCTTCGAGGGTGAGCGCGACCAGTTCGGAGCGGCGGTGCGCGCCGGCGAACCCCATCAGCAACAGCGCCACGTCCCGGCGGGCGGCCACCCCCGCCGGCCAGCCACCCGCCTCCGCCGACAACGCTGTCAGCAACAGCCGGATGTCGTCCAAGTAGCAAGGGCGCGCGCCGGTTTCGTGGGGTGGCCCGGATGCGGCGGATCCCGGACAGCGCGCGGCGGACCACCTCGGAGCGGCCGGGCGGGTCCAGGCCGGCGGCGGTGTGCACCTGGTTGATCGAGGCCACCCACCGGGTCAACGTGGCCGGGGCATACCGCCACTTGCCGATGCCGGTCTTTTCGGCGGCGGCCTCGGTGACGTAGTGCGCCAGCACGGCGGGGGCGCCGGCAGCGGGGGGAACCGCCGGCGCCCGGCCCAGCCGGCGAACCGGTCCCAGTCGGAGCGGTACGCCCTCGACGTCGCCGCGGCGGTGGAGGCCTCGATCGCGTCCAGCACCCGCGCCAGGGCCTCCGCCGGCAGTGCCTGTTCATGATCAACCGCGGGGACCGGCAGGGCAAGAGCCGCGGCAGCCCGCCGCTGCAGCTGTTCACTCGGCAGCACCTGCGGTGCGGCACCTGGCGCCGGCTCGGGCACGGCGGCATCCAGGGTGCTGCTCCCCCCCAACGGTTACCTCCGTCCGCCTCGGTCGCCGCTGCTCAGCGCGGGTCGATCTCACGGTAGGTGCCCGGCGGAAAGATCTTGCGGAGGATCGCCGGAGCTGGGGGTGGTCGGTTTCATCGGCTGTTATGCGACCGCCGATAATTGCTGGCTATACGAGTTGGCAGGGTGGCCGATCACGGACGAAATGACTTGCCTTCGGTGGGAAACCGGGCCGCTGCGGGGTGCCTTGGGCGGGATCCTCCCGCGCTGTTTCGTCACGTGACGGTGGGCGTGGCCGAGGCGGCGAGCGCATCCTTGATCGCCGCCGGGCAGGGAAGCCCTGTCCGGCGGTGATCGTTCCGAGCGGGCCGACAGAACCACGCTCTGAAGCGAGGCGCATGCTCCACCAGGGGCCGGCCGCCTGCTGGTGTTACTTCAGGGAGATGGTCACGGCGTGGGGTGCGCCGTCGCCGAGGTCGATCTTGACCGAGTAGGTGCCCGGGGTGAGGCCCTTGGTCGACCAGTTGTAGATGTACTGGCCGCCGTCGTAGCGGAATAGGTTCCCGGTGGTCGCGGCGACGTTGCTGGTGGCCTCCACGACGGTGCCCTCGATGCCGTTGCTGATCTTCGCGTAGGACAGCCTCGCGGTCGCGGTGGTGACCGGTGCGCTGGCCCCGGTGAGGGCGAACTTGACCGGGACGGTGCTGCCCGCTTTGAAGATGGAGGTGCCGTCGGCGTTCACCGGCTGCAGCACCCCGGACCGGGCGTAGGTGACGGTGACCCGGAACTGCGCCGACCCGGTGTTGCCGGAGGGGTCGGTCGCGGTGCAGGTCACCAGGGTCTGCCCGAGCCCGAACATCGACCCGGACACCGGGGCGCAGGTAGCGGGCAGCGGCCCGGCGACCAGGTCCCGCCCGCTCGCCGGCGGGTAGGCCGCCACGGCCCCCGCCCGGGAGGTGGCGGTGGCGGTGACATCACCGGGCACGGTCACCGTCGGGGCGGTGGTGTCGACCACGGTCACGGTGAACCCGCCGGTGGCGGTGTTACCGGATGCGTCCCGCGCGGTGCACGTCACCGGTGTCGAGCCGAGCGGGAATGTCGCTCCGGACGCGGGGGTGCACGTTACGGTCGGGTTCGGGTCGCTGTTGTCGACGGCGGTCGCGGTGAAATTCGGGCTCTTCGCTAGATCGGGTGGGCTACGTAGGGTGACGGGTTGGGGAGTTTTCCCGCGATGAGGTAAATGATGGTGATCATCTTGGTTTTGCTGCGGTAGCCGCGGGCTCTGGCCTTCGCGGCCTGGATGAGGGAATTC
>JBBQGJ010000749.1:0-2428 GCA_038322925.1 Mycobacteriales bacterium
GACGGGACATGGAGTGTCCCGGTTGATCTGTCCGCGGCGGGGGAGTACCGGGTGTTCGCCGACTTCACCCCGACCGGCCACGACGGTGGCCTCACCCTGGGCGCGGACCTGGCGGTGCCCGGGGCGTACCAGCCGGTGCCGCTGCCCGCGCCGGCTCGGTCCGCCGCCGTCGTCGACGGGTATGCCGTCACGCTGGCCGGGGACCTGGTGCCCGGCCGGTCGTCGGAGCTGACGCTGACCGTCAGCAGGGACGGCGCACCGGTGACCGACCTGCAGCCCTACCTCGCCGCGTACGGGCATCTGGTGGCGCTGCGGGCCGGGGATCTGGCGTACCTGCACGTGCACCCGGCCGGCGCGCCCGGCGACGGGGTCACCCCGGCCGGGCCGGGCATCACGTTCTACGCCACCGCGCCCACCGCCGGCGACTACCGGCTGTACCTGGACTTCCAACACGACGGGGTGGTCCGGACCGCCGAGTTCACCGTGCACGCAGGGCAGCCCGACGGCACCGCACCGCCCCCGGCGACCGGTGGCGCCCCGGTCGCCACTGCCACCGCGGGGACGGCCACCGACGACACCGGGCACGGCGAGACCGAACCCGGCGGACACGGGCACTGACCGCACCGGGGTGTGCGCGACCGGTGACGTTCCCCACCTGTGACCTATACCCTCCGGGGGTTTACAAATACACCCCCAGGGGGTATGACGAGAGAAGGATGAACGTGAAGGGAGCCCACCGTGTGCGCCTGAACACCCCACCGGGGCGGCTGGGCCGACGGACCCGTCGCCAGGCACCGACAAGCAGTGTCCGGTCTCCGATCTCACTGATCCGCAACCTGATGGAGGAACTGATGAGCACCACCGCCAGCTATTCCGTTTCCGGCATGACCTGCGCGCACTGCGTGGCCGCTGTCACCGAGGAGGTCGGCAGGCTCGTCGGCGTCAGCGCGGTCGATGTCGACCTGAACGCGGGCGGGGATTCCCGGGTGACCGTGACCAGCGAGGCGCCGTTGCCGGTGGCCGCCGTGCGCACCGCGGTCGACGAGGCCGGTTACGCCCTGGTCTCCTAGCGCCCCCCGGGCTGTCGATACCCGGGTTCTGGCTTTACGAGGGAGGTTCGTGGCATGACGCAGCAGGCGGTCGATCTGCAGATCGGTGGGATGACGTGCGCGTCGTGCGCCGCGCGGATCGAGAAGAAGCTCAACCGGATGCCCGGGGTGCAGGCCAGCGTCAACTACGCCACCGAGAAGGCGCATGTGGTGCTGCCGGAGGGCACCGAAGTGGAGGCGGCGATCGCCACCGTCGAGGCGACCGGCTACACCGCCCGGCTGCCCGAACCACCCCGCCCCCCGGCCGGCGCCGCCGGTACCGCCGAATCGGATCAGGACCGGGAAGTGGCCTCGCTGCGGCAACGGTTGCTGGTCTCGACGGCGTTGACGGTGCCGGTGCTGGTGCTGGCCATGGTGGCGCCCTGGCAGTTCGACAACTGGCAGTGGCTGAGCCTGACCCTGGCCGCGCCGGTGGTGGTGTGGGGGGCGTGGCCGTTCCACCGTGCCGCCTGGATGAATCTGCGGCACGGCGCCGCCACCATGGACACCCTGATCAGCGTCGGGGTGCTGGCCGCATTCGGCTGGTCGCTGTACGCATTGTTCTTCGGCGGCGCCGGGATGACCGGGATGCGGATGACGTTCACCCTGGTTCCCTCCGCCGGGTCCGGGGCGAACGAGATCTACCTGGAGGTCGCCGCCGCGCTGACCGTGTTCATCCTGGCCGGCCGGTACTTCGAGGCCCGCGCCAAGAAGCGGTCCGGCGCGGCGCTGCGGGCGCTGCTGGACATGGGCGCCAAGGACGTCGCCGTGCTACGGGACGGCCGCGAACAGCGGATCCCGGTCGATGCGCTGGCCGTCGGCGACGTGTTCGTGGTCCGGCCGGGGGAAAAGATCGCCACCGACGGGGAGGTGGTGGAGGGATCGTCCGCGGTCGATGCCAGCCTGCTCACCGGGGAACCGGTGCCGGTCGAGGTCGGCCCGGGCGATGCGGTCACCGGCGCGACGGTGAACGCCGGCGGCCGGCTGCTGGTCCGCGCGACCCGGGTCGGCGCGGACACCCAACTCGCCCAGATGGCCCGGCTGGTGGAAGCGGCCCAGTCCGGCAAGGCGCCGGTGCAGCGGCTGGCCGACCGGGTGTCCGCGGTGTTCGTGCCGATCGTCATCGCCCTGGCGGTCGCGACCCTGGGCTACTGGCTGGGCACCGGCGCCGACGCGCAGGCGGCGTTCGCCGCGGCGGTCGCGGTGTTGATCATCGCCTGCCCCTGCGCGCTGGGGCTGGCCACGCCGACCGCGTTGCTGGTCGGCACCGGCCGCGGCGCGCAGCTCGGGATCCTGATCAAGGGCCCGCAGGTGCTGGAATCCACCCGGCAGGTCGACAC
>JBBQGJ010000750.1:0-2411 GCA_038322925.1 Mycobacteriales bacterium
CGGGTATTCGTTCATCCTGACCAACCTGGACGTGTCCACGCCCGCCAAACTCGTCGAGGTGGAGCACTGGTACCGGCACCGCACCGACATCGAAGCCCTCAACAAGGACGCGAAACACGGCGCGGCGCTTCGTCATCTGCCGTCGGGCGACCGCGCCGTGAACACCGTGTGGATGTGGGCGGCGTTGCTCGCGTGCGCTATTTCGAACTGGATCCAAGAAATCACCGGCATCGACGACGGCCGTGGTCGGGCCCGCCGCACGCTGGCCCGGATGCGCCGCGAACTGATCAACATCCCCGCCCGGCTCACCCGATCCGCCCGACGATTCATCCTGCGGCCACCACCAGGAACTCGAGCCCGGCTCCTCAATCACGTGTTGACCACCCTGCAGGCACTGCCCACCATCCGCGCCGGGTGACCCCGGAACTCCTCACGCCGACCCCCGACCGAAAGAATCCAAGGCCACGGAACCCCGCCCACCCCGGCGCGACAGCCGGGCCACAGTCACACCCGCACCCCCGAATCAGGCCCAAGGGACGAAGCGAAACCCAGACTCCACGACCAATCGCCGACTAACCACGGATCTGGGTCTGAACAGAACTCACAGGTGAACGCGACGGACTCCATTCAATCGTTTCCTCCTCGAGACGGCTGATTGTTTCTCGACGCGGGGGTGACGCCGCCGCGTTCGCGGGCATCGTCCGCGCATGGTCACCGGCGATGATCCACGTGGCTCGGCAGTACGTGTCCTCCCACGCCTCCCGCGGAACCTGCAATGCCGGCTCTTCCGTAAGAACATGGGCCGCTGATTTCCCCGGCGGGCGGCAGGTTTTCACGGCATCACCCCACATCCCGGTCATCGACACCTTCCAGCACCTCTGGCGACGCCACCGAGCATTGCCCGGCACGGAGCGGATCTGTCACGATCGCGTTGGCAGGATCCACACGCAGCAGGCCGGGATTTGTTGTGATGGTCGCGGCGGTCGCTGAGTAGGTTCGACACTGCGAACGGGAATTCTGCACCGCGAGTTCTGTGGTCATGCAGCGGTGCTGCGCAGGACACTGTCGCAGCCGGTGCAGATGAGCGCGCGGGTGCGGTGGTGGCTGGGGTTGCCGGGGGTGGCCGCCTGGGTGTGGTCCTGGGTTTCCAGTCGCGTGTGCTCATCGCACAGGGCGGCGCCGCAGCTGGTGCAGATGGCCACCGCCGGGGTGGTGCGACCGTCCCCGATGCAGTCGTAACAGTTCATGGTGATCCGCCGATCGGTTGACCTAGTGATATGCGGCCCTCGCGACGCCGCCGGCATCCCGTTGATCTCGTTCCCCTTTCCCGCAGGCGGTCCGGCGGCAGCACACCGGAAGAAGCCATCTGCAGCACGTCACCTCCTCGTGCGGACGGTGCTGCTTCGGCATCTGTTCCAGTACCGGTTTACTCGCAATGCTTGCGCTTGTGCAAGGGTTGCGGCAGGCTCTTCGCATGGTTGTTCAGCGGGCTGCGGGTCGGTTGGTCGCCGCCGATGTGGAGGCGGTCCTTGCCGCGTCCCGGGTACTGGTCGGGGTGGCCGCGCAATCCCTGGCCGACGTCGAGGACACCGTGACGGTGCCCCAGCTTCGGGCGCTGATGGTGCTGGCCACCCGCGGCCCGTTGCATCTCACCGCGCTGGCCGAGGACATGGGTGTGCATCCGTCCAACGCGACCCGGGCGTGCGACCGGTTGGTCGCCGCCGGCCTGCTCGACCGGCGGGACAACCCCGCCGACCGGCGGCACCTGCTGCTGGACCTGACCCCAGGTGGGCGGGCGCTCATCGACGGGGTGGTGGCCCGGCGTCGGGCCGCCATCGAGAAGATCCTGCGGCGGATGCGCCCGCAGCAGCGGCAACAACTCGGGGAAGCGATGCAGCACTTCGCCGACGCCGGTGGCGAGCCCAGCCCGCAGGATCTGTGGACGCTGGGCTGGATCAGCTGAACGGAAATCCCGTCGACCCAGCCCGCGAGGAGGAACGGCGCCATTGAGGGCATGCAGCTGTTGGCCCGCGCCATCGACGACTCCACCCGGGCAGGCACCCCGATCCTGGACGCGGTCCACTCCGCCCCCGAGTGTGGCCGCACCATCGGGGACCTGGCTCGACTCGACCTTGGCCCACGACCCTTCTCCGAGCAAAAGATCACCGCAGCCTGCGCCGCCCTGACCGCGTACGGGTACGAACCCCCGGCGCGAGGACGCGACCATCACTCTGGCCAACTGCCCCTTCGACGCGTTGGCCCGCGAGCAAACCGCGCTGGTCTGCGGGATGAACCTCGCGCTGCTCGGCGCGGCCGCTGACCGGATAGGTGACGGAACGCTCACAGCCCGCCTGGAGCCGGCCGACGACCGCTGCTGCGTCGTGCTGGACACCCACTGAGCGGGCTCGCCG
>JBBQGJ010000751.1:0-2379 GCA_038322925.1 Mycobacteriales bacterium
GGGATTGTTGCGCTGCCCCTGGCATGGTTACGACTACGACCCGCTGACCGGTCTACCGCCGGAGGGTTTCGCCGACGCCGTACCGGGCTACCCGGTCGAGGAACGACCGGACGGGGTCTATGTGGCGCTGCCCGCGGTGCCGGTGCCGGCCCGGACGGTCGCCGACGTGCTGGTGGAAACCCTGGTCGCCTTCGGCGTCCGGCACGTGTTCGGCATGGTCGGGCATTCCAACCTGGGGTTCGCCGATGCGCTGCGCCGGGCGGAGGACCGCGGCGAGATCACCTACATCGGTATCCGTCACGAAGGGGCCGCCTCCTTCGCCGCCTCCGCCTACGGCAAGCTCACCGGCCGGCCGGCGGCGTGCCTGGCGATCGCCGGCCCCGGTTCCACGAATCTGCTCACCGGTCTGTACGACGCGAAACTCGACCAGGCGCCGGTCATCGCGATCTCCGGGCAAGTGCCGTCCAAAGTGCTGGGGCGCGGCGCCTTTCAGGATCTCGACCTGTCCGCGGTGTTCAAGGACGTGGCGATCTCGTCGGTGACCCTGCAGGCCGGCAGCGACGCCGCGGAGATGGCCGCGTTGGCGGTGAAGCACGCCGTCGACGGGCGCGGGGTGGCGCACCTGGTGCTGCCGGATGAGGTGCAGATCCTGCCGTCCGACCACCCCGCGGCCACCCCCGATGGTCGGCTGGCCGGGCGGGCCGGTCCGCCGCCGCCGGCTGACCTGGCCGCGGCCGCGGACCTGCTGCGGCTCGCCCGCCGCCCGGTTGTCGTGGTCGGCCACGGCGCCCGCGGCCCCCGGGATCAGGTGGTCGCCCTCGCGGAGCGGTTGGGCGCGCCGGTGTTGACGACGTTCAAGGCCAAGGGTCTGGTCCCGGACTCCCACCCGTTGGGGGCGGGCGTGTTGGGCCGCAGCGGGACCCCGGTGGCGAGCTGGCTGATGAACGAGTCGGACCTGGTCCTCGCGATCGGGGCGTCGTTCTCCAACCACACCGGCATCGCCACCTACAAACCGATCATCCAGATCGACGACAACCCGGCCGCCATCGGCCGTTTCGACCCGGTGGGCATCGGCCTGGTCGGCGACGCCGCCGGCACGGTGGCGGCGCTGGACGGCGCGTCCGGTGTCACCGCGGCGGTCGACCAGCGAGCCGATGTCGCCGAACGGTGGGGGATCTGGCGTGCCGAGAAGGCCCGTCGGGTCGCGGATGACCGGGGCCTGGGTGTTTCGGCGGCGGCGGTCTTCGATGCGTTGTCGCGGCACCTACCCCCCGATGCCGTCGTCACCGTTGATGTCGGCAACCATGCGTACTCGCTGGGTCGCTACCTGGAGTCCGCCGGTCAACCGGTGCTGATGTCCGGGTACCTGGGCTCCATCGGCTTCGGGTACCCGGCGGCGCTGGGGGCGTGGGTCGCCGACCCCGGCCGCCCGGTGGTCGCCGTGACCGGGGACGGCGGCTTCGGCCAGTACGCCATGGAGGTGACCACGGCCGTGAAATACGGCTTCGGCATCAAACATGTCCTGCTGGACAACAAGAGTCTGGGAAAGATCTCGAAAGAGCAGGTCGCCGGCGACTACCCCGTGTGGCACACGTCGCTGCGGAACCCGGATTGGGCCGAGTTCGCTCGGCAATGCGGCGCGACCGGAATCCGGGTCAGCGCCGCGGAAGATCTGGATGCGGCGATGAAGGAACTGTTCGACGTCGACGGGCCGGCCCTGCTCTGCGTCGACCAGGACGCTGAACTGCTCTGATCCCGCCTGTCCCGCAACGGCTGTGCCACAACACCACGCCATTCCGATCTTCCGTCCCGGACCTGAGAGCATGTGCTGGGACTGGTTGAGAACCTCAAGTTCGCGATGCAACGCGGCCGCAAAGCCGGCGGCACCACGATGCAGCCACCTCGACATGATCCGGGTTGACACCGCGCTTACCGAGGAGTGTGTCCCGTGTGTCCGATTGGGGGACACTTGGGTCCACCTCCGCTGGTGCACGACCTGCGGGGTGGTCGGGTGCTGCGATTCGTCCAAGAACCGGCACGCGCGGTGTTCATCATGATCGGTGCCGAGCCGCCGACCGACTGGCTGCCGGACGAAATCAGGCGGGATCCCCGGGATACCTGATGACCGGCGACGACGCCGGGCGGATCGTCATCGGATCGGTCCACCGGTACGTCGCCCAATTGTCCGACCCAGGCCCCTACCCATGAAGGAGCGCACAACACCATGAACCTGCCAGCGGAACTGTCCACCACCCGCAGGGCCCTGCACGCCGTCGCGGAACTGCTGATCGCGGGTCCCCAGTACGAAGCGGTCGGCGACATCAGGCTCGCCGCCCGACCGGGTGGCTTCGGCGGCTGGGTCGGACCCACACCCAGCGC
>JBBQGJ010000752.1:0-2378 GCA_038322925.1 Mycobacteriales bacterium
GTTACGGAGCTGGCCTTCCTGCTCCAGAGCCTGGGTCTGACTGACCCACCCAGGGCCGTCAGCGTCATCGTTGTCGGTCATCTCAGCTCCTATCCAGGCGGCCTGCGACCGCGCCGACCCGCCGGTGCACCGGCTGCTGCCCTGCTGTGGGCCCCGGCTAGCCGTCTATGGCGGCCGGGGTACGTCGTTACCGGGGATGCCGCGATTCACCGCGAATCACCGAAGTGAGACGCGCTTCAAGGACCGGTTCATCGGGATCCCAGGTACCAGCCGGCGCCGACGCCGGAGGAGTAGCCGCGGCGTTCCGCGCGGTGCAGCTGCTGTCCGATCGCGGCGGCGGCGTCCCAGGCTTTGACGACGTTGCCGATCGCGAGTTGCCACGCGGTGTCGTCCGGCCCGCCCTGCACCGCCGCGTTGACCTCGTAGGGGGGCCGGCCGGCGGCCTGCGCCGCGAGGTTGTACTCGTGAATGACCCGCTCGTACTCGGCGACCACGTCGGCGAGGAAACGGTCCCGCTCCCGGCGGTCGCGACCGGCGCGGCGCAGCACCCAGAACACCACCAGGGCAGTGACCATTGCGGGCCACATGATCGGGCTGATGGATCCGTCGGCGGGCGGCGCATCCGTCGTGCTCGCGGTGAGAGTGGCGGTGATCATGGTGGTGTCCTCTCGGAGTTGTCGTCGGCCGTTCGTGCTGCTCGGCATTCCCGGAACATAGCGTCGACCCCCGACAGCGACGGTTGCTGCTCGGCGGGGTCAGGCCGTCCACCAGCGGTGCACGACGGAGTCGGCGTCGGGGCGGACCCCGGAGACCCGCACGAAGTCGCCGGATTCTGGTGATTCCAGTTGCATCCGTTGCCCGTTGATGACGCCGAGGTAGACGGTGATGTGCCCGTCGTAGCCGACGAGGTCACCGGGCAGGGCCTGGTCCCACGGCACTTGCACCGGCGCGGTGTACCGCTGGTCGGACGACAGCCGGGGGAGCGCGGCGGGGTAGCGGGCGGCGACGTAGGTGGTGAGCCCGGAGCAGTCGAACCCGACCCTGGCGTAGTCGCCGTGCGCGTCTCCTTCCTTGCCGTCGTGGATGCCCAGCGTGGGACCGTCGGCGTTCCCGCCGCCCCACGAGTACTGCAACCCCAGATACGCCAGGCCGGCGGCGATCCCGGCGGCGATGCCCGCCGTGGGCGTCGTGATCACGGCGCCGGCGTAGTCCTTGCCGTGCCACACCGTGTACGGCGACGACGGGATCGTGACGCTCGACCCGGAGGAGACCACCGGGACCGCGCCGACGGTGCCGGCGCTCCCACCGCCCCCGACAGCGGCGGGAGCGCCCGTGGCAATACCGCCGCCGGTGGACCCGAAATACTTCTGGAACAGGTAGAAGAAGTTCCGGTTCCCGTAGCTAGAGCACCCGTCGCCTACGCCGGGATAGGCCGCCAGCGACGCAGCGTTCGGCTGGTACGGGGTGTACACGTACAGCGACGCCGTGGCCAGGTTCCGGATCGACACGGGGCCGGCGCCGCAGCCGGATTCGGCAATGTTCCAGGCGATGTCGTAGGTCCGGCCGGGTTGGTAGTTGTACTGGCCGTTCGGGATCTCGACCCGGTATTTCGCCCACTGGTGGGCCATGCCGTAGCCCTGGTGGAAGAACCCGGCGTACTGCGGGTCGCAGTTCGCGGAGCCTCCCGGGCCGGTGTCCGGGCAGTGCCACCCCCACGCCGCCGCGTAGGACGATTCGGTGGGGTCGGTGCGGGTCAGCCCCTGGGATTCCTTCTGCAGGGTGACCAGCATGACCCGCGGGTTGATGCCGCAGGCCCGGGAGAAGTCGTACAGCATCCTCGCCGCGGATTGCGCCGCCCCGCCGGTGTAGGCCTGGCAGTAGGCGTCGGCCGGCTCCGAGGTGGTGTCCAGGGTCAGGTTCTTCAGGCACCACGACCCTTCGCAGCCGGCGTTCTGTTCGTCGATAAACGCCGTGACCTGCTGCAGAGTCATCGCGGTCGTGTTGTAAAAGACGTCGTCGGAGGCGATGTTCCCCGGATCGAACGCGGCGTCCGGCCCGCCCGCCCCCGGTGTCGGGCCGGTGGCAGCGGCGGTCGCCGGTTGGCACACCGGGCCGGCGCCTACCACCGGGGGGACCGGGCCGCCGACACCTCCGGTCGTCGGGGCGGTAGCCGGTGACCGGGCCGCGGCCGTCAGGGCGGACCGCCCTGCCCGCAACGCCAGGGCGCCGGGCGCCGGGCCGGCCGCTGCAGCCGGCGGAGCGGTCGGGCAGGGGTCCGCGGTGGCGGTCGCGGCGGCCAGCATCCCGACGGCGAGGACGCCGCCGACCGCGAGTAGGGCTACCCCGGCCAGTGCGGTGACGGTTCTCATCCGGCCATC
>JBBQGJ010000753.1:0-2333 GCA_038322925.1 Mycobacteriales bacterium
TTCACCGGAGTCGTTCAGCAGCTATCTCACCACAATGCACGAGCGGCACCTGACTGGGTGGGACCGGATCGTCGCAGGTCAGCCCGGTGACAGGCCCTGAATAGGTTGCCCCCAACCCCCTGTGCGGAAGTCCGCGTTAGCCTTTGGTCATGGAGAATCGGGCATCCGTGCGCACTCCGGACTTTTCGACGACGAATCCGTTCACGTGGTGGTCAACCCTGGTGCAATCGATGAGCGCCGCCCGTTTGCCGGGCTCCGGCGATTTGCAGAACTACCAGGATATTCAGACATCGTTGCTGCGCTCGGCCGGCGACCAGCTGGGATTCATCAATGTCAACACGATCTCATCGGCGGATCCGGAGCTCGAACGGGACATCAACCGGGACGTCGCAAGCTATGGCAGACAGCTCGGCTGGATCATCGACGCGCTGGGCGTGGTCATCGACGGCCATCTCCAGAAGCCGAGTGGCGACGAGCAGGATGCCATCACACAATTCGACACACTCCGCAAACAAGTCGCCGCGGCCAAGGGGCGCAGCGCCCGCGATCGTTGTGACCAGATGGTGGCCGACATCGAGGAACTGGCCAAAGACCCGCTCGCGAACGTCGACCAACTGCAACGGCTACGCACCGCCCTCGGGCCAGCCGCACCCGCCTGAAGTGGTGCGCAGGCCGGCCGCATGGCGGGAGAAAGTCCAGGCGGACCTGGTGCGCGGCTGGCGGTGATCATTCTCGCCGCGTCGTGACCGGCCGCCCTCAGGCAGCGCTTCGTCACCGCCACCTCAGGCACGCGCTTCGGGAGGGATTCACCACCAGGTAGTCGTTGCCATCGTGTCGGGCCGATCGGGGCCGCCGCCTCGCCGCCTGGTACGCCCTCGGTGTTACGTTACACTCGAGAGGTATTTCGTTACGGGGGACGAACAGGGCGACGGCGTAAACGGGCGGACGCCGCCAAGGCTGTGACTCGAGGGTGCTGTCCAAGCTCGCCCAGGTCAGGTCTTGGTGGGAGTGGGAGCGGTCGACGTGGCGGGTGTCCTGGCAGGACGGTCCGAATCGGGAGGCGTTGATGGGCCGGGCGGCCGCGCTGGGCGGGTATCGGGTGGGTCGCTACCGGGTCGAGGACTTGCCCTTGCCCGCAGCAATTCCGCGGTGGCGATCGCGTTGGCGTGGTTGGCGCGGGGGAGCGCCAAGTCCCCGGCAGCTGCCCGGGCGGCGATCCCGGAGGTCGAAGCGTTCTGTGCGGACACCGGACGAAACACGCCGTTGGCGGCAGAGGTGGGTTTGTGTTGTACAGGAACAACTCTCGCCATGCGCCGTCACGAACTTGCCGACGAGGCCAGCGCCTTCGACCGGCAGACGACCACCGCCCGAACCAGGCCACGGATCAGTGCTCGCCCGCTTCGTCGTCGCGGTGATGACGCCGACGAACCATCGAACGGCACATCCGCGGTCCGCAGCTGGCGGCCGTGGGGCGGGGCCTGGCGCGGCCGCCACGCCGGTTGGCTCGCGCAGCACCGTCGCGGTCGGTGCGGTCATGATGGCGTGGCCAGGCGTAAATGGCATCAACGGGATCTATCGGAGGGATCGGATGGCGCTGCACGATGACGCGGACGCGTACAGACAGGTCAAGGACGCGTGGAGGGACGCCACCGAGGCACGGCAGATCGTGATGCTCGATGACCTGCGGGACCTTCTGGACGGTATCGGGTTTGCCGATGATGACGAGTACGAGCTCCGCGAGAAGGTCGAGCGGTTGATCCTGGAAATCGAGGACGACCTGGGTATCGACGAATCCGGGCTGTGACATAGCCCGGACCTGCTTCGCCGAGTTGATGTCTGGCGCGGTCGATATCGAGAATTCCACCGGTCATAAGATGCGGTAGAGACCGGACCCCCGGCGGGAGGATCCGCGGGACGGGTGTCCAGGGAACCTCCCAGGGGGTGGGGCATGGGTTTACGTGTCACCGATGCGGTGGTCGCCGACCGCGACCTCACCAACACCGTGACCGGTTACGCCGTCTCTTGCGGCGCCCCGGGCGTGGTGCTGAAACAGACCGGGTCCGCGCCGGTCACCTACCGGGTGCGTTTCCCACCCGACCGGGTCGGCGGGTCGGTGGTGTTGGACGAGTTGACCGACCACGACATCAGCCGGCCCGGGATCACCGATGAGGAACCCGCCGCCACCGGCCGGTGACGATCCCCGCGCTGCACACCGGGGTGGGCACCGTCGCGGCGAGCGTGATTCCTGGTGGTCGACGGGACACGGCAGTGACGCCGGGGTCGTCGTCAGGACCGTGTGACGGAACGGAGGCGCCGGTGTCGATGCCGCGGGA
>JBBQGJ010000754.1:0-2315 GCA_038322925.1 Mycobacteriales bacterium
ACGGAGTTGATCAAGCCGCAGAGGCCTTGGCGGAATGCGAATCACGTCGAGGTGGAAACGGCCACGTACTTGGACTGGTTCAACAACCGGCGCCTGTATGAATACTGCGGAGATATGCCACCCGTGAAATTGGAGCGAATCTTCTATAGCGGTTTGAGTAACGATGGGGTAGCATAGTTTCTATCAACGTGGAGTCTCCGGACTCGCCGGGGGGATTCACCTTCCTCGCGGTAACCGGTTCCTGGGTTACCTGAGCACGACGGACCCGAAGCGGTTGGGCGCGATGGACATGGTCACGTCCGTTCGTGTTCTTCATGGTCGGTGTGTTGGCGTTGCTGATGCGGGCCGAGCTGCCCGGCCAGGCCCGCAGTCCCTGCCCGGAGCAGTACGACCAGTTGTTCACCATGCACCGCACGATCACGCTGCTGTCCTGCGCGACGCCGGCACGTCAACGTGGGCAAGCACTCTCAGCACATCCTCGACGCTGTGGGGGTGATGCCGGAGGTGGACCATTTCACCTGCGACGTGTGGCCGTACCGTGCGGTGTTCACATTGGGATTGGACCCAGCGAACACCGGCGAGGTCCTGGTCGACCGAGTATTCACACCACGGCCCGGTGGCGCCGGCGAACGAGAACGATGGTCGGTCACCGCGACCAGGTTCAACCTCGTCGCCGCCGGCGAACTGACGGGTGGGGTCGGCACCCGTCATCAGTTCCGCCCGGTGACCAGCAAGCGGGAAGTGCAGTTCGTGGCGCTGGGCACCGAGGTGCTGCTGCACCGGGAATGGGTGACCACGGCGGAATTGCCCGCCGTGGTAGCAGCTGCGTTCACCGCTGCCGCGGCCAAGCAGCCGACCGCAGCAACTGACCCTGTGGACAGCTGATGACCGCCGCACGTGTTCCGGCCCCTGCTGACCTGGCTATCCGCGGCGAGGGGATCGATGAGCATCGCGTTGACCCATGAGTGCAACAGGACGCGACCTGTTGTCGGTGATTGCTGGTATGCATTGAGGCATGTTGGTGGGTCGCCGTTTTCGGGTGGAGTTCACGCCTGATCAGTTGGCGTACGCCCATGAGGTTGCCGGGGTTTGCCGGGCCGTGTGGAATACCGGTTTGGATCAGCGTCGTCAGTACCGGCAACGCCGAGCGTGGATCAACTACCCGCAGCAATGCCGCGAACTCGCCGAAGCCAAGACCGATCCCGAACTCGCATGGCTGAGGGAGGCGCCCGCTCACTGTCTCCAGCAAGCGCTGATGGACCTGGACAAGGCGTGCCGGGCGCACGGCACCTGGAAGGTCCGGTTCCGGTCGAAAGCCGTTTGGTCGCCGTCGTTCCGGTTCCCCGATGGCAAGCACATGCGGGTGCAGCGGCTGTCCAAGCGGTGGGCGCAGGTGAACCTGCGGAAGTTCGGGCAGGTGCGTTTCCGGTGGACCCGCGACCTTGGCGGCACCATCCGGTCGGCCACCCTGACCCGTAACGGTGTGCACGGGGACTGGTACGTCTCCATCCTGGTGGACGACGGGATCCTGGAAGCCACCGCTGACCCGGAATTGCCGGCGGTCGGGATCGACCGAGGTGTCGTCGTTGCCCTGGCCCTGTCCGATGGGCGCATGCTGGATGAAGCCTTCACCACCCCCGACGAGCAGGCAGCCATCGTTCGACTTCAACAAAAGGCCGCCCGGCAACACGGCCCCAGGGTTCCCGGCACCCGCGGCCGGAATGGCCGGCGCCCACCGTCCAAAAGGTGGCTGGCCACCCAAGCCCGGATTGCGAAGAAGTTGGCGAAGCAACGCCGCCGCCGGGATGACTTCACCGCCAAGGCTGCGAGGGCGCTGACCCGCGACCACAGTCTGATCGCGGTGGAGAACTTGCGGGTCACGAGCATGACCCGGCGGGCTGCCCCGAAACCGGACCCTGACCAACCGGGGGCGTTCCTGCCCAACCGGGCAGCGCAGAAGTCCGGCCTGAACCGGGCGATCCTGGGCAAAGGGTGGGGCAAGTTCCTGCTCGCCTGCACCACCGGGCCCGGTACACTGGCACCCGAATCATCACGGTGCCAGCAGCTTTCACGAGTCAGCGTTGCCATCAGTGCCAGCACATCAGCGCCGGTAACCGCGAGAGCCAAGCGAGTTTCCGGTGCACCCGATGTTCCTGGCACGGTAACGCCGACACCAATGCAGCACTCAATATTCTGGCCGCTGGACTAGCGGGAGTTTCCTGGATAAGTTGATCATGGTCGATCCGGGAGGTCACGGAAAGTACCTCTGATCTGGGGCAACACGGCGTGTCGGCCCGAATTTCATGCCCGAATAG
>JBBQGJ010000755.1:0-2306 GCA_038322925.1 Mycobacteriales bacterium
CTTTTCCTCGGCGCGGATCCGTACCGTCAGCAGCGCCGCGTTCAGCACGGTGAAGGTCAGTGCGGTGATCCAGGCCGTGTGCACCAGAGGCAACGCGATGCCTTCCACCACGACCGCGACGTAGTTGGGGTGACGCAGCCACCGGTACGGTCCACGGTTGACCAGCGGCAGCCCGGGGACGACCACGATCAGGGTGTTCCAGCGCCGGCCGAGGGTGGCGATGCACCACCAGCGCAGTGCCTGCGCCGCCAGCACGACGGCAACCATCGTCCACCCCAGCAGCGGCAGGAACGGGCGGCCGGCCAGCCAGACCTCGGCGAGGCAGCCGACCAGCAGCGAGAAATGCAGCAGGACCATCGCCGGGTAATGGCCGCGGCCGTACTCAAGGCCGCCATTGCCGAACGCCCAGGCCAGGTTCCGCCGGGACACCACGAGCTCGACGATGCGCTCGGCGCCGACGGCGAGCACGAACAGTGTGTAAGCGATCATTTCCTACTCCTCGGCGTTGACTCGGGCGAGCTCGTCCGCCGCGATCCGCCGGGGTACGACGGCGAAGGACACACGAAAACGCGACCAACAGGACCTGGCCATGGTGCCTCACCGAAGGCACCTACCAGCGGAGCAGGACCAACTCGGAGGCGAAACCTGGACCCATCGCCATCAGGACCCCGGGACTACCGGCCGGCGGTGGACGGTCCCGCAGGGTGTCCCGCAGCACGTGCAGCACGGAGGCGGACGACAGGTTCCCGATCTCCGCGAGGGACCGCCACGTCATCTCCAGCGCCTCGGGGCCGACCCCGAGCTCCTGTTCGATCGCTTCGATGATCTTGGGGCCGCCGGGGTGGGACACCCATGCGCCGATGTCCTGGACCGTCAGATTGTGCGCCGCCAGCATGTCCCGGATGTCGGTCCCGAGGTAACGGTGCACTAGGTCAGGTATCTCGGAGGACAGCACGATGCCGAACCCGTTGGAGCCGATGTCCCAGCCCATCACGCCCGCGGTGTCGGGATAGAGATGGCTGCGGCTCGCCACCACCCGCGGCCCGGCGGTCCCCAGCCGGTCGGCCCGTTCGGAACCGACGGCGACAACCGCGGCGGCACCGTCACCGAACAGGCCGGAGGCAACCAGGTTCGCCATCGAGTTGTCGCCCCGTTGCACGGTCAGTGAGCACAGCTCCACCGACAGCAGGATGCCGACATGATCGGGCCAGCCGCGGAGGTAGTCGTGCAACCGGCCGATACCGGCGGCACCGGCAACACAGCCCAGTCCGAACAGCGGCACCCGCTTGATGTCCCGGCGGAACCCGACCCTGGCCGCGATCCGCGCCTCCAGGGAGGGCACCGCGAGACCGGTGACGGTGGTGGAGAAGATGACATCCACCTCGTCCGCCCGCATGCCGGCCGCTGCCAGAGCTCCCGTCACCGCCTGGACGCCCAGCTCGACCGCGACCTCGAGGAACGCGTTGTTGGCCTGCGTGAAGCCATTGAGTTGCGCGTACTGCTCCAGTGGCAGGGCCAGGTAGCGGCTGCCGACCCGGGTGTTGGTGTGGATGCGACGGACGACTTCGTGGTTGATGCCCTCCTGCTGCAGGAGCTGTTCGGCGACCGCCTCGGTGATCTTGTCCTGCGGATAGCGGTGGGGCGGAAGGACTGCGTGCACGGCCGCGAGGCAGGTCATGCGGGCCACACTACGGTGACGGTGACGCTGATCCTCCGGCGCACATGCGGTGCCGACTGATCTGCGCGGGCCCGGCACGCTGCGCCGCCGGCCGCGGCGATCACCGGTCACCCCTAGTCCCACCTGCTCGGACGGAGAGCGCCGCCATGACGACAGAACCCCAGCCCGCCTCATCAGCGCCGGGGACGGCGGCTACATCAGCGCCGGGGGCGGCGGCTACATCAGCGCCGGGGACGGCGGCGGCGCTGGCGTTGTCGTGCCACCCGATCCCGACGCTCGCCGTGACCGCGATCAGTGCCGGTCTGGCGGCGCTGGCCGGCGTGCCGCTGGGCCGTGCCGTGCTGCTGGTTGCCGCTGTCCTTGCGGGTCAGTTGTCCATCGGCTGGTCCAACGATGCGATCGACGCAGCGCGTGATCGGGCCACCGCTCGCGCCGACAAGCCGGTCGCCAGCGGTGTCGTCTCGTCCAGAACGGTCGGCGTCGCTGCCGCAGTGGCACTACTCCTTGCGGTGCTGCTGTCGCTGGCCCTGGGCTGGGCACCCGGTCTGGCGGCGCTGGCCGTGGTCGTCTGCGGCTGGGCGTACAACCTCGGGCTGAAAGGCACGCCGGCGTCGTTCGTGCCCTACGC
>JBBQGJ010000756.1:0-2297 GCA_038322925.1 Mycobacteriales bacterium
GTCCTGCGAGCGGTCGAGGCGCTGAGCATGGTGATCACCCTCTACCTGCTGATCTTCGCCCGGGTGTACCTGTCGAACTCGCTGGCCGACCCGGCCATCTTCAGCCACCCGCTGAACCACATCAGCGCGCTGTATTTCACCGTCACCGTATTCGCAACCGTGGGTTTCGGCGACATCGTCGCCACCACCGATGCGATGCGGGGTCTGGTGACGGTGCAGATGCTGCTGAACCTGGTCGTTCTCGGGCTGATCATCCGGTTGCTGTCGTCCGCTGCGCAGCGTGGCGTCGCCAGACGTCGTCAGCCGCGGAACGACGAGCACCCCGAGCTCGGCTCGGACCACGGGCAGGGCTGACCCCCGACGGATCAGCCCGCGGAGGCGCTGCCGGTGGCCGCGGCAGGCTTTCCGGGGGTCTTCGTCGGTAGGTCGAGCTGCCGGCCTGCCGGGGCAGGCAGCACGGTCACCACGACGAAGGCCACCACGACCGCGACCACGACCTGCGGTGTCACAGACAGCCCGTCGGTGCCCAGCAGCACGGTGGCCAGCAGGGTGGACGTCAAAGGGAGCCGCAGCATTGCGGCGCACATCGCGCCGATTCCCATGCCCAGTGCCGGAGCCAGGCTCATCCCCGGGAGGCCGCTCATCGCGATCCCGATGGCCGCGCCGATGAACATCGCCGGGAACACCGGGCCGCCTCGGAACGCGCTCAGCGACAATCCGTAGGCGAGTGCCTTGCAGGCGATCAGCAGCAGCAGTACGCCGACGGAGTAGTCGGCGGCGTTCGCGACCAGTGTGGGTAGGGCATCCTGCCCGGAGAACAGCACCTGGGTGACACTGTTGCCGCTGACGACCTGGTACATCGTCGCGCAAAGCCCGATCAGCAGGCCGAGGCCCATGGTGACCAGCAATCGGTTCAGGTGAACGATCGGCCGCAGGATCAGCCCGAGCCAGCGGATCGACCAGCCGAGCAGGGCGCCGATCACGCCCACCACCAGCGCCCAGCCGATGGTGGCCAGGTTCGGGTCGACCGCCGGCGGCACGGCGGGAATTGCCAGCGAGAAGCTGCCCAGGCCGGTCCACGAGTCCAGGCCGACGAAGATCAGTGCGCCGATTCCTGACGCCAGCAGCCCCGGCAACGCCACCAGGCTCAGGGTGACGCCGCTGACCCCGGCGGCCTCCATGATGAGGAATGCGCCGAGGATGGGCGAGCCGAGCAGCGTGCTGATCGCGGCAAAGCTGCCGGCGGAGGCCATGATGGTCGCCGCCATCGGCGGCGAGTCCTTGCGGGCCAGATGCACGGACAGTGCCCCGAGTCCACCGCCGATGGCGATCAGCGGTGCCTCCGGGCCGAGCACAGCGCCCAGGCCCAGCGTCGTCAGGGCGGCCAGGATCACCCCGACCAGTTCCTGGCCGGTGGGCGGGCCGGCGCCGGTGGTGAAGCCGAATGCTGGGGAGTGGCCGGCATTTCCCGGTAGGTACCGGATCGTCAGGGCCGTGAGAAGTCCGGCCAGCACCAGCCAGGGCATCGGCCACCACGCGGGCGCCGGTCCGCCCGTCATCGTCGTCGGCAGGTCGGTGAACACGTACTGCTGGATCTTGGCAACGAGCGCAAGGAAACCGTAGGCGATCGCCGATACCGGGATGCCGAGAACGGCGGCCAGGACAAGCGCGCCCAAGTACGGCTTCGAACCGATCACAGCCAGCGGATCCGGGGTGGCCGGTGGTGTCACGGTCGCTGCCGTTCCGGGCGGCTGTGCGGCGTCAGCGGGTCGGGGTGACTGGGTCATCGGCGTCCCCTTCGACGGTGTTGGGTCTTCGCCGGTTCTCAGGAGTACCGGTTCGCTCGATCGAACGGTCCGGCGAAGGCGTCGGGCACGGCTACGCAGGCCCACCGAGCTCACTCTCGCCTTCCGCCGGCGGGACGTCATCATCCGGATCGGACAATCCTTGCGTGCCGCAGAACCGCTGTCGGCCTGTCGAGACGCGATCACAGCAGGGTGGCGTCCCACGCATCGATGGCGGCCGCAGACCGCGGCGGGACGGGCAGATCCCGGTCGATGTCGTCGAAGGCCTGAGCCGCCGCTGCCAGTGCTGGCACGACCAGCAGGGCGGCCACGCCCGAGTGCCCGGTCACCGACCAATCGGTCAGCGGCTCGCGCCCCAGCAGATCCAGTAGCCGACGGTGACTGCGGTCCGGTGCGAGCGCGGCCACCAACAGGTAATCGTCGGCACCGGGTGCGACCCGGTGGGCCAGCGCCGCGGCCACCGTGCTGGGCATGTCGTGGATGAGCACGACG
>JBBQGJ010000757.1:0-2246 GCA_038322925.1 Mycobacteriales bacterium
CTTGTCGGCGTTCTGGTGGCTGGTGTTCGCGCTGGTCGACAGCTGGAGTCCACCGACCGGTGGAATCATCCGGACCCCGGTGACCAGGCGGCGGACCCGGACCGGTGTTGTGGTCCCCCGAATCCTGCCGATCATCACGACACCGGCCGCCCGCGAAGCTGCGGCTGAACTGGTGAAAGCGCTGGTCAACGCCCTGCAGGCAGTACGACGAGCCGCGAACCTGACCTTATGGCTGGTCGTGAGCCTGACACCAACGTTCACCGGGACACTGCTCGCACAGGCACACCCCCAGCCCAAATCAAAAGCGCACCAGCCACATCGATCCGGTGCACGCCCGACGAGCGGACCAAGGATGGCCCGAGGCACCGGATCTGGCCCACAACATGATCAAAATCGCTGCCCGGGCCGAGAAAAGGTGAATCCAAGATCAACAAAGTCGCTGGAGCGCGAACTGACAAACCAGCCTGCGATCACCTACTTTTTCAGGGCGAAGTAACTAAACTAACCAAACGAACGAAAGCAGGCTCCTTCATGCGTGCCACCTTCATCTACGCCGCCGGCGACGTCCGCGTCACCGACGCGCTCGACCCCGAGCTGGTCGAACCCAGTGACGCCCTGGTGCAGGTCACCCGTGCCTGCGTCTGCGGCAGCGACCCGCACCCCTACCGCTCCGCCCCCGAAACGCCTCGCGGCACCAGCATCGGACATGAGCTCATCGGTGTCGTCACGGACGTCGGTCCCGAGGTGAAGACCCTGACGAAAGGGGATTTCGTCAGCGCCCCGTTCGCCATCTCCTGCGGCGTGTGCGAGTTCTGCCGGGCCGGGCTGCAGACTTCCTGCGTCAACGGCGGGTTCTGGAACGACGCCGACCTTGGCACTGCTGGGTGCCAGGCCGAAGCCGTCCGCGTGCCGCTGGCCGACGGCACCATGGTCAAGGTGCCCGCCGTCGACCCGGCGACGGCCGACGAGGGTCTGCTCGCCGCGCTGCTGACCCTGTCCGACGTGTACGGCACCGGCTGGCACGCCGCCCACCGAGCCGGCGTCACCGCCGGTGACACCGTCGCGGTCATCGGCGACGGCGCGGTGGGACTGCTGGCCGTGCTGTCGGCCAACCAGCTCGGTGCCGAGCGCATCATCCTGATGGGCCGGCACGAGGAGCCCGCACCAATCTCGGCCGCGAATTCGGGGCGACCGATGTGGTCGCCGAGCGCGGCCAAGACGGCATCAACGCCGTCCTGGAACTGACCAAGGGCGGCGCCGCCAAGGTGCTGGAGGCCGTCGGCCATCTGCCCGCCTACGAGCAGGCAGTGGGCATCGTCCGCTCCGGCGGGGTCATCTCGCGTGTCGGCGTCCCGCAATATACAGACGGCCCGATCGGCTGGTCGTTCTTCGGCAAGAACACCACCCTGACCGGCGGGCCGGCACCCGTGCGGGCCCATATCGAGCAGCTACTGCCCGCCGTGCTCGACGGCACCTTCAACCCCGGCAAGGTTTTCGACCGCACCGTCTCGATCGAGGACACCCCGCAGGGCTACGCAGCCATGGACGCCCGCGAGGCTCTCAAAGTGATGATCAAGCCGTAGCGAGCGCGCCCGGGGAATCCCACCGGCAGCACACGCCAGGAAAACCGTTGTCCCAGCACCAACCTCGAAAGGCTTGATCGACCATGGAAAACAGAATTCTCGGACGGACCGGCGTATCGGTCAGCCCCTTGTGCCTGGGCACGATGATGTTCGGCCCGTGGGGGAACGCCGACGAAACCGACTCGATCCGCATCATCCACCGGGCGCTGGACGCCGGTATCAACTTCGTCGACACCGCCGACGTCTACTCCGCCGGCGAGTCCGAACGCATCGTCGGCAAGGCCCTCACCGGCCGCCGCGACGACGTCGTCCTGGCCACCAAGTTCTTCATGCCGATGGGCGACGAACCCAACCACCGCGGTGGCTCGCGCTGCTGGATCATGCGGTCGGTCGAGGACTCACTCCGCCGACTGGGAACCGACTACATCGACCTCTACCAAGTCCACCGACCCAGCCAGGACACCGACGTCGAGGAAACCCTGAGCGCCCTCACCGACCTGGTGCGGCAGGGCAAGATCCGCTACATCGGTTCCTCGTCCTACGCCGCCAGCCAGATCGTCGAGGCCCAATGGGCCGCCCGCGACCGCCGACTGGAACGGTTCGTCACCGAGCAACCACCCTATTCGATCCTGGTGCGCGGCATCGAGTCCGACGTGCTACCCA
>JBBQGJ010000758.1:0-2232 GCA_038322925.1 Mycobacteriales bacterium
ATCATGTGGGACGAGCATGATGTGGCGGGGCTGTCGAAGATGACGCCGCTTACCCGGACCACGACGGTGGTCACTCATCGGTACGGTGGCGATCCGTCGTTCGACCGTAAGAGCCCGGGGATGACGTCTTACGCGGCGACCACCCTGGAACAGGGTGTGACCCACGATCTGGCCTTCGAGAAGTGGGCTAACAAGGTGGCTAGCCCAACGGCGCCGTGGATCTCCCTTGGTGATTTCCGTAAGGACCTGAGCGTTGACCTGTTCAATGAGGCGGCTCAGTTGGTGATGCGGTACAACCTTTTTCGCTGCTGGGTGTCGGAGTACACGGCCATGCCACAGTTGGACGCGGCCACCGCAGCGGCCGCGATCCGCTCCATCAAGATTGAGATGGAGAGTTGGTCCCGCGATCCGTTGTTCGAAGAGCCTCAGGAATGATTGAGACCGCCGTCGGGCCGGGCCCGGTTCGGGAATGCCCATCGCAGCTCGGCAGGTCCGCGGCCCAAATCTTTGCGGCGTTGGATGTCGGAGCAACCGAGCTTGAGCAAACGTTGGGTGTACTGCGGGTCCTGAACCCCACGGTGGTGCCCGAGGAGCTCACCGTCGGTGAGTTGGACCGGGCTGTGTTATCCGCATATCGGTCGATGACCGGGCGGGACGTCGACGTCACGACCCGCTGCGAGTCGTGTGGACAGTGCAACACGTTCACTTTCGCTGCGGCGACCGAGTCGCCCCACGTTCCGATGTCCGCCTGGGCGGGACCGGGGGAGGGTCTGCGGCAACCGTGCTGCCGTGATCTGCTCGCCCTGCCGGACGAACCTGAGTCGGCAGCGCAGGAATTGGCTCGCCGGTGTGCGGTCGGCCCGCGGTCCGGGCCCCGGGACATCGACGGATTCGAGCGGATCGATACCACGTTGACCGGTAGCGCCTACGGGCCGTGCGTGGAGTGCGGGGCCACGGTCAGCGCCGACGTCGACGTCGCCCACCGAGCGATCGTCGAAATAGCCGCGCTGCGCGCCGACTTCGATCGAGAGGTCGACGCGTTGGCCGCACGGTATGGCTGGACGCCGGCCGTGATCGACGATTTGCCCGACGGGCGAAGGCACCGACTGGCCGAGCTTGCGCGAGCAGCGTTATGAACACAGTGGTGGCAGCCATGCTCACCCGAGCGGGTCGGCCACCGGTCGGCGCAGCCCATACGCCGGCTCCGCGTGTGGTGGAGAACGATGACCTGACCCGCCGACCGTTGGTGACGAGCGAGGCCACTACTGCCCCCCAGCAGCAACTCGACACCCGCGCCGTCGAAACACCGAGCGCTGCTCACTCGACGCCGGCCGCGCCGGGCCGCCTTTCGGCGTTGCTCCAGCAGCAGGACAACATCGAACCCCCCGCGCTGAGTGAGCACCTCCGGCCGAAGGCGACGTCGCCCGTTCCGCAACAACAGGTCGCCCTGACGACCGCCATGCGATCCACACCGACGGCGACCCGAACATCCGCCGCCGAGGAGAAGACTGCGCGACCGGCCCCCGACCGGCCCGCTCCGAGCAGGAAGCCGAGTCCAGCGGCACACAACCCCGCCGCCTTGGGGGTACCGGCGCGGCCGCCAGCAGGTCCCCGGCGCGACCCCACCGCGCCCGGCCCCGACCGCGGTGAACCACTCCTGGTCGCCGTCGATCCGGCCGATCAGGTTCCCGCAGCCCGACTCCAAGTGATCCAGCCACCGGCCACGCTGGCGGCGTCAGCACCCAGCCAGGCCGAGCCGGTTCCCACGGTCGTGATCGACACGATCCGAGTTGAGGTTGCCGCACCGCCTGGGCCGGCGTCGGATCCGTTCGCGGGGCTGCGCCGACACGCCGGCGGGATCACTGCCGGGGGGCGGCGATGACGTCGTTTGCGATCGGACCGCCGGTCTTGACGGGGGTCGAGGCGGTCCTGCGGGCGGTCACCGAACAAGCCGTGGGTGTCCTGCACACGCGGGATGCCCACGGCGAACAGGTGCAGGTCACCTTCGGGCCGCTCGACCGGCCGGTAGTTGCTCCGCGGCTGAACTGGTTCCTGTACCGGATCATGCCGGCGCCCGCCTACCTGAACATGGAGCACCCGACGACGGGATGGACGACCCGACGTGGCCGTCCGCCGCTGGCGTTGTCGCTGCACTATCTGCTGAGCGCGGAGCCGGGCAACCTGTCCACGGACAACGAGACCAACGAGAGTCTGGTGCACGCGGCGCTGACC
>JBBQGJ010000759.1:0-2230 GCA_038322925.1 Mycobacteriales bacterium
CCAGCTAATTCGGTAGGCCCACGCCGCGTCCCGCGCCGTGGCACCGACCCCGGGCAGGCCACCCCTGACACCAACGGCGGGCCGCAGCTGTCCGAGCGAGAACGCCAGTGTGGTCTGCGATCTGTGCGGCGACAACAAAGGCAAAGGGTGCGTCGAGGGGGGACAGCGCCGGCCAGGGGCCGGGCCCTGCGAGGGCCTGCAGATTCGGTGGCGGCGTCGCAACGGAGACGTGCCACTCAGAGGTGGGATTCGTTCCCGGCGGGCAGCGTGTTGCGCACCAACGCTGGCAGGCTGACCGCCGTCGGTGCCCGGGCGCGGGCCACCGTCGCGCTAGGCGCGGCCCCGCCAGTGCGGCTCGCGCCTGCTCAGGAACGCTTCGATGCCCTCGCGGGAGTCGGGGGCGGGTTCGAACCGGCAGGCCGGAGAAGCCTGCCGATCGTGGCCCTGGGGTTCCCCGCAGTTTTCATGCGGGGCAAGGTTTTCCTTGTCTCCGGTCTCGCGGACGTCGCTGTCGCCACCGGGTGGGGGAGCGCTGTGCCCGCTACGGCACGCCGGGCGCGGAATTCGGCCTGGCTCGATCCCCGGAGCGGCTCACTCAAATCGCATAATGCCCGGTTATCGGCGGTTACCAGCGTGTCTGTGCAGGTCAGGGGCGGCCTTCCTCAAGGCTGAGTGGGGGAAAGTGCTTCTTGGCGTCGGTGGCTGATCGGCGGTGTGCTCGCCGTCCCCTTTTACCCCTCACTCTGTTTCGTTACAGCAATCCCGGTTTCGTTACAGTCCGAATGAACGGCTGACGCGCAGGCTCGGTCGAGTCCCGCTGTGCTGGATCGGTCGGATGGATCTCGACGGCGAGTGATCTCGCAATCTGGCATTGCCAGTCGTTCCGTTACCGTCGCGATGTAATTCGTGACGGTCGGGCGAGGGCGCGAAGGCGTGGTCGACGCCGCTGCCCGAACTCGCGCACGTCAGAGTCACGGTGGAATGGGAGCGGCCGACGTGGCGGGTGTCCTGGCAGGACGGCCCGACTGGGGAATCGTTGATGGGCCGGGCGGCCGCGTTGGGCAGGTAGCGGGTGGGTGCGCCGCTGCCGTTTTGAGGATCTGCGTTTCGCCCGCAGCCATTCCGGGGTGGCGGTCGCGGTGGCGTGGTTGGTGCGGGGGGCCCGGAGTCGCCGGCGGCGGCGCGGGCGGCGATCGCCGAGGTCGAGGCCTTCTGTGCGAACAGGGGCTACCCGCAGACCCGTTTCGACGCGGGCGTGCTGGCGGCCGCCGAGTTGCTGCGCCGGGTGGGTCATGGCGACATCGCGGTGATGGGTGCGCTGCTGGCCCGGGGCGTCCCACCGGTCACCCCGGCGATCATGCTCGCGCCGGACCGGCGCTGACCGGTCGGGTTGTCACCTACCGCTGGCCGGCCGGCGGTAGGCCGCCTGCCGAGCTGCTCGGGCCGTCCGATCAGCGTCCTGAGCCTGGCGTGGAAACCGTCCGCCAGAGAACCGCTGTCAGCGGTGCGGCAAACCGTTGAAACACCGATGGTTCTCGGGGTGGTCGGCCGGCCAGGTACTGCAGCCTGGACGGAAACCTGCATCTCAAGGAAACTGGACAATTCGAATGAACCGGACGAGTCTGTCGTGTGCTCGAGCTTGTTGGCGTCTCGGATTGCGACCGGGGCCCGCAACGTTGTCCAGATGATCTTGGCCTTTGGGAGGCAAGGGACTGTGAGTACCGATCGCCGACTGCTGGTTGCCGTGACAGCCCTGATCACCCTGCTCGCGGCATTCCTGGTGCCACCGGTCGCCGCGAGCGCTTCGCCCGCCTGTCCGGCACCAACCGCAACACAATTGGTGACCGGTTTGAAAAGTGGTTCCGGCAGCACCATCGGCCCCGGCGGCGCGCTGTACGTCACCGAAGGTGCCACCGGCCGGGTGCTGCGCGTGAACCCGAGAAGCGGGAAGGTCACCACATTCGCCAGCGGACTGCCGAAGTCGATCATCGGCATCGGCGGGGCGATGGACATCGCCTTCATCGGCTCGACCGCGTACGTGTTGGTGACGCTCGTCGGCACCGACGTTGGCGGGACCGACGTTGTTGGTATCTACCGCGTGGACGGCCCGAACCAATTCACCGTCGTCGCCGACATCGGCGCGTTCGCCCTGGCCAATCCGCCGGTCGACCGGGGCTTCGAATTCGAAGTCCCGACCGGGGTGCAGTACGCGCTGGAGCCCTTCCGCGGC
>JBBQGJ010000760.1:0-2206 GCA_038322925.1 Mycobacteriales bacterium
TGGGATTCCTGCATCGCGACGGCGAGGGCGATCTCGTCGGCGCGGCGGGTGAGGTTCATCTGCTTGGTGACGGCGGTGATGGTGCCGGCGATCTTCATTTGCTGGGCGTTCAGGGTGATCCCGGCGTAGTCGCCGGCGGCCCCGGTTGCCGGGGTGACCGCGGCCGCGGTGGATGCCGGTGGTGGTGCGGCGATGGTGCACGAGTAGTTGCTGGCGGCCAGGGCCGGCGGGGCGAGCGCGGCCGGCCCGCCGGAGCTGGACAGAATGATGACGACCAGCGTGAGCAGGGCCAGGCCGAGGAGTACCGGCCAGGACACGAGCATCCCGACGGCAGCGCCGATCGCCCAGCGCAGCACGATCTTGGTTGCCTTGCGTTTGATGCTCAATTCGCGGTCACCGCCCGGCCGATCCCCCAGTGCCCGGCGGGATCTCGTTGCAGGATGCGGGTGAGTGTGATCGGGACGGATTGGTAAGCGGTACCCGCGGCGGACAGCACCTGGGTGGCGGTCAGGGTGACCGTTGTCTCGTCAGTGCCGTTGCGAGACACAGTCTCCGGGGTGGCGGTGATGCCGGTACAGGCGGAACTCGTCTGCGCTGCGGTGATCTGGGCCCAGGCCCGGTCGTCGAAAGTCCATGGGTCCTGTCCCGGTGGCATCTGGATGTCGCCGTAGACGGCGGCGCGGCGGGTGTTGTCGTCCCGACCGGTGCGGTAGTCGTACCAGCACAACGCGGACAGCCATGCAGCGGCGACCGCGGCGGGATCTGCGAACACCCGGGGGTCCGGGCTGTCCGGTGGCGGTGTCAGAGCAACGCTCGCCGGTGGGGTCGGCGCCGGGCGGGCGGTCCGGGGTGCGCGGTCCAGGCGCGGGTTCACCGGCGCCCCGCTGGACAGCACCAGTGTCGCGGATGGCTGCCGAGGCGACGCAGAGCTCGACGAGCCGGGGCCTGCTGCCGAAACGGTGGGAGCTGGTGTGGTGCCGGTCGGCGCCGAGAGCGTCGTCCACGGCGCCGCGGCCACGACCCGGGCGGGCGCGGGTGTGGATTCTGGTTCGGTTGCGGTGACCAGGACGATCACCAGGGACACGACAACGGCGGCTACCAGACCGGCCGCTGCTGCGAGATCCCTGCCCAGCGGCCTCATCGGAAGCGCCCAGCGGCCCAGCGGCGTACTTGGCGGATGAGGCCCCGCACGGGGATCAACGCGACTCGGCAGACCGCGAGCAGGACAAGGATGCCGATGACCGCCAGGGTGGCCGCGCTCCCCCACTGTGCCGCGGATTCCTGTCCCTGCTCGAGGGTGATGGAGGAGGCCAGGGTCAGCCAGAGGATGACCCCGGCCACCAGCCAGCGGCCGCGGACCCCGTGTCGCGACGGGGGGGTCATCGGCGGATCTGTTGCAGGATGAAGGCCAGGAGCATCAGGGAAACGATGGCACCGCCCAGCATCACGGTGGTGCGGGGCGATCGGTCTTTCAGATGTCGAATCCCCAGGGGGTCGAAGAACCGTTTGGCCCGGCCTTCCCCGATGTCCTGATCATCCTCGTCGGCGGCGCCGCGATCGGTGTCGACGTCGTCGGTGGTGCGGCGCAGGCCGTTGCCTCCCAGGATCTGCTGCTGCGCAACGAGTACCTGCGCGAGTTGGTCGGTGAGGTCGTTGATGGTGGTGGGGGTGAGCCTGATCCACACCGCGACTTCCCGGCCCTGGGAGTCGGCACCGGCCAGCAGGAAGGCGGCATCGAAGGGGTCCGCGCCGTCCTGACCGACGCCGATCTCAACCGACCCGGCCTGACAGATCACGCCGCCGGCAGCCGCGGGCGCCGCATCGCCGAGATCCGTGACCGACGCCGTTTCTGGGCCGGTAGCGGCGTCCGCTGCGGCCGACACGTGCTCCTCGTGGGTGGTCATCTCGTCGCGGTCCGCGCGGCGGGGAGGGGTAGAAGGGCCGCGGTCAGCACCGTGCGCCGCCGATGCCCACGGCGGCGGGGGGCCAGCCGGGTGACGGCCTCGATGTGCCGGGGCGCGGTCACGATCACCGACGCCGCGACGTCTCCGTCATTCACCAGAAGCCTTTCGATCCTGGGCTTCTCCCGGTCGGACAGGATCACGGGTTGCACTCGGGTACCCGACAGACCGAGCGCGGCCGCGGTTGCGTTCGCGGCCCGGGCAGCGGCGAGGGCGTCTCTTTCCACCCCACCCGCCGTGGACGA
>JBBQGJ010000761.1:0-2204 GCA_038322925.1 Mycobacteriales bacterium
TCCCCGGCGGAGATCGCCCACATCGTCGAGCATTCCGGCGCCGAGTTCTTGCTGGGCGACGCCCCGCTGCTCGAACCCGCTCTGGAGGAGCTTTCCGCCGTCACCGCGCTGCGGGAGATCGTGACCCTGCCCGCGGAAAGCGGCGAAACGATCCGGGTCGCCGGTACGACGAGCTATCACGACCTGCTGGCCGCGGGTAGCGACGAACCCCTGGAGTTCACGGTCGCCGACGAGGACGACCCGATCAGCCTCAACTACACCTCCGGCACCACCGGCGACCCGAAGGGTGTGGTCTACACTCACCGCGGCGCCTACCTCAACGCCCTGGGCAACGTCATCCACCAAGGTTTGCGCGACGGGTCGAGTTACCTGTGGACGCTGCCGATGTTCCACTGCAACGGCTGGTGCACCACTTGGGCGCTGACGGCCGTCGCCGGCACCCACGTGTGCCTGCGCGCGGTGCGCGCGGATGACATCTGGCGGCTGATCGACGAGGCCGGAGTCACCCACATGGCCGGCGCGCCGCCGGTGCTGTCGATGATGCGGGAGTCGCCGTTGGCCCACCCGCTCTCCCAGCCGTTGACCTTCACCACCGGGGGCGCCCCGCCAACTCGGGCGTTCGGCGACCTCAACGTGCGGGTCATCCACGCCTACGGGCTGACCGAGACCTACGGCGCCTACACCATGTGCGAGGAACAGGAATCCTGGTCAGCCTTGCCGGTCGCGGAGCGTTCACGGCTGAAGTCCAGGCAGGGCGTCGGGATGCTCACCGCGGACGCGGCCAGAGTCGTCGCCACCACTGGGGACCCGGACCGGCTGGTCGACGTGCCAGCCGACGGGGTCACCATGGGCGAGATCGTGATGCGCGGCAACACGGTGATGAAGGGGTACTTCCACGACCCGGGCGCGACGGCGGCGGCGTTCCGAGGCGGCTGGTTCCACTCCGGCGATCTAGGGGTGCGGCACCCCGATGGTTACATCCAGCTGCTGGACCGGGCCAAGGACATCGTCATCTCCGGTGGCGAGAACATCTCGACCATCGAGGTGGAGAACGCGCTGATGTCCCATCCCGCGGTCGCCGACGTCGCCGTCATCGCTGTCCCGGACGACCGGTGGGGCGAACGGCCGAAGGCGTTCGTGGTGCTGGCCGCGGGCCAGCACGCCGACCAGGCCGAACTGATCGCCCACGTCAAGGAGCAGATCGCGAAGTTCAAGGCACCCAAGGCAGTCGACTTCGTCCTCGAGGTGCCCAGGACGTCGACCGGTAAGCTGCGCAAGCAAGAACTACGCGACGTCGAACGGGCCGGTCTCTCGGTCGCCGGGCGGGGATGAACGGGCCCTGCCGGTGGCGCCGAGAGGCGAGGATGCGGTGAATCTGGGGTTGGTCTGGGATGAGCGGTGCGACCGGCGCCGGCTCCGCCGCGGCACAAATTCCGGGTGCGGCTGTGTTGGTGAAGGCGCCGACCGGTATCGGCGGCTTCGATGAGATCACCCGGGGCGGCCTGCCGCGCGGGCGGGCGACGCTGGTGACCGGTGGCGCCGGGTCGGGCAAGACCCTGTTCGGGCTGGAATTCCTGGTCTGGGGGGCACGGAAGTTCGGCGAGCCGGGCGTTCTGCTGGCCTTTGAGGAGTCGGCCGAGGAGTTGGCGACGAATGTGTCGTCGCTCGGGTTCGACCTTCCGGACTTGGAGCGCGAGGGACAGCTCGCCGTCGATGCGTTCCGGATCGACCGGGACGCCCTGATGGCGGCCGGCGGGTTCGACCTCGAAGGCCTGTTCATCAGGCTGGGCAGAGCGGTGGATTCGATCGGTGCGAAGCGGGTCGTGCTGGACACCATCGAGGCGTTGTTCACCGCACTGGGCAGCGAATCGACGGTCCGCGCGGAGGTGAGCCGGCTGCTGCGGTGGCTCAAGGACCGCGGCCTGACGGTGATCATCACCGGCGAGCCGGGCCGGTCCGGGGAACTGACCAGGTACGGCATCGAGGAGTACGTCTCGGACTGTGTGGTGGTGCTGGACGACCGGGTGCAGGACGAGTTGGCCACCCGCCGGCTGCGGGTGGCGAAGTACCGCGGATCGCTGCACGGCACGAACGAGTACCCGTTCGTGATCACCGACCGCGGCATCGTCGTGCTGCCGCTGACCGCGACGGGATTGGCCTACCAGGCGTCGAACGAACGGATCTCCACCGGCATCGACCGCCTC
>JBBQGJ010000762.1:0-2197 GCA_038322925.1 Mycobacteriales bacterium
ACCGGTGCCGGTCGGTGACCGGGTCGCGGTGATCGGCAACTCGACCGCGCTGGGCATGTTGGCGGTCGATGCCTGCCTGTACGCCGGTCTGCGGGTCGTCGACGGCCGGCCGCAGGACCTGGGGATGGAGGTGAGCCCGGACGATTTGGCCGCGGCGGTGCGGGCGGCGCTGGCCCGCCCGGAGGTGCACGCGCTGGTGGTGGTGTACGTGCCGATCGTCGCGACGACCGGTCTGCCGCACGCGGTGGCGTTGCGGTCGGCGATCAGCGAGGCCATCGTGCCGGTGCTGGCCACCTTCCTGGCCGCGGAGGGGCTGGTGGAGCAATTGGTCGTGCCGGCCGCCGACGGCGGCGCCGCCCGCGGGTCGGTGCCGTCCTTCCGCACCCCGGAGCGGGCGGTGGCCGCGTTGGCCCACGCGGTGCGGTACGGCTCGTGGCTGACCAGCCCGGCCGGCACCGTCCCCGACCTGCCCGGCATCGACACCGACGCGGCCCGCGCGCTGCTGGCCCGGCTCCGCGGACCGGACGATCGGCCGCGGGGGCTGACCGACGCCGAACTCAGCGGACTGCTGGACTGCTACGGGATCCCCTGGGTGTACCGGGTGATCGGCAGCGCGGCCGAGGCGGTCGCGGCGGCCGACGAGATCGGCTACCCGGTGACCCTGAAGTCGTTCGACGACTCGCTGCGGCACCGGATCGACCAGGCCGGGGTGCGGCTCGGCCTGACCGACGCCGAGCAGGTGATCGCCGCCTACCACGAACTGTGCCCGATCACCGGCCCGGCGTTGCACATCCAGGCGATGGCGCCGCCCGACTGCGCCGACATATCCACCGTCTTCACGATCAGCGCCGACCCGTCCTTCGGGGTGCTGGTCTCGTTCGGGATCGGCGGGGTGGCCACCGAGTTGCTCGACGACCGGGCCTACCGAGCGGTGCCGCTCACCGACGCCGACGCCTGGCAGCTCATCTCGGCGCCCCGCGCCGCACCGTTGCTGGACGGCTACTGGGGAGCGCGGGTGATCGCCCGCGAACCCCTCATCGACCTGGCCCTGCGGCTCTCCACCCTCGCGGACGATCTCCCCGAGGTGTCCGACCTGGAATTGCGTCCGGTGCTCGCCGGGCCGGCCGGTGTGGCGGTGACCAGCGGCACCGCCCGGATCGGCCCCGCACTGACGCAGCCGCACGTCAAACGCAGGCTGCACTGAGCGTGGACCGGCAGGTAGGGTGATCCGGGTGCGCCTGCAGGACCAGGCCGTTGTCGACGCAGATGGTGACGTCAGGTCCGAGGCCTGGGAGTGACCGCAAATGGGCGGTGAAACCACACGCGGTCGCCGGCGCCGTCCCACCGGCACGACCGGCAAATTCGTTCCGCGGATCCGCGGCACGACCTTCGACCTCGAACCGAACCCGCCCAGCGGCCACCGGTCAGCATCACACAGCGCGCTGTTCTCACGGGAGCCGCCCAGGGACGTGGCCGCTGCGCGCCGCGGTCCGGATGACGGGCAGGTCGACAGCTGCCGGCGCACCTGGCCCGGCATGCCAGTCCGGGCGATTCGTTCACGCTCGCCGATCACCTCGAAGCCTGCGCTGCCGGATCGATGCGCACGCCCAGGTGAACCGGGACCTCATCCTCGTCGTAGGCCAACCGGCGTCGTGGTCAACTCGATGATCAGGTGGTCGGTGGTGGTGGCCCCTGGTCGGGCTCGAGGTCGACGGTGGTGCTGCGGATCTGTTGCACGACCTGTTTGAGTTCGTGCACGTGGTCGGCGATCCGGGCGGCCACCGCCGGCTGTTGGTCGGCTGAACGCTGCTGGGTGGTGCGCATCGCCAGGCCGATCGCGAACAGCTGCTGGATGATGTCGTCGGTGAGTTCCAGCTCGTGCAGCGCCTCATGGTCCAGTGCGAGCTGAAGACGCATCCGGGCGACGGCGAAACGGATGGCGCGGACGATCCCCTGACCGTCCGAGTCCTGCTTGAGCAGGAAGTCCTGAGCGCCCAGTCGCAGTGCTATCGGACCCGTGACCTCGTCGGAGAACCCGGTCAGCACCACGATCGGCAGCTCCGGGCCCAGTTTGCGGATCCGTTGCAGCGACTGCAGCCCGCTGGCATCCGGTAGGCCCAGGTCGATCAGCGCGCAGTCGACGCCGACGAGGCGCTGCGCGGACACCTCGTGCAGCTGGGTGGCGACGTCGCAGTCG
>JBBQGJ010000763.1:0-2193 GCA_038322925.1 Mycobacteriales bacterium
GTGGGAGGCCGACCCGATCCGGCAGGACCCCGACCTGCTCACCGCCGAGGCGGCCGCGGCGGAGGTGGAAGGCGAAGCGCGGGCAGGTGCCTCCGGTCACCAGTCCGAACCGCTCCCCGACGTTCCGGCTGCCGAATTGTCCGCAGCGACCGCCGGTGCCGACGTGCTGCTGGAGGTCAACGACCTCAAGGTGCACTTCCCGATCAAGCGTGGGGTGTTGATCGACAAGACGATCGGCTACGTGTACGCGGTCGACGGGGTCAGCCTGGCGGTGCGCCGCGGCGAGACGTACGGGCTGGTCGGCGAGTCGGGGTGCGGGAAGACCACCCTCGGCCGCGGCATCCTGCGGCTGATCGAACCGACCGCCGGCTCGGTGATCTTCGACGGGGAGAACATCGCCGCACTCAAGCCCGAACCCCTGCGGGTGGCCAGGCGGCGGATGCAGATGGTGTTCCAGGACCCGCTGGGCTCGCTGGACCCGCGGCAGTCGGTGCAGTCGATCCTGGTCGAGGGGATGAAGGCGCACGGCTTGGACACCTCGGATGCGCAGACCAGTGCGCGGCTGCGCGAGTTGCTGTCCGCGGTGGGGCTGCCGACCAACGCGTTGCGCAAGTACCCGCACGAGTTCTCCGGCGGGCAACGTCAGCGGATCGGCATCGCACGGGCGTTGACGGTCAACCCAGAACTGATCGTGGCTGACGAGCCGGTGTCGGCACTCGACGTCTCCGTGCAGGCGCAGGTCATCAACCTGCTGGAGGACCTGCAGGCCGATCTGAACCTGACCTACATCGTCATCGCGCACGACCTTGCCGTGGTCAGGCACATCTCGGACCGTGTCGGAGTGATGTACCTGGGCGCGCTGGTCGAGGAGGCCTCCTCCGAGGCGCTGTACGCCGAGCCGCTGCACCCGTACAGCCGGGCGCTGCTGTCCGCGGTGCCGGTGCCCGATCCGGTGGTGGAGGACAGCCGCGAACGCATCCTGCTCACCGGCGACCTGCCGTCACCGGCGAACCCGCCGACGGGCTGCAGGTTCCACACCCGCTGCCCGTGGCGCCAGCCCACGCTGTGCGACACCGATCGCCCGCAAATGCTGGAGATGCGGCCCGGCCATCGGGTTGCCTGCCACTACGCCGCCGAGATCGCATCCGGGCAGCTGGAGCCCCGTGAGGTGACGGCCGACGTCGTGTGAACCCGTCCGCCAGATCACCGCTTGCCCGCGGCGGGGTGCCCCCCTGACGGCGCAGATCATCTCCGTCGGCGCGCATGAACGTCGCGGTTATGGGACTGGTGGTACGCGAGTCAACGAGTTGAGCCGCGCCGGCGAAGTTGATCCGCGCTGTCAGGGGGTGCGTCAGCCGGCGCCGAGGTAGGCCAGCACGCCGTTCGCCAGCCCCTGGGCGATCTGCTGCTGGCCGGCCGCGGAGCTCATCAGGTCCGCGTCGCCCGAGTTGCGCATGTTCCCGGCTTCGATCATCACGGTGGGCCGCAGCGACAGGTTGAGACCGGCCAGGTCGCCCCGCGGCCACAGACCGCCCGCACCGAGATGGCTGGACGGGGACAGGCCGGCCGCGGTCAACCCGTCCCGAACATTCACCGCGAGGCCGTGTGACTCCGCAGCCATCGCGGGGCCGGCCGGGTCCTGTTCGGCGGTCATCACGTAGAAGCCCGCGGCGGAGGCGTCGTCACCGTCGCCGTGGATGGACACCACGACGTCGGCATTGTTGTCGTTGCCGATCGCCGCCCGCTGGTCGACGCAGGGGCCGACACCGTCGTCGCTGCCCCGGGTCATCACCACGGTGATGCCCCTGGCCTGCAGGATCGGCCGCAGGGCGTTGGCCACGTTCCAGGTGAACTGGTGCTCGGGGTAGCCGTCGTTGGTCGAGGTCCCGGTCGTGTTGCACGGTTTGGTCTGCCCGAAGCCCGCGGGGACCAGCGCGTTGATGATGCCCGGGTTCGCCCCGTTCGCGCCGTTGTGACCAGGGTCGATGACGACAACGGTGCCGCTGTGCACCGGGCCTTGCGCCGGCGCCGGGTTCGGCTGGGGTTCCGGGGCGGGTGCCGGCTCGGGTTCGGGCTCGCTCGCTGGTGGCGGCTCGTCCGCCGGCGACGTGTCGGGTGCGGGTTCAGGCGTTGGTTCAGGCGTGGGTTCGGCAGGTTGCTCTGAGCTGGACGGCGGTTCCGCCGAGGACGGCG
>JBBQGJ010000764.1:0-2191 GCA_038322925.1 Mycobacteriales bacterium
GTGGAACCGGCAACAGAGGGACGCGCCGTAGAGCGCCAGTCAGTGACCGCCCGGTGATCGGCCTTTCCGTCGGAGTCGTCGCTGCCACGGTGAGGAGACCGCAGGTGTCTGTGCAGGAAGCAGCGGTGTCGCTGCTGCAAAAGGTGTTGTTCTACGTCGGGATCGACTGGGCCGCCGAAACACACGCGGTGTGCGTGCTCGACGCGACCGGCCGAATCAGGGCCCAGTTCACGATCGGGCACACCGCGGCCAGGTTCGCCGATCTGCTGGCCCGGCTGGCCCGGTGCTGGCCGGTGACCCGGCCGAGGTGGCCGGTCGGGATCGAACGCCCCGACGGGCGGCTCGTCGATGTGCTGTTGGAGGCCGGGTACCCGGTCGTCCCGGTCAAGCCCGAACGCGATCAAGACGTGGCGGGACGGAGAAGTGTTGTCCGGCGCCAAGTCCGACGCCGGTGACGCCGCAGTGATCGCCGAATACCTGCGGCTGCGGGCGCACCGGCTGCAGCCGGCCACCCCGTACACCGCACAAACCAAGGCGCTGCGCACCGTGGTCCGCGCCCGGGAGGACGTCGTGGACATGCGGGTCGCCGCGGCCCAACCAAGCTCTCCGCCCTGTTGGACGCGCACTGGCCCGGGCGCGAAAGCGATCTTCGCCGATGTGGAATCGGCGATCGCGTTGGCGTTCCTGACCCGCTACGCGACCTACCCGTCCGCCCGGGCATTTGGGCGAGAAACGTTTGCGGGCCTTCTGTGTCAAGCACGGCTACTCTGGTCGCCGGAGCGCCGCGGAACTGCTGACCCGGTTGCGGGCCGCCCCGGCCGGCAGCACCGGCGAGGCGTTGACCGACGCGGTCCGCGACGCGGTGCTGGCCCAGGTGGCCGTGCTCACCGCGCTGACCGTGGCCGAGAAGAACCTGGGCCGGTCTCCGGTCCGTGGTCGCCCGCCTCGGGGAGCCTGACGCGATCGCTGCGCGGCGGCCTGCGGCCGCCCATGACCCCGGAGCCTCTGCGAACCCGGGGGCAGGAGATGCACGGGCAGGCCGGGGCCTGCCCTGCTGCGGCGCGCGGCGCCGTGTGGTCAGGTCAGCAGATCGGTTCCGCGACAACCGTTGTCGCGCCTCGGGTGGTCAGGCCGCGGTGGCGGTGTCCCGGAGTTTGCCGGCGCTGCCGTGTTTGTTCGGGTCGTCGGGGACTCCGTCGATCCAACAGCGGTAGATGACCCGGATCCAGGCGCGGGCCAGCACCCGGACCGCGTGCGGGTGATCGTGCCCGCGGGCGATCGCCCGGGCGTAGACGCCGGCGGCCCACGGGCTGGCGTGTCGGCTGTTGTCGGCGAAACAGGTGCTGGCCTTGCGGAGGTGTTTGTTGCAGGCCCCACCCGGACGCCGCGATCTTCACGTCGCTGCCAAGGTCGGGTCAGATCAACGCCGCCCAGGTGCTCGCCGAGTGGGGCGATTCCCGCCCAGCCCACGACTCGCCGGACGCCGTCGCGGCGCTGGCCGGGGTCACCCGGTCACCAAGGCATCCGGCAAGTACCGGGCCGTGCATTTCCAGTGGGGAGGCTCCGGGGTCAAGGGCGGCCGCAGGCCGCCGCGCAGCGATCGCGTCAGCGACCCTTGAGGCAGGAGGGGCGGACCCGGTAGCGTGCGCGGCGCCAAAGGCGACCACACGGCCGCTCAACCCGAAAGGTTGACACAGGGGGGTGTCATGGGGTTTCGTTACAGATTTCGTTACGCTTGCTGGGTCATTGTGTGGTGCCTCGGCTCGGGGTGGTGGGGCGCAGGGCTCGGCGGAGGTTGTCGTTCCGGGCGTGGTGATCACGCAGTCGGTAGGAGTCCCCGTTGATGTCGATCACCACGGATCTGTGCAGGAGACGGTCGAGAAGCGCTGCAGCGACGGTGGTGTCGCCAAGAACCTCCCCCCACGACGTCACCGGCCGATTGGTGGTCATGATGATCGAGGACTTCAGGTACCGCTGATTGACGACCTGGAACAGGGCGGACGCGGCCTCGCCGGGCAACGGAAGATAGCCGAGCTCGTCGACCTATGCGGATATCCGCATAGGCCGACCTATGCCGACACCGCGACTATGCCGAGGCCACCAGTTATTCGGCTTCCGGAGGCAAGTAGGCGTCGGGCTTCCGACGGTGTTGGGTCTGTGCTGGTCTCGGCATAGTTTCCGGGTTGAGAGC
>JBBQGJ010000765.1:0-2190 GCA_038322925.1 Mycobacteriales bacterium
CCGAGGCGGCCGACCTGTAGAACGGCAGCGATTTCCGGCTGGCTCCGGGCGTAACCCTGACCCGCGACGGTCTTCAGGTATGCAGCGGATTCCCGGAAGTTCGCGCCGTCGGCTGAGCCTGCTCAGCCTCTGATCTGGACGCTGAGGAGAGTGCCCCACGGGTTTGACCACGTGAAAGCTGCCGATGCGGTATGCCCGGTGAGCATCGCCCAGCCAGCGCGGTTCGCTGTCTGGATCAGCGTTGCTGCGAACTGCAGCGGGTCGACGAACGCGACCGTTGCAAACGGTGGCACATGTTGCCGGGGTTGAGTTGTGCGGTCGCGGTAGGCCGCATGGTGCGGTTGCGAAGGGTTGTGCAGCCTGGCGATCAGGGCGCTGGCCTCGGGGTCACCCCGGTCGGCCCATGCCTGCACGACACGAACCTTGACAACGTCGGCGACCAAGGAGTCCGTGACGTCATGCGGCAGTTCGTCCACACCGCCGGCGTGGTGGAGCCACAGCTGGTCACCGGTGTCGCGGACGAGTACATCCCAGGGGCCGTGTTCGGGGGTTCCGGCGTGCAGGACGGTACCGATGCCGGGCCGCGAGGTGAGCCCGCAGGGAACGTTTCCGGCATGCAGGATGGCGTGGATCCGTTGCAGCCGTGCGCTCATGACGACGATCCCCTTTCAAATGTCGAGTCTCGCCCCATGATAGAGAGCGGGTGTGTCCGCGGTTCCTCTGAACCCGATGAGGAGTGATTGCTCGCTCCACGCACCGCTGGGCGCCCGGTGCGACGATGATCCAGTTGAAAGACCGCTCCAAAGCGGCCGAACCCGTATGACCGGGAATCAGGTCTGGACCGGGCCAGTGGCCCTGCCGATCCGGTGCGAATTTCGATGCAGCCGAGGGGAATGCCGGTGTAGCCGGCGCAACTTGTCGTTACTGCGACGTGCGGGTGCGGTTTCGCGCGCTGATGGGTGCTTCTTCGGCAGCGACGGTCGGGGTGAGAAGCCTGAATAGAGCAGCACGATTCGAGGGGTACCGCGGGTCGCTAGACGACGGACTTGCAGGGCGTGGTCGCCGGCCGCCGTCGTTTGGGACCAACGGCTCTGGCCGCGCACCGGTGTGCGGTGGACGGTGGTCCTCAAGCCGGTCCCGCGTCCGCGGGGCCGAACATATCGGGGAAGGTGATCGGTGATGGGAGCACCTCAGCATCCCGGTCGGTCGACCGGGGGACCGCCGCCCAGCGACCAGCAACCCAGCCCGCGGATCGCTGCGGCCGCCTCGATGTTGCGCCGTGGGCATGACCCCGACATGGTCGCCGCGGTCACCGATGTCCCGTTCGCGTTGGTGGAGTTGATCGCCGAACACCTCCCGCACGGCGTCGCCCGCCTGGAACGCCCCGACCCGCCCGCAGCCGACCGCCGCCATGAGAACGGCGGCGAGGCCACGGGGGGTCGTGGGGCTGGCAACGTGGCAGCCGACGCGCAAAACCGGCAGCGGCGGCGCATCCGGATCCTGTGGATCGCGATGATCGGCGCGGCGGTCAACGCCGCGCTGGGCGTCATCGGCGTCCTGACCCGATGGGACACCCTCGCCGCGGTCTGCCTGTCACTGACCCCACTGACCTACATCGCTGTGCTGCTCCTGCTGGTACTCCTGCCACGGCCAGATACACCGCCCCGTGGACACTGACTGAACTCTCGGTGCAGACGATCAACCGATTCTGCATGCGCCGCACCATCAACGAGAACAGGGCAAGGTGGATCAGCAGCACGACGCCGGGCTGGCTATAGCCGAGCGCTCACTCGTGCTGCCGGAAAGGGTCAGCCGTAGCTCGCGGGTAGAGTCGCGAGAAACGAGACAGGCAGAGGATTTCGGCTCGGTCCGGTCATGCCGTCAGGATCCTCGCTGATCGGCCGATCAAGGCGGGGGCCGGCGAGGCCGAGGACACCGCCGACGGGCAGGCTCAGGTCCAGGACACCGAAGATTCCCTCGAAGTGATCATCGTTATGCTGCGTGCCGTCCCTGCGCTTGTGGTGCCGGAACTCAGAAACCGCCGCCCGGCGCTAGGCCTCAAATAAGCGAGTCGGCCGCCGGGTCGATGCCGAGGTCGAGATGATCATGCTCGCGGATGTTGGTGGCCCAGTTCGGGTGTGTGGGGGTGACTCGAGATGGGTGGGACGCGTGTGACTGGTGTTGTGAGCG
>JBBQGJ010000766.1:0-2180 GCA_038322925.1 Mycobacteriales bacterium
CGCCTGAGCACTCAGTCACGGTTGGCACGGACGCTCGTCGTCCGCGGCACCTGTCCGCTCAGACCACGGCAACGAATAGGTAGACGTGCGCACCGACGACCCCGACACGAAGGGCACCGTTCACCCGGACGAGCCGCCCAAACATGGGTTTCCCGCCGCGCTGTGGCAAACACTGGAGAGTCATCCGCCGCCGGGGCTGTCGCGGATTCGGTGGCGTAGCCCGCTGCGCGGGCCATGGCTGACGTCGGTCTTCGGGG
The DNA here is from genome assembly GCA_038322925.1 of Mycobacteriales bacterium. Taxonomy (GTDB): domain Bacteria; phylum Actinomycetota; class Actinomycetes; order Mycobacteriales; family Nakamurellaceae; genus Nakamurella. Next base: position 258 of record JBBQGJ010000766.1, read on the forward strand.
TTGTGCTTTTGGTGGTCATGCCGATCGTCATCCTCACGGGCCTGCTGTCCTACATCGCGTACGGGCCCAAGTTCGGGATGGCCATTCCCGGCGATGTCGGTTGGCTGAAGCTCCCTTCGTTCGACTGGCCCAGCAACCCGAAGTGGCTCTACCGCCTGACCCAGGGCCTGCACGTCGGTCTGGGGCTGATCATGATCCCGGTCGTGCTGGCCAAGCTCTGGTCGGTCATACCCCGGCTGTTCACCTGGCCGCCGGCCCGCTCTGCGGCCAAGGTGCTCGAGCGCGTCTCGCTGCTGATGATCGTCGGCGGTGTGTTGTTCGAGATCGTCACCGGCGTACTGAACATTCAGTACGACTACATCTTCGGGTTCAGCTTCTACACCGCCCACTACTTCGGCGCGTGGGTGTTCATCGCGGGTTTCGTCGCCCACGTCGCCATCAAACTGCCGACGATGATTCGCAGCCTGCGCTCGCGCTCGATGCGCAGGGTGCTCGCCACGTCGCGGGCCGACACCCTGCCCGAGCCTCTCGACGAGGACGGCCTGGTGGCGCCGGATCCCGACCCGCCCACGTTGAGCCGACGAGGGATCCTGGCGGTCGTCGGCGGCGGCGCGCTGCTGGTCGCGGTGCTGACCGCCGGTCAGACCATCGGCGGATGGACTCGCCAGTTCGCGGTCCTGCTACCAAGGGGTCGTAGCTATGGCGACGGTCCCAACGACTTTCAGATCAACCGCACGGCCTTCTCGGCCCGTATCGACCCGGCCCTGACGGGCGATCGGTGGCGGTTGCCACTGCTCGGCGGCCCGCGACCGGTCGTGCTCGACAGGGCCATGCTGGCCGCCATGCCCCAGCACACGGTGGATCTGCCACTGGCCTGCGTCGAGGGTTGGTCGACCGTCGAGACGTGGACGGGTATCCGACTGGCAGACCTTGCCGCGGGTGCCGGGCGTCCGGATCCGGGCTCGGCCGTCGTCTCTTCGCTTGAGCGGTTCGGAGCGTTCAATCACGCCCGGCTGCAGCGCAATCAGGTCCTCAACCCCGATTCGTTGCTGGCGTTTCAGGTCAACGGCGCCGACCTGTCCTTGGATCACGGCTATCCGGCCCGGATCATCGTGCCCGCTCTTCCCGGGGTGCATTGCACGAAGTGGGTTGCCTCCATTGACTTCCGGGAGGTCTGATGCGCAACATGTCGACAGTGGTGCGGCGGCTGTACGGCGAGCACCTCCTGCACCTGATCGTGTTCCTCGGTGCCCTAGCACTTGGTGCCTATACGATCTCGGTGCTCGGATTCGATCAATTGTTCAACCCCAAGGTGTGGTGGCAGTCCATCGCGGTCTGGTTCGCGGTCGCCGTTATCGGCCATGACCTCATCCTGTTCCCGCTCTATGCCTTGGCGGAACGGGTTCTGCCCAAGGAGCGCGACGCGAAACCGACCAATCCGCACCGGGTGCCGTTGACGAACTACATCCGGATGCCCACGCTGGCAACCGCTTTGACGTTCGCACTGTTCTTTCCCGGCATCATCCGGCAGGGTGCCTTCACCTACACCGCCGCGACCGGCCTGACCCAGGAGCCGTTTCTCCAACGCTGGTTGCTGCTCACGGCGGGCTTCTACCTCACCAGTGCGGTCTGCTACGTCGTGAAGAGCGTCATGACCAGGACTCGTCCAGTTCGCCGAGCGACGCAATGAGAGCACTGTTGGCCGTGTAGTCGACCGGACAGGCGATGACGCTGACGGTATTGGCTCCCAACGCTTCACGCAGGGTCGGCAGTAGCTCGCCGGCCGAGGAGATGCGGTACCCCTTCGCGCCGAAACTCTCGGCGTAGGCGACGAAGTCGGGGTTGTTGAAGCGGGTGTCGACGTGGTGGCCGATTTCGAGGTCCATCTTCCAGCTGATCAGCCCGTACGCGTCGTCGACCCAG
>JBBQGJ010000767.1:0-2169 GCA_038322925.1 Mycobacteriales bacterium
CAGCTCCGGGACATCTGCTCGGCCCGGCTGATGATCTCCAACCACACCCTGCTCACCGTCAACTCAGAGTTGCTGATGCTCACCAGGAGGCAGTCATGACAACCGTTGTACCGCAATCCAGCTCACCGCTTGTGACCCGCAGCGACGCGGCCGGCGTGTTCGGCTGGTCCGCCGCGTACGAGCGCATCGCGCAGGGCGTGAACGTCGCCATCACCGCGGTCTCCCCCGCCGCCGGGTCGGCGGTCACCTACCCACCGGTGATCCCCAGATCGACCATCGTCCGCGCCGAGTACCTCGCCGCGTTCCCGCAGCTCGTCGGCAGCGTCAGCACCTGGCGGGGCACCCCGGCCACCATGGGGCACCTGCTGGCCACCGCGGACACCGGCCCCGACTGGGGGCCGGAGATGACCGCCAGCGACGTCGTCCTCTCGCCAGCCGTCTGCTACCACCTGTACCCGGGGTACGCCGACTCCCGTTTGGATCACCCGGTTGTCGCGGACGTCCGGGGGTTCTGCTTCCGGGCGGAGGCCACCACCGAACTCGGCCGTTTCCGGTCCTTCCGGATGCGGGAATTCGTCGGCATCGGCACCCGCGACTGGTGCGTCGGGCAGCACACGCAGTGGCTGGCCCTGGTCACCGACCTGTTGACCTCCTTCGGGCTCACCCCCAGCGTCGACCCCGCCTCCGACCCGTTCTTCGGACCCGGCCGGCGCCTGCTCGCCGCCGCCCAGCGCGACCAGGGGTTCAAACTGGAACTCCGGGTGCCGCTGGAACCCGGCGGTCCGCTCACCGCCATCGCCTCGGTCAACCAGCACGCCGACCACCTCGGCAACCGGTTCGCGATCAGCACCTCAGACGCCGCCCCGGCGCACAGCCTGTGCGCGGCGTTCGGCGTCGACCGGATCGTGCTCGCCCTGATCTTCGCCCACGGCGAGGACACCGCCGCGTGGCCCGCGCCGGTCCTGCACGCACTTCACCTGGAGAACGACGATGCCCACCACTGAGCACCACCTGGTCACCGGCGCAACGGGTTTCGTCGGCGGGGCGATGGTCCTGGAACTGCTCGACAAGACCCCGGACCGGGTCAGTTGCCTGGTCCGGCCCACCGCCGGGCTCACCGCGCAGCAGCGGCTGCACAGGTCGCTGCGCGCCACCGCCACCGCCTACGACGCCGAGCACCTCCTGGATGAGATCGACGCGCGCTGTACCGCGATACCCGGCGACATCACCCGACCCGGCTGCGGAACCGAAGTCGACACCCTCGGACGGTTCGACCAGATCTGGCACAGCGCAGCGTCTCTGGAGTTCGAGGACCAGCGCGCCGAGCAGATCAACCTGCACAACGTGATCGGCACCCAGGGCATGTTGGACATCGCCCGGCGGCGCGACGTCCCGGTGTTCAACTACGTCAGCACCGCTTACGTGTGCGGCACACGCTCGGGCGTCATCCCCGCCCAACCCGACACCGAGCAACAGGCGTCGATGAACAACGAGTACGAGCGCAGCAAGGCGGCAGCCGAACAGGCAGTGCTGCGATCCGGCCTGCCCCAGACCCGGATCTTCCGGCCCAGTATCGTCATCGGCCACAGCCGCACCTTCGCCACCGGCAGTTCCACCGGCCTGTACGGGTTCCTGCGGCAACTGCGCCAACTGCAGGTCGAGGTCGGCCGGGTTCTCGGGGACCTGCTCGCGTTCCGATCGCTGCGCATCCGCGGTGAAGCACACACCCGGCTCAACCTCATCCCGGTGGACGCCGTCGCCCGGGCCGCCGTGGGCATCGCCACGGCCGGCGGCCGCGACCCCGTCTACCACCTGGCGAACACCGCGATGCCGACCCTGGCCGACGCCATGACCGTCGGCACCCGCCTGCTCGGCCTGCGGCAACCCGTCTTCGTCGACGACGTCCGAGAATTCACCTCCATCGACGAACAGGTCGACCAGCGGCTCGGCTTCTACCGGTCCTACCTGCGCGGGACCAAGCACTTCCAGGTCGGGAACGTCGAAGCCCTGCTCGGTACAGGCATTCTCACCTACCCGATGGACGAGGACACCATCGAGCAGTACATGTCCTGGTACCTGGACCGCCGACCGGCGCAGCGTGCGGCATGAACATAGACGACATCGAGGCCTGGCAGACCGCGTACGACGGCGCCCGGGAACCGCACCGCA
>JBBQGJ010000768.1:0-2168 GCA_038322925.1 Mycobacteriales bacterium
AGCTCCTCGCCCTGCCCGCCACCCTCACCGGGTCGATCGGCGTGTTCGGCGGCAAGGTGGTCCTGCGGGCGCTGCTCGAGCGGCTCGGCCTGACCACCGGAGCCGTCTCCCGCGGCGAGCACGCCCTGATGTTCTCCGCCCGCCGGGGCTTCGACGAACAGGAACGCCAACGGCTGGCCGCGGCCCTGGACGCGGTCTACGACGACTTCGTGGCGAAGGTCGCGCAGGGCCGCGGCCGGACCGTCGCCGAGATCGACGGCGTCGCCCGCGGCCGGGTCTGGACGGGCAGCGACGCCGTAGACGCCGGCCTGGTCGACGAGCTGGGCGGGCTTCGGGACGCCGTGCGGGTCGCCCGTTCCCGTGCCGGCCTGCCCGACACCGCGCCGGTACGTCCCGCGATCCGCGTCGGAGTACTCGCCCGACTGGGTCGCCCGAGGAACTCGGCGGATCCCCGCGCCAGCGTGGGCGCGACAATGCCGAGCCTGGCCGACGTCGTCGCAACACACTGGTCGCCGGCCACCGCGGCACTGCAAATGCCATCGCTGGAGGTTCGTTGACGACCGACCGGACATGACCGCCCAGCCCAGGGGTATCGCGGTCCGGATTGACCAGTGCACTCGCCCACGGTTGGGGTCGCGCTCTGCCTCGTCGCGCACTGCGACGACATCATCCCCCGCGGACCGTGACCTGAACGTGCGCCGTCCGAGCCCGAGCCCCGCAGCATCCTCGAAGCCTTGCGGTGCCAGGCGTGGGGCCGGTCTCAGCGAAGGTCGGGGAGAATCGGCGTGGCGTCGTCTTCGGACCGACGCGGTGCGTGTGACGAGCACAGGGAGTCTCTTCATCGCGGGGGCCACGGCGATGCGGTTGGTCGGCCGGACGTATCGAGCAACGCTTCACCCTGCGTGCGGGATCGTCCTCGCGGCGGCCGGTGGGCAACCGAACGATCGGATCGCGGCATCAAATGCCCGACTGGCCGCACACCACCCGCGAGGGGGGCACTGCTGGTGCAGTGCCCCCGGGCGGTTGAGGGATCCCTTTGCGCGACGGACAGATCGCGCGTTCTCGGGGTCGGAGTGAGGCTCCTACTGGTGGGCGACGCGCCGCTGTGGGAGGGTGGCGCGCCGCCGGCCCGGACCCGGCCTTGCGGCTACGATCACGAGGGACCGGACCGGCCGACCGTTTTCTGGACAGAAATGAATCGACCAATGCCCACCGGTGCAGCGCGCTGCATGGTCCGGATGCGCTGGAGCCTGCCGTGGCGCTCAGTCGGAGGACAGCAGCAGCGTTGCGCGTTCACATTCGCTTTCGACGAAGGCCGCGAACTCGGTTTGGGTCATGCGCATGGGATCCGCGTCGTGCCGGTTGAGCCAGTCCAGGAGTTCTGCTGTGGCCAGCGCGTTCGAAATGTCGCGGGCAAGCTTGCTGACGATCTCGTGCGGGTTTCGGGCCGGAGCCCAGATTCCGTACCAGATCGGGAAGTCGAAGCCTTCAACGCCGGCCTCGGCGAGCGGCGGCGCATCCGGTAGCAGGCGTGAGCGGCGCACAGTACTGACCCCGAGCGCGACGAGGCCGCCGTCTTGAATATGGGGGGTGGCCGTTGGGATCGGCACCATTGCGTATGCGGTGCGCCCGGCAGCCGTACCTTCGATCACATCGGTGATTGCATCGGTGGCTCCCGGCGGTGTGTGCAACGCCGTGATGTGCAGGTCCCGATTGAGCTTCTCCACGGCGATGTGGGTGCCGGTGCCCTTGCCTGCCGAGGCGAATCGGACCTCACCCGGCCTGGCCCGCCGCCGCAGCCCGGCCGATGCGCCGCCTGCCGCCGCCGCGTGCTGCAATGAGCCCGTATCCCTTTGTTTCGCTGCGCGCGGGAAGGCCAGCTTCCGTGGCCCTGAGTGGCACACCGTTCAGCGATCCGGACCGTCCGGCGAGGAGATCTGACGATGCAGGCACATTCAGGCGGTTGGCTGGCGGTGCACAGTCACACCGACCGGGGGCGCGTGCGCAGGGCCGAGATTGTGGCAACGGCTGCCCACGGTGAGCCGCCTTTCACGGTGCGATGGGTCGGTGACAACCACCAGTCGGTTGTCTTCCCGGGACCCGACGCGCAGATCATCCCCGGCGCCGGGTGACTGCCGCCTCGAACAGCGGGTATCACCGCGTCCCGG
>JBBQGJ010000769.1:0-2145 GCA_038322925.1 Mycobacteriales bacterium
TCACCCGGTGCAGGATTCCGAAGCACAACGCAACGTCGAAGCGCTCACCGAGCTCGCGCACGTCCAGCGCGTCCATGCGGTGGTACTCGACCCGCGATGCGAGGAGCTCGGCGATTGCGTGAAAGCCGGCACCGGCCGGCAGGTTCACGCCGAACCGGGTGCGCACCCACTGGACGTACTGCTCGTTGTCGACCGCGACGACGCGGCGCGCACCGCGGGCCTCCGCCAGGAAGCTGTAGAAGCCGTCGAACGCGCCGATGTCGAGGACGCTCTGCCCCGCAAAGCGGTCCGCGTCGACCACCGGTAGACGGTAGCCGTGGTCGCGTGCGATGCCCGGTGTGTAGATCCCGGGCGCCAGGGCGAAGGTGTGAAACCAGAGCGGAACCGAGTCGCGGACTCGCTCGGCGCGCGCTGCCGGCGCGTCAATGGCCAGCAGGTCCGCGACCACCCGCTCGGTCGCGGAGGTCTTGGGGATCGGCTCGATCGCGAGTTGATCGGCCTCCAGCACATCACCTCGGGTCTATCGGGTCGTCGTAGCAGGGCTCGACGGTGTTGGTTGTCGCCCGGCGGGATGCGCGGGTGCACGCGAATCGTATGCGGCGTTTGTGGTTGACCTGATTGCGAAACCCCAACGCGATCCTTCCGACAATGGAGGCATCGCCGAGGACCGCGGCGTCGAACCTGCAGTCCCACGGCGTGTCTCCTTGCGCCATCTGATCGGCAACCTGCGCCAGTCGAGCCGGCCGTCGCCATCGGCGCCGCCGGACGGCCGCCGCTGCTGCCAGGTGTCGCCCGGTTGCGCCGAAAGCCAGTCCAGCACGATTCGAACACCGCGCCGTCGGTTGTCCTCACCGGCCGAGGAGTCGGTCACGAACGGCGCCGACTCCAACCGCCGAAGCACCGCTTCGCGGGACGCGCGGGTCGCCGGACAGAAAGTGGCGACCGGGCGGGCCGGGAACCGCGCCCTGAGCGCCTAAGACCGCGATGACTGCAAGGGTGGCGGTGGTGGCGACCCGGACCCGATGACCGCTGATGTGCCGCGGTCCGTCCCGGCCGTCGTCATCACCGGTCCGTCCCGAACAGGATGTCAACGACTCCGGCCGATACCCCGCCGGCGGCGCAGCGGGCTGTAGTTCGGTGCGCCGGGCGTGGAACGCCAACACCTTCGCGATCACGTCCTGGGGCAACGGCAACAGCTACCGCGGGGTAGTGGTCAGCTGGGCGTGTCCCAGCACCCATTGCACGTCCGTCAACGGCATCTGCGGATCTCGGGACCCGATACGCGGCCCACTGCCGCAGATCATGAAGGGACCAGTTCACCCGCACCTGGGCGTTGGCCCGGGCGAACATCGGATAAGCGGCGTGATGAGTCAGTCGCCGAAGCGGGGCACGCAGCGTCCTCCACAACGGCTGATCCCGGCCAGCCGGAACCAGATCGGTCATCTGCAGTCGTAAAGGAGCAGCCACACAAACGCGTCCGGACTTACAATGCCCGAGATCCTTTACGCACCAACGTGATCAACCGCCGGCCCGGGAGCGGTACGCCCGCGGCGAACTGACACCGACGAACACACCGAGTTGCTGCACACCCTGGGACTGTGAGCACATGCGGCCGCTGAGCCGGCGGTGCCCGCGCTGCAACTCGGCGGACCGGCCATGGCCGGCATCGTCCTCGGCGGTCCCGGCCGTGTCCGGGCCGACGCTACCCGCTACACCCAGATACTCAGCGAAAGCCTCATCCAGACAACCGCTCTCGCCAGCGGGTCGGGTGTCGAGCTCTTTCGGCATCACCCCTGGAAGCAATCGCGGGGCGAGCCCGTTTGCCGCCCGGCGAGCCAGCACAGTGCACTACAACGGCGGCATCCCCGGACCCACCCCGTACCTGCAGCCTGGTGACCACCTGGGCCAGCCGACCAACCTGCGTAGGGGCTGGCGCAGGTGGTGGGGCTGTGCGAACCTGACTTCGGCGCACTCTGTGCTTCCCGCCCGACGAAGGGGAGAAGGGGATGAGCCAAGCACCTGACGTGCCAGGGCGGAGGAAGACCTGCGTTCAGCCTCGAAGCGGGGAACCGTAGTTCCGGTGGAGCATGGTCGCGCGCAGTGCTGACGCTACGGAGTACGGGCTCGTCACTTCCGGGGAGAGAT
>JBBQGJ010000770.1:0-2143 GCA_038322925.1 Mycobacteriales bacterium
TGTCGTAACGAGGTGGCTATTTTGGTGTGCCCGCCGAGGCGGAGCACGCTGATCGCGGTGTTGCGCAGGGTGGCCATGACCTGTGGTCCATTGCCGGTGCGGAGTTGATGACGGTCTTCGTCGAACACGACGTCTCGCACCTTCTCTGGGGGTCCGGCGCCGACGAGGCTCCAGTGCGGACGATTTTGCTTCGCCCATAAGCTGTTTCATAGGTTTAGCGTGCGCGGCAGGTGTAGTGCAAGTCCTCGCGTTGAGTCATCAAGATGGCCGGCCAAGGCCTGGTCGTTGATTCACGAACGGATGCCCGCGTAGCGGCGCGCCGGTGCTGATGCCCGGGTTCGGGTAGGCCCGACTCATGGGACTGAAGACAGTGCAGCGACAGGCGGTCACGAAAACGATCGTGACCGGTTACAAGCGTGCGGACAGGGGCTGGAAGAGAAGGTGATCCTGGACGAGTTGTGCGCGACGACGGACTGGCATCGGGGCCCATGCCGGTAAGGCGTTGCCGGTCCCCGCGCTCATGCCGCGGATTGTTGGCCCCCGGCCGACCGCGGGCGCCAGTACGGTCCGGAAGTCGTTGTGGCGTTGGCCTTCTGCTGGGCCGTGCTGCGTGCACCCACGGGGCAACCGGCTGGCCCCGATCATGTTTGAATTGGTGCCACAGCGGGGTCCTCGGTCTGCGTGTGGCTCGCGGCGTGTTATCGGTGTCGTGGGGGGTTGTTGAGCTGGGTCATGAGTTCGCGGTTGGTGGCGCGTGCTGCGGCGAGGTCCTGGTCGCGTTCGTCGAGTTGCAGGCGTAGGTCGATGGTCTGTTGCTCGAGGTAGGTGATCTTCTGGTTGAGGGCGTCGATGTCGGCGGGGGCGGACAGGCCGGACTCGCGCCAGGCCTTTTCGCCGAGCGCTTCGGATAGGCGGGTTTCCAGTTGCCGAATGCGGCCGGTTAGCCGGGTGGCGCGTTCGCTGGCGGCGGCCAGGTCGGCCTGCAGCGAAGCGCGGGTGACGGCCGGGCCGGTGGCCTGCCCGCCGTCGGGCGGGGCGGTCTGGGCGGTGTGGATCTGTTGGAGTAGGTCGCGGTGGCGGTAGATGAAGCTGCGGTCCACCCCGGCGGCTCGGGCGATCGCCGATGCGCTGATCTCGGTGCCGTCGGCGGCAGCGCGTTGCAGGGCGGCGGTGACCCGCTGGCGGCGGCGGTCGGAGTCGGATTGCCGGCCCCGACGCATCGCATCGGTGCGCCCGGGCTCGGTGGGGGCGGCGATGGTCATGTGGTGACCTCCTGGGCAGTGGCGGGCGTGGCGCCGCGGATGGTGGTTGGCATGCCCAGCGACACGGCGCGGTGGCGACGAAGCGTGCTGATGGCGTCGTTGATGGCGGCGCGGTCGGTGTCGCTGACCTGCTCGAGGTCGGTGTTGATGCGCCCGATCAGCTGCCGGATGCGGGTGATCTCTTCCTGGCTGGGGGTGGCGTCGGCGCGGGCCCAGTCATCGATGCCGTCGATGGCCGCGGCCAGGCGTTCCCGGGTGCGCAGCAGGTCGTCGAGGTAGCCGGTCAGTTCGGGCAGGTAGGACGCGTCGGTGCGGAAGTGGTCGCAACCGGCGCAGCGAAACCGGACAGTGCAGGCGGCGCCGCCGGCGGCGACGTTGGACGGTTCGGTGCAGCGCCCGTAGGGCACGGCGACCTCGCTGACGGCGTAGCGGGCGCGTTCGGAGTCCAGCAGCGCCGCCGCGTGGCCCCAGATGCGGTTGCCGTGCCGGTCGAAACTCATTGCGGTCACGGTGTCCACGGCGGCGCGGCGGCGGTCTTCACCGACCCGGTAGTACGCGCGGGTGACGTTCAGGTTCCGGTGATCGAGTAGCTCGGCAAGCACGTCGATGCCCACGCCGTTGTCGGCGTGGCGCTGAGCGTAGCTATGCCGATACGCGTAGAGAACGATCTTGGTTTTGTCGAACTCGGCACCGTCGTCGGTGCACAACATCGGCAGCGCGTCCACCCACCGGCGGTGCTGGGTCGACAGCGGCCCGACCGTGATCGCCCGTGTGCCCTTCGAGTTGCGCCAGGCCGCGGGAAGCAGTTTGAGCGTCGCGATCGGCGCGTCGGGATAGCGGCGGCGGACTCGCTGCTGCTGGGCGGTGATCGCCTGGGCGGT
>JBBQGJ010000771.1:0-2120 GCA_038322925.1 Mycobacteriales bacterium
CCATCAATCACGCTCGACTTCTCGACCCCGAACATGCCCATACCGTGGCGTTGCGCACGCCGTTCCCCGTTCCGAGTTTTGGACCTTCGACAGCCCAGAACCTAGACAGGGCACGGCGTGCAGCACGTTCAGGCGCTCAACTCGGACCCACGGGAACGACCGGAGAGCCGAAAATGGGTGCGGTGGTCGGCCGGGTAGACGTCGCATCCCGAACTTGGTGTCATGAGCCCGTACGGAACCGGACGCGGGAGCCGGGGTAGGTGCCCTGGATTGTTGCCTTGAGCACGTGAGTCAAACTCTTCAATCGATACATCTCCCACTTGGCCGACCATCGCCGCATTGAGCGAGAAGACGACCAAGGAGAGTGGAGATCGATGGCAATCGAGACGGTGGTGTCCCGCGCGGCGGGACTGGACATAGCGAAGGCATCCTTGGTGGCCTGCGTCCGCATCCCCGATCCTGGGGGCGGATGGCGAATCAGCAAACGCAAGTTCACCACGATGACTGCCGACCTGCTGGCCATGGCCGACTGGCTCGCCGAGCACGGGACCACTCGAGTCGGTTTGGAGTCCACGGGCGACTACTGGCGTCCGGTGTTCTACGTCCTGGAAGGTCGCTTCGATTGCTGGTTGCTCAACGCCCGACACATGCGGGCGGTGCCCGGTCGGAAGACGGACATGACCGACGCCGAGTGGATCTGTGATCTGGTCGCGCACGGCCTGGTACGTCCCAACTTCGTGCCGCCAGCACCGATCCGCCGGCTGCGCGATCTGACCCGCCGGCGCTCGATCCTGATGGCCGAGCGCACCCGGGAGAAGCAGCAGGTGGAGAAGCTTCTTGAAGATGCAGGCGTCAAACTGTCCGTTGTCGCCGCCGACATCTTCGGCAAGTCCGGCAGAGCCATCTTGGACGCCCTGATCGCGGGTCAGCGTGATGGGCAAGTGCTCGCCGACCTGGCGTTGGGGGCTCTTCGAACTTAGCCGGGCACCTCGTTGAGGGCTGTTGACGCCCGTCGGTGTTGGCGGGTGCAGGCCCAGCGTATGCGGCGGCGGTGGTTGTCGACGTTGCGGAAGCCGAAGGCGTTGCGTCCTTGGTGTTTCGCGAGGCGGTTGTAGCCCTCGGATCTGGCGTTGGAGTATCCGGTGGTGATGGCGGCTTCGACGGCGGGCCACCAGGTCTCGATGGTCTCGGCGAGGCGGTGGACCTCGGGGATCTCGCAGGCGGCGGCCTGGGCGTAGAACCGCCACAGCCGGTGGGAGATCACCGACCGGTCCGGGACGGCGGTGCCGGGGGTCGGGGCGAGGGCCAGCAGGGCTCGCAGGTTCTCCTTGACGGTGTACGCGTGGAGGATCTCGATGCCGGGGTCGCCGGCATCGACCAGGTCGTTCCACATCGTCGCGAACGAGGCGGGGCGGAGCCGTTCGTGGGCGGTGAGCAGCCGGCGCCTGCGGGCCCACTCCGGGTCGGTTTTGCGGCCGCGGCGGCCGCGGACCTCGCGGGTGGCCCGCTGCCGGACCTCGGTGAGCATGCCGTTGGCGAGCTGGACCAGGTGAAACCGATCTGCTACCACCACCGCGTGTGGGAGGGCGTCGGTGACGGCCTTGAGGTAGGACGCGGACAGGTCGATCGTGACGTGGCTGATCCTCGCCCTCCACGGCTCGGGCTGCGCTGTCAGCCAGGCGGACACGGCGGCGGCGGTCCGGCCGTCGACGTGGGCGAGCAGCCCGCCGGTGCCGGCGGCGTCGACGATCCCGGTGTGCCACCGATCCGCGGCCACGGTCCACCGGCAGGTCAGAGGGTCCTGGACCCACTGGATCTTCCCGCGGCGGGTCTCGTCGACCCCGAGGACCGCCACCGGCGGCAACGGCGCCTCCAAGACAGCGGTGACGTGGGCGACGAACGCGGCGTGGGCGACCGGCCACGACACCTGGTAGTGCTCCGCGCCGGCCTGTACGCACGAGAACCGTTCCGCGACACCAGCCCCACACTCGGCGCGGAGCCGGGTCGTGACCCGGGCCCGGGCCGGGACCGCCGGGATCGACTCGGTGAACGACCCCCGCGGACATCGTGGCTCTCGACACCGCCACCGCCGCTTGCGCCACCGCAACCGGACCGGCGCC
>JBBQGJ010000772.1:0-2116 GCA_038322925.1 Mycobacteriales bacterium
CACCGCCACCGACAGCAGGCGCCCGGCGCGCCGTTTCTATCCTGGCCGTGTGGTGAATTCGTGGGCGTCATCGTCGGCAGTGCGGGCCAGCATGCAGTCGAACAGGGGCAGGGATACCGAGCCCGAGTTGGCACTGCGACGCGCAGTGCACGCGCTCGGTCTCCGCTACCGCGTCTCATCGCGTCCGCTCACCGGTGTGCGACGCACAGCCGACCTGGTTTTCACCAAGGCCAAGGTCGCGGTCTTCCTTGATGGGTGCTTTTGGCATGGATGTCCCGCACATCACACCGTTGCTGCCACCAATGCACGATTCTGGGCGGACAAAGTCGACGGTAACCAGGCGCGCGACCGCGACACCGACAGCCGGCTGTTGGCGGCAGGCTGGATCAGCGTCCGCATCTGGGAGCACGAAGACCCCCTAGGTGGCTGGTGTCGAACGGCTGCGCGAGGGAGCTTCGGGGGCGGGAACGGCGAGGAGTCGGCGCTCGGGGCGGTCGAGCGGATCGAGGGGAGCTGGCCTGGCCGAGGCGGTCCGGTTCGCCCGGCGCGTTGTGGTGTTGTCGCGGTGATGAATTCGGCTGCAGGATAAGGCTGTCGGCCCCGCCTGGTGGCTCATCCGGTTGTGGCCCATCGGCGACCGGGTACGCCGGTAACGGCGAGCACCCCGAGGCGTGCGAGGTTGACGGCGGCGGCCAGGAGCGCGAAGTCGGCGGCGACCTTGGTCATGCCGCGGACCCGTGCCTGGCGTCCGCCGTGACGGCGGCGCATCAGATGCCCGATCTTGCGTTCCACCTTGGGGCGGGTGCCCCGGTAGTCGGCGACCCAGTTCGGGTCGCGTTGACGAACCCGGGCCGCGGCGAGTTGCCGTTCGTAGACCCCGACGCTGACAGTGCGCCCACCTGCGGCGGTGGTGCACTGGCCGCGCAGCGGGCAGCCGGCGCAGACCCCGGCGAAGCTCGCGGTGCCGGTCCCGTCGGTGCCACGCCGGATCGGTGCGGTGTTGCCGGCGGGGCAGGTCACGACCTCGGCACCCAGGTCGATGTCGAAGCGGTCCTTGGGAAACAATCCGCCGGCGGCGACCGGCTGCTGGGTCTTGCACTTGGAGTCGATCCCGGCCCGCTCCAGCACCTCGTGGAACTCCCCGGTGCCATAGGCGTTGTCGCCGTACACGCTGGGAGCGTCCCCACCGTCGCCGGTCGCGGCGGCGGCCTCAGCCTGCCCGGTCTTTCCGTCGGCAAGATCAGCGGTGCCAGCAGCGGATTCGGTGCCACCGGCTGCGGATTGGGTTCCGCTGGTTGTGGATTGGGTGCCGTCGTCGAGCAGGTCGACGATGAGGTCTTCGGCCAGGGCGGCGTCCCCGGCGTTGCCGGCGCTGACCGTGGTGGCGGTGATGATCTCGGAGTCGGGGTCGATCCCGATGTGCCCCTTGTAACCGTCGAAACCGTGCGCCGCGGTCTTGTGCCCATGGCGGGCTTGGGGGTCCACGGTGGAGATCACCCGGTCCTTGGCGACCCGGCGGGCGATCCGGAACACTCCGTCGGCGTCTTGATCGAGGTCCTGGCCGACCACGGTGGCCAACAATGCCGCCGCCTCGGTGAGCCCCTTGCACAGTTGACGCCCGTCGAGCACCGCCAGCAGCGCCATCGCGTCGGTGGCCAGCGCATCGACCATCGCCACCCGCGCGGCGGCATCGTCGTAGTCACACACAGGTTTACCCGCGGCGGCGTAGTCGTCGTCGCGTACCAGCACCGCCCGCAACTGTCCCTCCAACTCGCTGTCGGCGACCTTGAGCAGCCCGCGGATCGCCGAACGGATCAGCGTGACAGTGTCCATCGGGGCGACCGCGTCATACACCGGTGTGGAGTCCAACACCCGCCGGCGTCCCACCAGCCCCGCGGCCTTGGCCACCTCCAGCACGGTTTCGAAGATCCGGTTCGGGGACTCCGATCGGGCCAGCCGGGCGCGCATGTCCACCAGCACCGTGTGCACGAACCCCGGATAGTCGAAATCCAGGCCACCCGCCGCGTACTTCCACCGGACGTCGAAACAGAACCGGTCCACCGCTTCCCGGTCGCTGGCGCCCTCGATGCGTTGCAACACCATCACCACCGCCACG